>NZ_JBFRDB010000022.1:0-49678 GCF_052113365.1 Arthrobacter sp. YAF17 | reverse complement strand
ATATTGGCAATATGTCCGTTGCTGCAGCCCGGGGGAGGGCATGCTCACTGGGTCAGGGCCGGGAAACTAGCCCTTAAGGCACTTCAGGTACTGGACCCAGGCAATCGTGTACTTGATCCAGCCCTTGAAGTCGTACCACTTCGTCGGCGGAACCGGGACGGTGCACTTCGGCGGGACCGGTGTGGTGGCAGCGACCTGGACGCTCGCCTTCACCACGGTGCCGGATTCGACGGCGGTGAGCACCAGCGTGCCTGTGCCGGCGGCTGCGCCGGCGGGTACCTTCAGATCCACCGTGGCGGTGCCGGCGGAAACCGGAACCGTGCCAAGGGCCGTTACGGTGCCCTTCGCATCCGTGAACTCGGCGCGCAGCGAGGCGTTGGCCGGGCTGCCCAGCGAGGTGAGGTCCAGCTTGGAGACAGCCAGGGTGAGGGCTCCCCCGCCCTTGACCTCGGCTGCGGTGGTGTTCACCACGGCCACGGAGCGGCGTGCGAAGTCGGGTGCCACAGGGCTGTGTGCCTGCAGGTACTTGATCCACGCGTCGCGGTCCACGAGTCCGGAGTCCTTGGTGCCGGTGCCTTCCTTGAAGATCCGGAAGTTGTCGCCGCCCGTTGCCAGGAAGTTGAACGTTCCGATCCGGTAGGACTTCGCCGGGTCGATCAGCGCGCCGTTGACCCGGATCGAGGTGATCCGGTCACCGGCGGCGCGGGCGGCGTCGTAGGTGTAGTTGACGTTCTTGGACAGGCCCAGCTGCTGGTAGGCGCGGCTGGGAACCGTGCCGTCCGGGTTGGTCTGCCACTGCTGCTCCAGGAGCGTCTTGAACTGCCCGCCGGTCAGCGACGTGGTCCACAGGTTGTTCACGAACGGCAGGACCGCGTTGGCCTCGGCGTAGGTGACGGTCCCGTCCGGCGCGAAGTACAGCTCGTTGCGCAGGCCGCCCGGGTTGACGACGCCGATCTCGGCGCCGCCCAGTTCCGGAGCCTTGAGCGAATCCACGAGGGAATCGGCGACCAGGTTGCCCAGGGTGGACTCGTTCGCGCGGTCGTCACGCACGGCGGGGGAGCCGCCGAACGCGGTGGTGATATCCGCGGTCACCTTGCCGACAGGCTGGTTGCCCACCACTGCTGCGTCGGCCAGGGCCTTGTCAACGATGGTCTTGACGGCGGCGACCCGCGGGTAATCGCGGACCAGAACGTCGGCCGGCTGGTCAGCGGAGGTGGTCCGCTTGACGTTGCCGGCCTTGTAGCCGGTGACCGACTTGGTCTTGGTGTCGATGGTGAGCTGGATCTGGCCGATGTACTCGCCGTAGTTGCCGGTCTGGACGATCGGGCGGGTCTTGCCCTCAACGCCCGGGACCGGAGCGTCCCAGGAGTACTGCTTGTGGGTGTGGCCGTTGAAGATCGCCGCAACATCCGGGGTGACCTCGGTGACCATCTTGGCGAAGGGGCCGCCGGCGGCGACTTCCTGCGCCAGGGTGGAACCTTCCGGCGCTCCGGAACCGGCGCCGTCGTGGTTCTCCACGATGATCACGTCGGCGAGCTTCGCCGCCTTGATCTTCGCGGCGACGCGGTTGATCGCGTCGACGGCGTCGCCGAATTCGAGATCGGCGATGCCCGCGGGGGTGACCAGCGAGGGCACTTCCTGCGTGACGGTTCCGATCACGGCGACCTTGACGCCGTTCATGTCGAGGACCGTGTACTCCGGCAGCACCGGCTCGGTGGTGCCCTTCTTGTAGACGTTGGCGCCAAGGTACGGGAACTTGGCGTTGTTGCCGCCCGCGATGACGCGGTCGCGCAGGTCGGCCCAGCCGCCGTCGAACTCGTGGTTGCCCACGGCCGAGGTCTGCAGCTCAAGGGCGTTCAGCACATCGATGGTCGGCTGGTCCTTGGCAACGGCCGAGGCGAACAGCGAGGCGCCGATGTTGTCGCCCGCGGAGAGGAACGCCGTGGCGCCGGGGGCAGCCTGGGCCCGCAGCTTTTCGATGGTTCCCGCGAAGAACACGGTGTTGGAATCGATGCGGCCGTGGAAGTCGTTGATGCCGAGGAAGTTCAGCTCAACGCTGGCCGGGGTGATGGGAAGGTTCAGCCCGACCACCACCGGATCGTGGTCGCTCGCCCGGAACTGGTCCGCGGCGTAGTAGTCGGTCACGTTGTTGTTGTAGCGGCTGTACTCCAGGGCGACGGACTCCACGGAGTTGATGTTCCAGATGTCGGCGCCGGTGACGATGGCGTTGGCACCCGGGGAGGCGAGAATGTGGTCCAGGGAGCCCACCATGCCACCGAAGAGGTAGGAGTGCTTGGCGGAGCCATCGGCGTTCTTGGCCTTGTCGTCCTGGTTGACGTATCCGGCGGCCGTGAAGACGTTGATCGGGTCTTCCTTGGCGTAGGAGTTGAAATCGCCGATCAGGAAGACCTTGTCGGTGCCCTTGGAGGCCTGCAGCTCGTTCGAGAACGCGAGCAGGGATTTGGCCTGTGCGGTGCGGGCCAGGTTTGAGGCGCCCTGGCCCTTGTCGGTGTCCTCCGGAGTCGCGGCTGAGCCCTTGGACTTGAAGTGGTTGGCGATCGCGATGAACTTCTTGTCATCGGAGGCGCCGACCGGCTTGAAGACCTGCGCCATCGGCTTGCGGGCACTGGCGAAGGCTGCGGTGTCGTTGAGGATGATGGACTCACCCACCGGCTCCGCGACGGCCTTCTTGAAGATGAATGCGGTGCGGATCATGTCCTCGTCGGCCAGCGGGGGTGCGTTAGCCGGCGTGCGGACGTAGTCCCAGATCCCGGGGGTGGCGATGTTCAGCGCGTCAACCAGCTTGGCCAGGGCGTCGTCGCGGTTCTTGCCGAACTGCGCCGAGTTTTCAACCTCCATGAGGGTGACGACGTCGGCGCCGGACTTGGAGATGGCGGCGACGATCTTGTCCTGCTGGCGCTTGAGGTTCTCCGCGTTGGCGGCGCCGCGGACATTGCAGCCGCCGCTGACCGTGATGGGGTTGCCCGCCCGGTCGTTGTAGAACTTGCAACCGGCGATCGTGTCGCCGGTGGTCGGGAAGTAGTTCAGCACGTTGAACGAGGCGATCTTGAGGTTGCCGCCCACTGCTGCCGGAGCGTCTGTGCGGGTGGCGCCGAAGCTGACCGGCTGGACTGCCTCCGCGTTGGCGGGGGTCAGGTGGGTCAGCGGCTGGAACTTCCAGGAGTTGTTGGTGTAGCTCAGCACCACGTTGGTCTTGAAGCTCACCGGCGCACCGACGCGGACAGGATCCGCCGTGCTCAGGTACGGCAGTTCCAGGGCCTTGGTGGTGGCGTCTTTGAGGAAGTTGGTGGTGGCGCCGTCGTCGAGCTTGATGCCGCGGGAGGCATTCTCGGCGACGGTGGCGGTGTACGTGGCGGAACCGTACTCGGCGACGGCGGTGGGCTGCTCCAGCGGCGTGGTGCCGCCGGCCAGGCCGATTTCGCCGTACTGGTTCAGCGAATAGTTATCGCTCACGGTCACGGGACCCTGCGGGGCCAGCAGCATGCCTTCGAGGGATTCGCGGAAGGATTCCTCGGCCGGGAGGGCAAAACCGGTGGCCTTGACCTCAGGGGCTGCCTCGGTGAGCTTCTTCAGGTCCGCCGGGGCGGCAACCGTCATCTGGGTCATGCCGAAGTATTCGCTGACGGTGCCGGACACCTCGACGTAGTCGCCGGCCTGGACGGAACCTGCCGTGGCCGACGAGAAGATAAAGATAGCGTCCGACGCCGTGTGGTTGGCCGGGGTCAGGTCGCCGCCGGTGCCGGGGGTCTGGATGTAGTAGCCGGCGAACCCGCCGGTGGGGAACGTGGCGGTGACCTTGCCGCGGGTGGTCACGGAGGTGCCTACGAGCGGGCTGGCGGTACCGTTGCCCTGGATCTCGGCGATGGTCTTGGTGGCAGGGGGAGTGACCGGGCCCGGATCGACCGGAGGATCAACGGGGGCGGCCGTACCGTTGACGGCCTTGGGGGTGATTGTCGCGTTCAGGGTGAAGTCCGCGGCGTTGCTGTTGGTGTCAACGCCGTTGCTGCGGTTCACGCTCTTGACGTCACCCGTGCCCGACGGCGCGGTGGCGGCCTGGGCCTCGAAGGTGTTGGACGAGCCATAGCCGAGCAGGTCCGCGACGTTGGCGGGCTCGATGACCGAACCGGTTGCCAGCGGGTTCAGCGCGGCGGCCTGCTTGGCCAGCACGATGGTTCCGCCGCCGATGGCAGGGTTGAAACCGGTGGCGGTGACGTCAGCGGCGGGGAGTTCGGCGCCGGCGGCGGCGGTGCCGCCGTTGGCGCCGCCCTTAAGCAGGTAGTAGCCCTTGGCAGGGATGCTGCCGGTCAGTGGGGCGGCGAAGCTGGGCGCCGATGTACCTGTTGCGGCGCGGTACTGCAGCGACCAGCCGTCCAGGGAAACCGGGGCGTCCGAGGTGTTGTACAGCTCAACGAACTTGTTCTTGTAGGCTGCTCCGGCGCTGCCGCCGCTGAGGTATGCCTCGTTGATGATGACTGGCGAGGCGCCAGCAGCCGGGGAGACCTCCACGGCAAACGCCGGGACAGCGGCCAGTGGGGCTGCGATGAGCCCCACTGACAGCGCTGTCCCGAGCGCGGTTTTCCAAGGTATGCGTTTCATCCGCTCTAACTCTCATTAGGTGCCCGGGTAAGGGCTGGGTGGAATGTGTCCGCGTGATGCCAACGGACTGCCGGTCACTGCTCCTGGTCAAGCAGCTTCCGGCACAGCAAAACAGGGATGAATGAACACGATGTGTACGGCATGTGCATTCGGCGAGACGTCCCCCAGCGGAACGCGTCACAGCCTTCCCGGAACGGCTCGAACGCCCGGGTCAGGGTTTCTGGTGATGCCTGTGAGTGATGCCCGGGTGCCTCGGCCGGACGCTCCACAGCAGAATACCGGCCAGTAGCCCTTGGGAAAGGGGCTGGCCGGTATTTCTTACAACAATTTTGGTAATTAGGCGGGAACGGGTTGTCCGCGCTGCGCGTTTAGGCGTCTGCGGCGGCCTGGGCCCCCTGTTGGGTTTCGGCCACTATTTTGAACACTGCGCCGGTGGGGTCAGCGAGGGTGGCCAGCCGGCCGAAGGGACTGTCGTCGGGTCCGTCGATCACTTCGGCTCCCATTGCGACGGCCTTCTCGATGGCGGCGTCCGTGTCTTCGACGGCGAAGTAGATCTGCCAGCTGGCCGGGACTCCGGCGGGAAGGTAGCCCGAGGCATCCATGATTCCGGCTTTGGCGTCGTCTCCGGCTCCCAGCGTTGTGTAGCGGAATTCCGGGCTGTCACTCAGGACTTCGGTTTCCCAGTCGAACACGTCCTGGTAGAACTGCACAGCCTTGGCGTAGTCCCGGGCATGGAGTTCGTGCCAGGCGGGGGTGCCCGGTTCAGCGGCGAGCTCGTAGCCCTTCATCTCGCCGGGCTGCCAGATACCAACAGACGCGCCGGTGGCATCGCCCACCATGGCCATGCTGCCTTGTTCGGGCACGTCCATGGGTTCCATGTAGACCTGTCCGCCGTGCTCCGCCGCGCTCTTGACCGTGGCCCTGGCATCGTCAGTGCGCAGGTAGGTGGACCACACGTCCGGGAAGCCGGCCTGGGCTTCCTGCTTCTGCATCATTCCGGCGATGGACTTGCCGTTCTTCAGCGCTGTCATGTAGCCGCCGTATTTCTCCTGATCGCCCGTCTCGAAAATCCAGCCGAAAAGCTCGCCATAGAACGCTTTGGCCTTTTCGGTATCGGAGGTCAGCAGGTCGATCCAGCAGGGCGCTCCGTTGGGGTGGTCTGGTGTTGGCATTGTGGGGTCCTGCTTTCTGTTGGAGGCAGTGAAGATGGCTCTGCCGGGCCAGTGCGTCTGGGGGGAGTGATGAAGACACAGTGAGACTATGCCCGGGGGCCGACGGTTTCAATGGCACCGCTGATCGGATCCGGCAAAGCAGGTGCCGGGAATCCGCAGCCGGAAATCAGCACGACCGCCCTGTGGGCAGATGAGGGCGGATCCGCGCCCCAAATCCGCCCTGATCTGCCCACCCGGCGGATCCATTTCCCGGGCCTCAGGCTGCGCCGCCGCCCACGGGGACGAGGCTGTGGATAACGCAGCGCAGCCCGGACCGCACTGTGGCCTAATAGGCGCATGGCAACAGCGAGACCCTTGCCCGCGGAACTGGCGGCAGCATCCTTCACCATCGGCGAGGGCCGGTTGAGCAGCATTTCGCCATGGCGGACCAAGGCCAAGGACCTCCATGTACCGAGCCGCGGCATACGCGTGCCGACCGGCAAGGAGCAGTCGCTGCTGGAACGGGCGCGGCCCTACACGTGGCTGGGGCCGCCGGACACGGTCAGCTTCTACTCGGCGGCTTTCATCCACGCCTTCAAACTTCCCGGCGCCGTGGCGAACGCGCGTTCGACGCCGTCGGCCGGGCTGCTGCACCTCACCCGGGACGGGTCCGCCGCTCCCCGGCGCAAGGGCGTCGTCGGCCACCGCTCAAGACTTGAGCCCGACGATATCGTCATTCTGCAGGGCGTCCCGGTCACCTCGATTCCCCGGACCCTGCTGGACCTCGCGGGGACGGGAAACCTGACTCTCGAGGACCTCGTCGTCATTGCTGACGACCTGGTTTGCGAGCACGTCCGCTACCAGCACCCGCGGACCGCTCGGTTCACGTTGGGGGAGCTCCAGCGCTACACGGGAAGTCGACGTCCCGTGGCTGGTCTTCTCCTGCTGAGGAAGTCACTAGGACTGGCCCGTGTGGGGGCCGACTCGCCGCCCGAGACCAGACTGCGGCTGCTCTTCGGGCGCTCCGGCCTGCCCGCCTTTGAACCGAGCTATGTGTTGCTGGACCGGCAGGGTACGCCGCTGTGGATCGATCTGGCCTGCCCGGAGTTCAGGCTCGCGGTGGAGTACGACGGCGGACATCACCTCACGCCGGCCCAGCACCGCCCTGATCTGCCCTCGCCGCGGGCCCGGTCCCTCTAGCCCGCGGTGCCCCTCCCCTCTAGCCATTCCCGATCCGCGCCGCGCCCGCGGGCACCAGCACGCCCACGAACCCCGCCCGTAACGCAAAAATGCCCCTGGCTCGGCGGCAAAGCGCAGAACCAGGGGCATTATTCGCGGAAGGTAAGAGATTCGAACTCTTGGTACGGGGTCACCGCACACTGGTTTTCAAGACCAGCTCCATCGGCCGCTCGGACAACCTTCCCTAACGAGTAGTGTTTCATAGGCGGTCGGCAGCAACAAAAAACGCAGCTGCGCTCGCGGACAGGCGTAGCTCCTCCGCCTACTCTGGGAGAAGGCGCTTCGGACGTGGTGTGCCGCAGGCGCATCCCTGCAAAAAGGCTGCAAGAAGTCTGTTAGGAATCGGGAGTTCTCCATGAAGGCTGTCTATATCTCAGAGCCCGGCGGACCCGAGGCCCTGGAGGTCCGCGACGTCCCGGCCCCGGTGCCCGGCCCAGGCGAAGTGCTGATCGACGTCGTCGCCGCCGGGCTCAACCGCGCCGACGTCCAGCAACGCAAGGGCCACTACCCGCCCCCGCCCGGCGCTTCGGAAGTTCCCGGGCTGGAAGTCTCAGGCAGGATTGCCGGGTTCGGGCCCGGCGTGACCAAACCGTTCTCCGTGGGGGACAAGGTGGTAGCCCTGCTGGCCGGCGGCGGCTACGCCGAGCAGGTTGCCGTGCCGGCGGGACAGGTTCTGAGGATCCCCGACGGCGTCGACCTCGTCACCGCCGCAGCGTTGCCGGAAGTCGCGGCCACGGTCTACTCCAACCTGATCATGACGGCGCAGCTGCAACCGGGCGAGACCGTGCTCATCCACGGGGCAACCGGGGGCATCGGAACCATGGCCATCCAGCTCGCGAAGGCCATGGGTGCCGTGGTGGCCACCACGGCGGGCACAGCGGAGAAGGTCGGCACCGCCAAGGCCTTCCTCGGCGCGGACATCGCGATCAACTACTCCGAGGAAGACTTCCCGGCGAGCCTCCGCGCGCAAAACGGCGGTAAGGGCGCGGACGTCATCCTCGACGTCGTCGGAGCCAAATATCTCCAGCAGAACGTGGACGCACTGGCGGACTACGGGCGGCTGGTGGTGATCGGGCTGCAAGGCGGAGCCAAGGGCGAGCTGGACCTCGGCATGCTGCTGCGCAAGCGTGCCGCGATCATTGCGACGGCGTTGCGTCCACGGCCGGTGGAGGAGAAGTCCGTGATCATGGACGCCGTCCGCGACGCGGTCTGGCCGCTGCTGGCCGACGGCCGGATCCGGCCGCTTGTGGCAAAGACCTTCCCGCTGGGGCAGGTCGGTGACGCGCACCGGTACTTCGATACCGGGGACCACGTAGGAAAGATTCTGCTGGTCATGTAGCACATATGCCCGTTATGACATACACCGAATTGCTCTGTCACACCGAATGACTGTAATGTAATTCCATACGCGGTATACACGCGTCTTGGGGCGCGTGTATGCTGTCGTCCCGCTACCCTCCGGGAGCATTATGTCCATTCGTCACAGCCTCCTCGCCCTCCTGCAGGACCGCCCACGCTATGGCTACCAGCTCAGGATTGAATTCGAGGACCGCACCGGATCATCCTGGCCCCTCAACATCGGGCAGGTCTACACCACCCTCGACCGCCTGGAGCGCGACGGCCTTGTCCGCAAAGATGGTGCCGACGGTGAAGGCCACGTCATCTACAGCATCACTGCCGAGGGCCTCGCCGAGGTCCGCAACTGGTTCACGTCCCCTGTGCCGCGGGCGAGTCCTCCGCGGAACGAACTGGCCATCAAGCTCGCCCTCGCGCTGACACTTCCCGGCGTCGACGTCGGCGCCTCCATCCACGCCCAGCGCGCCGTATCGATCCGGGCGCTGCAGGACTACACCAAAGCCCGGCGTGACACGGCGTCCCAGCACCGGCCGGCGGATACCGCCCGGCTGCTGGTCCTGGATTCCCTGATCTTCCAGACCGAAGCCGAGGTGCGGTGGCTGGACCTCTGCGAGGCACGGCTGATGCAGCTGACCGGTCCGAACGCCTAGCCTCCCGGGGCCAGCGGTGCGAATATTAACGCCAGCCGGTAACACTCGCGCCGTTCAGCGCCTATGCCCAACCGTTCGCCGCCCCCACGGGGCCGCCTGGCGCAAGGGCATACCCAGGCATCCCCGCCGTTGGTAGGGTGCCTTGGGGCACATCTGTCGAGTGGATTTGCCCGGTTGGGGTTTCTCAAGGAGGAGACATGGGCACAATGCCAGATGGCACGCCAAAGAACTTACTGGTCGAGGACGGCATTACGCCGGACCCGGCACTGCCGCCCACAGCCGTGGACGCGTCCGTGCGCGAGGCGGAAGAACGCAAATGGACGCCAACCAAAATCGCGATCTGGGTGGCAATTTCCCTGCTGGGCGCCGTGGCCTGGTTCATGCTGGCGATCGTCCGCGGTGAAACGGTCAACGCCATTTGGTTCGTGTTCGCCGCGGTGTGCACCTACCTGATCGGCTACCGCTTCTACTCCAAGGTCATTGAGCGGTACCTGCTGAAGCCGAACGACCGCCGGGCCACGCCCGCGGAGTACAAGGCAGACGGCAAGGACTATGTCCGCACGGACCGCAACGTCCTCTTCGGCCACCACTTCGCCGCCATCGCCGGCGCCGGACCCCTGGTGGGCCCGATCCTCGCAGCCCAGATGGGCTACCTCCCGGGCACCATCTGGATCATCATCGGCGTCGTGTTCGCCGGTGCCGTTCAGGACTACGTCGTGATGTTCTTCTCCATGCGCCGCGGCGGACGTTCCCTGGGCCAGATGGCCCGCGAGGAACTCGGCGTCATCGGCGGCACCGCCGCGCTGATCGCCACCCTGCTGATCATGGTGATCATCGTCGCCATCCTTGCCCTCGTTGTCGTCAACGCCCTGGCCGAAAGCCCCTGGGGTGTCTTCTCCGTCGGCATGACCATCCCGATCGCCCTCTTTATGGGCGTCTACCTGCGGTTCATCCGCCCCGGCAAGATCATGGAAGTCTCCCTGATCGGCTTTGTGCTCCTCATGGCCGCCATCATCGGCGGCGGCGCCGTCGCGGCGACCGATTGGGGCCACGCCCTCTTCACGCTGGACAAGGTCACCATCGCCTGGGCCATCATCATCTACGGCTTCATCGCCGCGATCCTGCCGGTCTGGCTCCTCCTGGCTCCCCGCGACTACCTCTCCACCTTCATGAAGATCGGCGTCATCGTGATGCTGGCCCTCGCCGTCATCGTGGTCCGTCCGGAAATCTCGGTCCCGGCGTTCAGCGAATTCGCCAGCCGCGACAACGGGCCCGTCTTCCCGGGCGCGCTGTTCCCGTTCCTCTTCGTCACCATTGCCTGCGGCGCCTTGTCCGGATTCCACGCCCTGATTGCGTCCGGCACCACGCCGAAGCTGATCGAAAAGGAACGCCAGACCCGGTACATCGGCTACGGCGGCATGCTCATGGAGTCCTTCGTGGCCATCATGGCCCTGGTCGCGGCGATCTCCATCGACCGCGGGCTCTACTTCGCCATGAACGCCCCGGCTGCCCTGACCGGCGGCACGGTGGAATCCGCGGCTGCCTGGGTCAACAGCCTGGGACTGTCCGGCGTGAACATCAGCCCGAACATGCTGGCCGAGACGGCTGCCAACGTCGGCGAAGCCAGCATCGTTTCCCGCACCGGCGGCGCCCCGACCCTCGCCGTCGGGCTTGCCCACATCATGCAGCAGTTCATCGGCGGCACCGCCATGATGAGCTTCTGGTACCACTTCGCCATCATGTTCGAGGCCCTGTTTATCCTTACCGCGGTCGACGCCGGCACGCGCGTTGCCCGCTTCATGCTGCAGGACTCGATCGGCAACTTCGTCCCGAAGTTCAAGGAGCACTCCTGGCGTCCCGGCGCCTGGCTCGCCACCGCCGTCATGGTCGCTGCCTGGGGCGCCGTGCTGCTGATGGGCGTCACGGACCCGCTGGGCGGCATCAACACGCTGTTCCCGCTGTTCGGCATCGCCAACCAGCTGCTCGCCGCCATCGCCTTGTCCGTCTGCCTCGCGATCGCGGCGAAGAAGGGCTCCTTCAAGTTCCTCTGGATCGTGGCGGTCCCGATGGCTTTCGTGGCCGTCGTCACCATCACGGCGAGCTACCAGAAGATCTTCTCCTCCACCCCGGCCGTGGGCTACTTCGCCAACAACGCAGCCTTCTCCAAGGCGCTTGCGGAAGGCAAGACTTCCTTCGGTGCGGCCAAGACCGTCCCGGCCATGGAAGCCGTGATCCGCAACACCGCGATCCAGGGCTGGCTCTCGGTGATCTTCGTGGTGCTCAGCATCATCGTCATTACGGCGGCACTCATCGCCACCTACAGGGCGTTCCGAAACGCCAAGGCCGGGGTGATCAACACCGACAACGAGGATCCGGCGCTGCCGTCGCGGGTCTTCGCCCCGGCAGGACCG
This sequence comes from Arthrobacter sp. YAF17, assembly GCF_052113365.1. Taxonomy (NCBI): domain Bacteria; kingdom Bacillati; phylum Actinomycetota; class Actinomycetes; order Micrococcales; family Micrococcaceae; genus Arthrobacter; species Arthrobacter sp. YAF17. The sequence goes on along the minus strand of NZ_JBFRDB010000022.1, from coordinate 38,254 downwards.
GCACCCACAGGGTCCGAGCGTGAGCTCATGGCCACGTGGAACCAACTGCCGGCGGACCGGCGGGCCGAAAAAGCCGGCCACCACTAAGGCGGAGTCAGACATGAACGCAATAGTTGCGGGCTTCCGGGGATTCTCCCGGTACCTGGGCGGCGTGATGGGTGCGGACGCGTACGCGAAGTACCTGGCGCACCACGCCGAAGCCGGTCACGGCTCGCCGCCGATGACCGAGCGGGAGTTCTGGCGGGACCAGACGGACCGCCAGGACGCCAACCCGCAGGGCCGGTGCTGCTGACCGGTTCCGGCCGATCAGCGTTGCCGCCCTCTGCTGTGTGTTGGGCTGTTTGCCTGGACCTTGCCCGGGCCCTTGTTGCGCCACATGATGCGCCGAAGAGTGCCGTCCGGGGCGGGGCGCCGGCGCGGCTCCGGGCTCGTGAGAGTATGAAGCCATGAGCGATCCGCACGACACTCATCCCGCCGACGACGCCCCCATCGAAGGCGCCACTTTCCACCCCCGGCCGGCGGGCGACGACGGACCGACGTCACAGGAGCGTGACCAGCCCCGGCAGCCGGAACAGCCCGGGCAGCCCGACCAGCCACGGGGATCAGGACACCCTGGCCGGCCCGCGGTGCCCGCGCGGCCCAAACCGAGCCAGCTCCAGGATCTCGTAGACGAACCCGCGAAAGTGATGCGGATCGGCACGATGATGAAGCAGCTCCTGGACGAAGTTAAGTCCGCACCGCTTGACGACGCGGCGCGGGTGCGGCTGGCCGGCATTCACAAACGCTCCATCAAAGAACTCGAAGACGGTCTTGCGCCGGAACTGGTCGAGGAGCTGGAGCGGATCACCCTGCCCTTCCCCGCGGACGGAACGCCGTCGGACGCTGAGCTGAGAATCGCCCAGGCCCAGCTGGTCGGCTGGCTGGAGGGCCTCTTCCACGGCATCCAGACCGCACTCGCAGCCCAGCATGCGGCGCGGGACCACGCCGTCGCGCAGGCCCAGCTCCGCCAGCTGCCGCCCGGAACGGTGATCGCCCCGGGCGTCATTATTGGCGAGAACGGCGAGCCCCAGCGGGCCGCTGCGCGCAGGCCCGGCGAGGATCCCTCGCAGGCGCCCGTACCCGCGGACCCGGACCACGGCCCCGGCCAGTACCTGTAGGGCACCCTTGGGATTCTTCAGCACCGCCCGGCAGGGGCGGAAAGACGACGCCGAACTCGGCAAGGGCCTCTGGCGGCGGGCGAACGACCGCTTCACCCGTGGCCTCGACCGCTACCACCAGGTCCTTGAGGGCGTTGAGGACGAAGCCCTCTATGGCGAGCTCCTGGAGATCGCCAATGAGCTGTCCGCACTCTCCGGGCGGGTCCGGCAGGTCTGCGTGGAGGCGCAGCGCCGCGCGCCCAGCGATGGACTCGATATCCCGGGGACACTGGCCGGCGTCCACCGCGCCCTGTCCACGGCCGGTAATTCCCTGGCGACGACGGCCGAAGCAGCGGCGATGCTCCGCCTCGCCGTCGGTCCCGTCCCGGCCGGTGCGGAGTCGGTCCGCCGCCGCGCCGCATCGGTGCTGGAGCAGGTCAACGACGCCGAACGCCGGCTTGCCGAGGCGGCCGCGGCGGGCTGATGCGTCCGCGCTGTTGCTGCCTCCCGGCCGAAATTCCCGGTTAAGCGCCTAGCTTAGCTGCGCCCTTTGCGCTGGCGGTCCGGGGCTGGCGTTGGCAGGATGGCTGGATGACTTTCTCACCGGTACTGACTTTCAATGACGGCAACACCATTCCCCAGCTTGGCTACGGAGTGTGGCAGGTTGAAGACGACGTCGCCGAGAAGGTGGTGGCCCAGGCGTTCGAAGCCGGGTTCCGCCACATCGACACCGCCAAGATCTACGGCAACGAGGCAGGGGTCGGTCGTGCGATCGAGCGATCCGGCCTCACGCCCGAGGACATCTTCATCACCACCAAGCTGTGGAACGCCGACCAGGGTTACGAGTCCACGCTGAAGGCCTTCGAAGAATCCATGGAGCGCCTGGGCCTGGAAACGCTGGACCTGTACCTGATCCACTGGATGCAGCCCAAGCAGGACAAGTACGTGGACACCTGGAAGGCCCTCATCGAGCTGCAGAAGCAGGGCCGCGTCAAGACCATTGGCGTTTCCAACTTCACCAAGGAGGGCCTGCAGCGCCTCATTGACGAGACCGGCGTCGTGCCGGCCATCAACCAGGTCGAACTCCACCCCTTCTTCAACCAGGCCGAGCTGCGCGAGTTCAACGCCTCCAAGGGCATCCTCACCCAGGCCTGGTCACCGCTGGGCCAGGGCGGCGACCTGCTGGAGAGCGCCGTCATCGGCCAGATCGCGGCAAAGCACGGCGCCACCCCGGCGCAGGTGGTCATCGCCTGGCACCTGGCCATCGGTAACGTTGTCATCCCCAAGTCCGTGACCGAATCCCGCATCCGCGAGAACTACGCGGCGCTGGATGTCACCCTGGACGAGACCGATGTGCAGGCCATCAACGGCCTGGACAACTCGGCCGAGGGCGCGGGCCGCATCGGCCCGGACCCGGCAGTCTCCGACTTCGCCTAAGCCACCCGCTTAGCCGGAGCAGGGCCCTCACCCGCCAGGGTGGGGGCCTTTTTCCTGACTGGTGAAAATCGTGGATCCGGCTAGGCCGCCTGCCGGTTTTCCCGCACCGGCACCGCGTCGATGATGGCCCAGCCGTGCTCGTCGGCGGACTGGCGGCTGGCGAACCGTTCGGCATCCGCAACGTCATCGAAGGCCTCGGCGCGGATGCGGCCGCAGTCCGTGTCCAGATACGTGACTTCAAAGTACTGCTTGGTTTCCATGAATTAAGTGTGCAACCGGCCTCCGACACTATGTGCTCATGGGTCCGGCGTGTTGCCAAGCCGCAGCACCCGTTCCCTGGCACGGTCCGCGGCGCGCCTCGCCCTGTCCGCCGCCCGTGCTGCCTGCTGGGCTTCGGCAACGGCCAGTTCACGCCGTTTCCCGGCGGCTTTGAGTTCCTGTTCGCGCTGGGCCAGCTGCTCGCGCAGCCTGCGTACCGAGTCGGAGAGTTCCGCAGTCAGGGCAGTCAGCGAGGCGAGCTCCTCGTCACTCTGTCGGGCTTTCCCCGCGGCCGCGCCGGCGTCCTCTTCGGCGTCCCTGTGCAGTGTCCGTGCCCGTTCCAGGGCGGAGGGAGTGGTTCTCCGGGGTTCGGGGCGGACGGCCCGCAGGCGGGGCTGCTCAGCTTCTTTCGGGCGCGTGGTTCCGGGCGGTACCGCCCCGGATGAGCCGGGCGCGGGACCAGGAGTTGCCGGAACCACGAGGCCGGGCAGCGCAACCGCACCCGAAAGATCCACGACGTCGACGCCGTCGGCCGACAGCGCCCGGAGGAGGCGGCCGGACTGCACGGCAGCTGCGGCCCCCGCGTCGGCTGTCGCCGCACGCAGCGTTGCTTCCACTTCCGCCGCGATCGCCGCACTGATCTTCCGGCCCAGCTCTCCGGCGACTTCCTGTGCCGCCTTCACCGCGCCGCTCAGCAGCTGGCGTCGTTCCTGGCCGAGCCGGCGGAGTTCCGGGGCGTCGAGGGAGGACTGCGCGGCCCGCATCGACTGCCCCAGCCCGGCGAGTTCGCGGAGGGCCTCCGGGCGGCGGGCGGCAAGCATGTTTACCGTCCACGCGGCGACGGACGGTTTGGGGAGGGAGCGCACTTCAGCGGCGAGGGACCGCCGCTCGTTCGCGGCTGCCGCGCCTTTGGCGGCGGCAGTCCGCGCGGCGACGAAATCGTCGAACGGCAGGGCATAGAGCTGTGCCGCAACTTCCGCCAGCCCCTGCTCTCCCATGCAAGAATCATAGAAGCCTGGCCCAGGCAACGCCGCCGCCACCGGACCTTTCTCGGAGAGGAAAGGCAATCATGATCGAAATTGCCGGGCTCCCGGCCCACATCCTGCTCATCCATGCCGTTGTGGTGCTGGCGCCGATCGCCGGACTGGCCGCCATCGTGTTTGCCGCGGTGCCCCGCTGGCGTGGTCAGCTGGCCTGGCCGCTGGGGGTGCTGTCCCTGGGCCTGGTTCCCCTGTCCCTGCTCACGGCACAGGCAGGGGAGCAGTTGGAGGAGACCCGCCCCGCGTCCGCCCTGATCCGGGAACATGCGGAGCAAGGGGACGTGCTCAAGGCCGTGTCCGTGGTCTTCTTCGTGGTGGTCGCCGCTGCGCTGATCGCGGGCTATGACCCCATTGGCCGGCACTTCTCCTTCCTGGGCCGCCTGCGGACAAACCCCGCCGTCCGGATGACCCTCCTGGTTCTCGCGGCGGTGGCCGGGGCCTTCTTCATCTACCAGAGCATCATCACGGGCCATTCCGGCGCTGCCTCGGTCTGGGCCCGTTAGCACGGTTCCCATGGCCGTGCCGATCAGCAAAGACGTCTGTCAGGCCCGCTGTCTCCCGCGCAGGGCAGCAACCAGCACCACGACCGCCAGCAACTGCAGGACCGCCACCGACGCGATCAACAGCGGGCGGTTTTCATAGAGGGCGCCATACAAGACGCCACCTGCCAGAGCCCCGGCCCCTTGAAACGCAGCGAAGACGCCGTACGCCGCTCCCTGGCGGTGTGCCGGCACCAGGTCCGCGAGCAGTGCCTTGACGGTCGAGTCCTGGATGCCCAGTGCGATGCCCCAGGCGAGGACCCCGGTGACCGCCAGCCCGGCCGCCGGAGACAGAGCCAGCACCGGCACCGCGGCGGTCAGCACGGGAATCGACAGGAGCACCCAAGCCCCGGACCGGTCGTAGAGGACGCCGCTGGCAAGGGCGCCCACGGCACCCGCCGCCATCGCCGCCGCGTAAAACAGCGCGACCACGGACACCGGAACGGCCGCCGCCGTCGTGAGGTGGAAGGAGATGACACCGAACGCAACCAGGCCGGCGCTCCAGCAAAACGCGGCGGCAGCGAACAGGACAAAGCTTCCGGTGAACAACGACGCCGGACGGCCTGCCACGTGCGGGGCGGCCGGATCGACGGCGGTTTCCCGAGTTTGGCTGGCCGGGGCCGCCGCCGGCAGGCTGGTGCCGGGATCGGGGATGCGGCGGCGCAGCCAGAACAGCAGGAACATGGCCGCCGCCGCAGGAATGGACAGCACCGCGAACGCGGCCGAGAGGTTCCCGGTGGCCGTGAGGATCGCGGCGACCAGGAGTGGCCCGAGCAGGGCACCGACCAGGTCGAGGGACTTGTGGACTGCGAAGCCGCGACCCCGGCCGACCGGTTTGGCGACCGCGGCCAGCAGCACCGTCTTGGCCGGGCTGCGGACAGCTTTTCCGATCCGGTCCCCGATGATCAGGACGGAAGCCAGAACCAGCCCGGACGTTCCGGCCAGAGGTGCGACGGCGAGCAGGGGCACACAGACCGCGGTGAGGGCATAGCCGGCAAGCGTGAACGTCCAGTATTTGCGGGTGCGGTCGGCCCAGGGTCCGAACACCAGCCGGAGTCCCTGCGCCGCAGCCTCGGCGGCGCCCGTCACCAGACCGACCACCAGCGCGGAGGCACCCAGCTGGGCGAGCAGGGGACCAGCCAGCGGCCGGGCGCCGTCGGAGACGACGTCGGCGGCCAGGCTGACAAGTCCCAGCCCGATCACCGGGCCCCACAGCACGCGCCGGTGCGCCTTGGCAGGTGCAGTCCGTGTGGCCCGCCCGCGGGCTGAGGAACTTTGGTGGGGCCGGTTCATTTCCCAAGGCTCGCGGACGAAGCACGGCAGGACAAGGGCCCCGGGAGGCGGGCTTGCTGTCAGGCGGACGTTCGGATGTCCAGGAAAACCCAGGCGATGACCAGCAGGCCGCCGAGCGCCAGCAGGAGTGCGCCGGCGACGCTGCGGCCATCCAGATCCCCTGAGGCCGGCGACTCTGCAGCCAGGGAACGCGCAGTCTCGGAAGGGGCGGGGGCTGACGGGGCTGTCACCGTCGGAGCCGGGGTGGCCGTGCTGTGATCGGAGGGGGAGGCTGTGGCAGCCGGATCGCCGGCCGGCGGTGGGGTGCCGGGGCCGGCGGTGGGCGCTGCGGCCTGGGTGCCCGTTGGAGCAGGAACTGCCGGGAGGCGCGGCGCCGGTGCCGTTCCGGGCGGGGCCTTGGGGGAGACCGGCGCCCCGGTGGCGCTTGCTGTCGGGACAGGAGTTGCCGTGGGATCCGGACGGTCGGTGGGCTGCGGGCAGATCAGCCCCGGCACGATTCCTCCGACGGGGCCGCAGGGGGCGCCGGTCGCCGGCAATGCGAGGATCAGGGGCGCGGATGCCAGCATCAGCGCGGCCATGATGGTGTAGCTGGCCCCTTTTGTGGTCTTCACCCGATCCATCGTAGGGGCGCGGAGAGCGCCGGGCGGGGACCCTGGCGGGGAGCGTTGGCGCCAGACCGGCCGGGCGCCAGCCGAAATCGCCGCGGTGGGGAGCCTCCGCAGCGGGTTGACGCGGGAGTGTTGGGCCCGGTCCTGGCGCGGCTTTCCTGCTGCTGCCCGGCCCTGCCAACCCCGCATCGAAGGAAGCTCCGGACACTACAGCTCGCCGTCCGGGGCGACTTTGGCCACGATTTCAGCCCTCGGGCCGGGCGTTCGCGGCGTGTCCGTGTCAAAGTGCCCCCGGACCGCAGCCACGGGCCCAAACCGGGCAAAAAGGAACGGCCCCGACGATTACGCCGGGGCCGTTCCTTGGAGATCTGAGCTTCCTGCCAGAATCGAACTGGCGACCTTCTCATTACGAGTGAGACGCTCTACCAACTGAGCTAAGGAAGCAACCGCATGGAATGTCCGGATGACCCGGGCGATTCATGCCAGAGATAACTGTAGTTGAGTCCTCCGGCCCGGGTCAAAATGAGTGGCGGACGCCTCAGCAGACGGTGTTGTCAGCCGGGGTTTTGCCGTCCACCAGGTAACTGTCCACGGCATTGCCGATGCAGTCGTTGGAGCGGCCGTAGGCCGTGTGGCCCTCGCCCTTCCACGTCAGCAGCGCGGCTGTTCCCAGCTGCTTGCGCAGCTCGCCGGCCCATTCCACCGGGGTGGCCGGGTCGCCCGTCGTGCCGATGACGACGATATCGGTGGAACCCGTGTAGTTTGCCGGTGCCGGGGTCCGGACGCTTTGGTACGGCCAGTCCTTGCAGTTGGTGCCACCGTAGGCGAAGTAGTAGCCAAGAGTGGGGGAGGCCTGGCGGAGTTTCTGCTCATCCGCGCGCATCCCGGCCGGATCCGTCACCATGGGGTAGTCCAGGCAGTTGATGGCGCCGAAGGCAAAGGTCGAATTCGCGGTGTACTTGCCGTTCGGCTCCCGGTCCGCGCCGAAGTCGGCGAGCCGGAGCATCGGCGACACGTCACCCTTGAGCGCGCTGCCCAAGGCCTGCGTCAGCAAGGGCCAGTTGTCATCGTTGTAGAACGGCAGGATGAAGCCGCTGACGAACATGGAGGCGTTGACTATCCGCCCGTCCTTCGCGGACCTCGGGTCCGCCTCCACGGCCTTGATGACTTCCTGGATCTGGCCGACGGCTTCCTCCGGGGTGCCGCTGAGCGGGCAGCCGCTGTTGTCGAGGCAATGCGTTACGTAGGCCATGATGGCCTTCTCGAATGCCTTCGCCTGTCCGCTAGTCAGCTCCTCGTAGCTCAGCGACGGATCCATCGCGCCGTCGAGGACCATCCGGCCAACGTTGTCCGGGAACAGCGAGGCGTAGGTGGAGCCGAGGAAGGTGCCGTAGGAGTAGCCGAGGTAGTTGAGTTTGCTGTCATTCAGCACGCCGCGCAGAATGTCGAGATCCTTTGCCGCGCTGGCAGTGTCGATGTGGCCGAGCACGGGGCCGGTCTTTTCCGCGCACTTCGCGGCGATGGCTTTGTTGTCCGCGAGGGCAGCGGCCAGCCCGGCGTCCGTGTCAAGGGCATAGGCCTTCGCCCGGGAGGCGTCGCGCTCCTGGTCGGTGAGGCACGTGACCGGGGCGGAGCGATTCACGCCGCGCGGATCGAAACCGACGATGTCGTAGTTGGAGCGGACCTTTTCCGAGATGTTGGTGGAGCCGGCGTCGCGGACGAAGTCATAGCCGGAGCCGCCGGGGCCGCCGGGGTTGACCAGCAGGCTGCCCTTCTTACTGTTGCCCTTGGTGGACAGTTTGAGCGCCGCGAGTTCGATGCTGTCGCCGTCCGGTTTGCTGTAGTCCAGCGGGACCTTGATCTTGGCGCACGTGAAGTCTGACTCGCACGGGACCCACTCGACCTGCTGCGTGTAGTAGCTGCGGAGCTCTGCGGGTGCGGCGTCGGCGATCTCAGGATTCGGTGTGCTGGCGCTCTTCGCCCCGCTGTCCCCACCGAAGAGGGTGCACGAGGAGAGCACCAGGGCCAGGACCATGGCACCGGCTGCCCGCAGGCCGATCGTTACGGATCGGGATCTTGCAGACACTGCTCGTGCAGACTTCATACGGTTCTCCTTGGAGGATCGGAGCGGAGGGGCTGCCTCTTCCCGCCGGGCGGGCGGACGGGGCGGGGCTGAGGGGCGGTTCACCGGGGAGGGGGTCACGGGATGGTTTCTCAGATGAGGCTGGCGGCCATGGACTCGATGGTCAGCAGCGGGGCCACGTTGGAGGTCGTGATCCGTTTGCGGGCCTTGTTGATGGCATCCATGCGGGCAAGGGTGGTTTCTGCGGAGGAGTGGCGGGCAAACTCAACGAGTTCGCTCCTGAGTTCAACGTTGACCAGTTCCACGGCGTTCCCCATCTGGATGATGAGCACATCCCGGTAGAAAGACAGCAGGTCAGTCAGCGTGCGGTCGAGGGAGTCAGTCACCGAACGCTTGGCGCGGCGCTTCTGATCGTCCTCGAGCTGCTTGACCTGGCCGCGCATGGCCGGCGGCAGCGTGTCGGTTTCGGGCGCTCCGAGGGTGGCGAGCAAGGCGGCTTTCTCGGCGGCGTCGCGCTCATCGTTGGAGCTGTTGGCTTCCTCGGTGGCGATCTTGACGAGTTTGTCGGCCATCAGCACCGCGGCGGTGACGCCCCGCAGGCCCAGGGGGAACCGTACTGTTTCGAGCCGCCGCTCGCGGGCTTCGGGATCGCGGGCCAGGCGGCGGGCGATCCCGACATGGCTTTGCGCGGCCCGGGCAGCTCGTTCGGCGACGGCCGGGTCGATGCCGTCGCGCTTGACCAGCAGGGCCGCGACGTCGGCCGCGGGCGGAAGCCGCAACGCTACCGGGCGGCAGCGGGAGCGGATGGTGACCAGGACGTCGGCCGGGGAGGGTGCGCAGAGCATCCAGATGGTCCGGGGGGTCGGTTCCTCGATCGCCTTGAGCAGCACATTGGTGGTGCGTTCCGCCATCCGGTCCGCGTCCTCCACCACGATGATGCGCCAGCGCGCCGAGGAGGGCCGGTTCCCGGCAGTGGAGACCAGGTCGCGGGCCTCATCAATGGTGATGGTGACCTTTTCGGTGCGCACAAAAGCCACATCGGAGTGGGTCTCGCCCACGATCGTCAGGCACGCCGCGCATTCGCCGCAGCCGCGCAGGCGGACGTCGTCCTGGTCGCAGTTCAACGCGGCAGCAAAGGCCTTCGCCGCGTTGGACCGGCCGGACCCCGGCGGGCCGGTGAAAAGCCAGGCATGGGTCAGGCCCTCACCCTGGGCCGCCTGCCGCAATTGATCGACGACGGCGGGCTGGCCCTGGAGGTCGTCCCAGACGCTCAAGATTTCACCCCGCGGTGAAGGGGCAGCAGGGATTCCACCCGCTCGAGGATCCGGGCGGCCAGCTGAACGACCGGGAGGTGAGCTGGGAGGACGAGGTACTGCTCGGGCCGGGCGGCGGCGAGATTGAGGAATGCGGTCCGGATTCTGGCGTGGAATTCGTCGGCCTCTGATTCCAGCCGGTCCTCGGCCGCGTCGCCCGCCGTGCGGCGGCGGCGGCCGACTTCGGGGTCGACGTCGAGCAGCACGGTAAGGTCCGGCTGCAGACCGGAGGTGGCCCAGTGGTTGATGTCCCGGACGGCGTCGGTGCCGAGGTCGCGGCCGGCGCCCTGGTAGGCGACCGAGGAGTCGATGTAGCGGTCGGTGAGGACAATCTCGCCGCGTTCGAGGGCGGGGCGGATGACCTGGCTGGCGTGGGCGGCGCGGGACGCCGCGAAGATCAGGGCTTCGGTGTGCGCGTCGATGTGGCCGTGGCCGTGGTCCAGGACCAGGGAGCGCAGCTTCTCGCCGATCGGGGTGCCGCCCGGCTCCCGGGTCCGCCGCACTGTGAGGCCGCGCGACTCGAGGGCCGCGGCCAGCTCGGCTGCCTGCGTGGACTTGCCTGCGCCGTCGCCGCCTTCGAAGGCAATAAACAGTCCGGGGTTCTGGGTGGTCACCCTTCTAGCCTACCGACAATCCCTGACAGGAACGTGCCCCGACGTAACGCCTTGGGTGCCCTGCCGGGCGCCGAAGTACCCTGTGACCATGAGTCTTTCCGAAGAACAGGCAGCCGCGCTCTCCGCAGAAACAGTCGTTGTGGCGGCGGGCCGGCCGCCGCGTGAACGCGATGCGCCGGTCAACCCTCCGCTGGTGCTCTCCTCGACCTACTTCGGCACGGGACCGCTGGGCGACGGCGACCGCGGCTACGGGCGGTATTCCAACCCCACCTGGGACCCGTTCGAGGAAGCCCTCAGCCAGCTCGAAGGCGCCACGCTCCCGGGCCTGCTCTACTCCTCCGGTCTCGCCGCCGTCAGTTCGGCCCTTTCCCTGGTTCCCGCCGGGGGAGTCCTGGTCATGCCGTCCCACAGCTACGCAGGTTCCCTGGTGATGGCCACGGAACTTGCCGAGAAAGGCTTCCTGGAGCTGCGGACGGTGGACATTGCGGACACCGACGCGGTCCTGGCGCAGCTCGCTCCGGCGGACGGGCGGCCCGCCAGCATGCTCTGGCTGGAAAGTCCCACCAACCCGATGCTGGGCGTCGCGGACATCCGTGCGCTGACGGCCGCCGCGCACGCGGCCGGCGCCGTCGTCGTCACCGACAACACCTTCTCCACTCCTCTGGTGCAGCAGCCGCTGGCGCTGGGTTCCGACGTCGTCCTGCATTCGGTGACGAAGTACCTCTCCGGCCACTCCGACGTCGTGCTGGGCGCCCTGGTGACGTCCGACGCCGGACTCCGCGCCTCGCTGCTGCACCACCGCACCATCCACGGCGGCATCGCGGGACCCTTCGAGGCCTGGCTGGCGCTGCGCGGACTGCGCACCCTGGCCCTTCGGGTCGAACGGTCGCAGGCCTCGGCGGCGGTGCTGGCCGAGCGGCTGAGCGGGCACCCGCGGGTAGGCAGCATCCGGTTCCCGGGCCTCCCCTCGGACCCCGGCCACGAGCGGGCGAAAAGCCAGATGAAGGGTTTCGGCTCGGTGCTGTGCATTGAAATGGCCCCCGTCGCCAGCAGCGGAAACGACGGCGGCGGCACCGGCACGGTCAGCCTCAGCGGGGCCGACGCGGCGGACCGGATGATCCGGGCCCTGAAGCTGTGGCTGCCTGCCACCTCCCTGGGCGGCGTGGAGTCGTTGATCGAAAGGCGGCGCCGCCACGCCGCCGAACCGGCCAGTGTGCCGGACAACCTGGTCCGGATGAGCGTCGGGATCGAAAACGTCGAGGACCTTTGGGCCGATTTGGAGCAGGCCCTGGCCGCGTTGGGCAGTTAGGCTGGGGGGATGGACGGAAGAGCGCTTATTTACTATGTCGAAACAGGGATCTATTTTCTCCTGGCCCTCGTAGCCCTCGCCCTCGAGGTGTGGGCGTTCTTTGACTGCCTGCGGCACAAGGCAAACGCCTTCGAAGCCGTGTCCAAGCGCACCAAGACGTTCTGGCTGGCCGTCACCGGCGGCGCCATGGCCGTTGGCCTGCTGTCCCTCCTGGGCGGCGGAGGCGGAGGCCTCCTGGGCCCGCTGGGACTGTTCGGCCTCGTCGCCGTGACGGCAGCGTCCGTCTACCTCGCCGACGTCCGGCCGGCCGTCAAAGACGCCGGCCGCGGCGGGAGCCGCAACATGGGCCCCTACGGCCCCTGGTGACCATTTCCGGATAAGCCGGCACCTTACCCCGGCGCGACCGCGTCCCAGCTGACCGTCAGTTCGCCCAGCCGCCACCGGGACGGGCCGTCCAGGACCGGCCAGCCGCCGTCGCGCAGTGCCCGGCACATGGCCGTCCAGCGCTGCCGGTTCCCGAAGGAGGCCAGCGGCGCCGCCTCCAGCCAGGCCCTGTCCATGGCTTGCAGGAAGGCGTGGATGTTCTCGCCCGGGATGTTCCGGTGGATAAGTGCCTTCGGCAGCCGTTCGGCCACGTCTGACGGCAACGCAAAACTGCCGAACCGCATGGACAGGCTCAGGCTCAGCGGCCGCTCGGCGTCCAGCGCCACCCACGTCACCCGGCGGCCGATCTCGTCGCACGTGCCGTCAATGAACAGCCCGCCCGGCGCCAGCCGGCCCTGCACCAGCCGCCAGATCGCCGCGACGTCGGCTTCCTCGTACTGCCGCAGCACATTGAACGCCCGCACCAGGACGGGACGGCCGGCCACCGGCAGTTCGAAACCGCCCAGCTGGAAGCTCAGTCCGGGACGTTCCAGTTCCTTGGCCAGCCGGACCCGCTCGGGCTCGATTTCAACGCCGACCACCCGCACATCGGGCCGGACCACGGACAGCCGTTCAAAGAGTTCGACGGCGGTGGCCGGCGACGCGCCGTAGCCCAGGTCCACCACCAGGGGATCGGCCGCCGCGCGCAGCCGCCAGGCCTGCGGCCCGGTCAGCCAGCGGTCCAGCCGCCGCATCCGGTTTGGGTTGGTGGTGCCGCGGGTAATGTTGCCCACCGGCCTGCCGGCGCGGGGTCCGCTTTTCGCCACGCCGCCTGTTGCCCCGCTGCGTTTTTCCATGCCGCGTTTGTCCACTACGTGGGTATGCGGGGGCGCCACCCGCTCAGCCTTCTGCACCACCAGCCCACCCTATCCTCCAATGCATCCTCCGACGCGGGGTCAGCTCCGGCCCATCCGGCGTCCCGCCATCGGCGCGGAGTGACCCCGCGTTGCGGTCGGGGCACCGTGATGTAACGCACGGCACCGTCCGGGACCGCTCGGCTAGGATAAAAACCATGACTTATAAGCTGATTCTGCTGCGCCACGGCCACAGCGAATGGAACGCCAAGAACCTGTTCACCGGCTGGGTGGACGTTGACCTCAACGACCAGGGCCGGGCCGAGGCGATCCGCGGCGGCGAGCTTCTCGTGGAGAACAACATCCTCCCGGACATCCTGTACACGTCGCTGCTGAAGCGGGCCATCAACACCGCCAACATGACCCTCGACAAGGCCGACCGCGGCTGGATCCCGGTCAAGCGCGACTGGCGGCTCAACGAGCGCCACTACGGCGCCCTGCAGGGCAAGGACAAGGCCCAGACCCTCGCCGAATACGGCGAAGAGCAGTTCATGACCTGGCGCCGGTCCTACGACACCCCGCCGCCACCCCTGGCCGACGACTCCGAGTTCTCCCAGGCCCACGATCCGCGCTACGCGGACCTCGGCGACGCGCTGCCCCGCACCGAATGCCTCAAGGACGTACTGGTCCGCCTGCTGCCTTACTGGGAATCGGACATCAAGGAAGACCTCAAGGCCGGCAAGACCGTCCTGGTCACGGCCCACGGCAACTCGTTGCGCGCCCTCGTCAAGCACCTCGACGGCATCAGCGACGAAGCCATCGCCGGGCTGAACATCCCCACCGGCATCCCGCTGGTCTACGACCTGGATGAGAACTTCAAGCCGTTGAATCCCGGCGGCACCTACCTCGATCCCGAGGCCGCGGCCGAGGCCATCCTGGCCGTCGCGAACCAGGGCAAGAAGTAACCCGCCTCCACCCGGAATTAGCGACGCCGGCCGGTCACCCCCCCCAAGGTGACCGGCCGGCGTCGTACGTTCTTATGGACCGGCACTCAGGGCCGGATAGTTTGCGCCTAGCTGTGCTCGATGCCGTTCGGCTGCCAGGCGCCGGTGACCAGGTAGGTGACCTTCTGCGCGACGGAGACGCCGTGGTCCGCGAAGCGCTCGAAGTAGCGGCTGGCCAGTGCGACGTCGACGGTCGTGGCGGGGGATTCCTGCCAGTCGCTGCGGGCGATCGCCTGGAACACGCTCAGGTGCAGGTCGTTCACTGCGGTGTTGGCCTTCATGATGTCCCGGGCCACTGCAAGATCCCGGGTTTCCAGCAGCACGGTGAGCTTCTCGGCGATCAGCAGGTCGTACGCGGCGAAGCTCTTGAAGGTCTCGTGCAGCTGGGCCGGAACCACGGTTGCGGGGTAGCGGAGGCGCGCGAGCTGGGCGAGATGGCGGGCGAGGTCGCCCATCCGCTCCAGCGATGCGCTCATCCGGAGGGAGCCCACGATCATCCGCAGATCGCTGGCCACGGGACCCTGCAGGGCGAGGATGTCGATAGCACGCTCGTCCAGGCTATTCTGCAGGAAGTCGATCCGCGCGTCGGCCGCGATGACATCCTCGGCCAGATCGATGTCCGCGCCCTCGAAGGCAGTCGTAGCTTTCCCGATGGCCTCACTGACCAGCTTCGAGATTTCGACGAGCTGTTCCCCCACTTGGGCGAGCTCTTCCTGAAAAACCTTGCGCACGTGTGCGTCCTTTCCTCGGAAATACTGCCAGCCACCAGCAGTGGCGGGCCCATTTCGGTCACCTCTCGGCGCTCCAACTGTCAAGTGTTCCAGCGTCCGGTGAACTGTTACGCCCCAATAGGTGAACGTTAGCTGAACCGAAGCGCGAATAGCGGGAGATTTCAGTTTCTGACGCAGGCCAGAGCATAAGCTGGAGCCGTGGATCCAATGCTCATCGGCGTGATCGCCGGCCTGATCGGCCTGTCGCTTGGCGTCTTCGGCGTGCTCGCGTTCCGGGTCAGCGAGCAACAGCGCAAACTCGTCGACGTGGAGTTCGAGGATCCCTCCCTTCCCGACGGAGCCGCCGAGGTGCTCGCCGCCGTCGGGAGAGCCTTCGTGGTGGTGGACGCGATCGACGGCGTCGTCCGGGCCAGCCCAGCCGCCTACGCCTACGGCCTGGTGCGCGGCCACACCCTCGTCCACCAGCAGCTGCTGGAGATGACGGCCAAGGTGCGGCGTGACGGCGTCATCCTCGAACGGCTCCTCGAACTGCCGCGTGGTCCGCTGGGCCAGGGCACCATCGTGGTCCAGGTGCGGGCGGCCGTGATCGCGGAGGAATACATCCTCCTGCTCGCCGACGACCGGACCGAGGTCACCCGCACCGAGGAAGTCCGGAACGACTTCGTTGCCAACGTCTCCCACGAACTGAAAACCCCGGTCGGGGCTATCTCGCTGCTGGCGGAGGCGCTTGAGTCCTCTGCGGACGACCCGGAGGCCGTGCGCCGCTTCGCCAAACGCACCCACAAGGAGTCCGCCCGGCTGGCCGCCCTGGTGCAGGACATCATCGAACTCTCCCGGCTGCAGGGCGCCAACGTCGCGCAGCAGGGACGGGCGGTGGACATCAATACTGTCGTCACCGAGGCGGTGGACCGGTCCCAGCTGCCGGCGGAAAGCAAAGCCATCGACCTCGTCGTCGGCGGGCATGCGGACGCCATGGTCTACGGCGACCAGGACCAGCTGGTGACGGCGCTGCGCAACCTGATCGACAACGCCATCCGCTACTCCCCGGAAAACACCCGCGTCGGGATCGGCATCCGGTCCAAGGACGGCCTCGTGGCCGTGTCCGTGACGGACCAGGGCGGAGGGCTCAGCCCGGAGGACCAGGAACGCGTCTTTGAACGCTTCTACCGCGTGGACGCCGCACGGTCCCGCCATACCGGCGGCACCGGTCTCGGCCTGAGCATCGTCAAGCACGTGGTCGCCAACCACGGCGGCGAGGTGACCCTCTGGTCACAGCCCGGCCAGGGCTCCACCTTCACCATCCGGCTTCCGGAGCTGGAAGGCCAGGACGACGGCGTTGCCGAGGCGCGCGGCCCGGCGGCCCGCTCGTCCGCCCCTCTAGCGGAGCAGAGCCTGTCCCAGAACCAACGACCCATACGACATGACGCCGCTGGCGCCCATGAGCAAGGAGCTACCGCTTGAGCAGGATTCTAGTTGTCGAGGACGAAGAGTCGTTCAGCGACCCTTTGTCCTATCTGTTGGGCAAGGAAGGGTTCGAGGTGGAGGTGGTGGACAACGGAATTGACGCCATCACCGAATTCGACCGCAACGGCGCCGACCTGGTGCTGCTGGACCTGCAGCTGCCCGGGCAGTCGGGCACCGAGGTCTGCCGGCAACTGCGGCAGCGGTCGTCCGTCCCGGTCATCATGTTGACGGCGAAGGACGCGGAGATCGACAAGGTCGTGGGGCTGGAACTCGGCGCCGACGACTACGTCACCAAGCCCTACTCATCCCGGGAACTGGTGGCCCGCGTCCGGGCGGTGCTGCGCCGCCAGGGCGAGCCCGAGGAACTGGTGTCCAGCACCGTGCAGGCGGGCCCGGTCCGGATGGACATTGAGCGGCATGTGGTCACTGTCGGCGGCGAACCGGTCTCGCTTCCGCTGAAGGAATTCGAGCTGCTGGAAATGCTGCTCCGGAACTCCGGCCGGGTCCTGACCCGCGGGCAGCTGATCGACCGCGTCTGGGGATCGGACTATGTGGGGGACACCAAGACCCTGGACGTCCACGTCAAACGGCTGCGCAGCAAGGTCGAACCGGACCCCTCTGCGCCCCGGCACCTGATCACGGTCCGCGGCCTGGGCTACAAGTTCGACCCCTAAACCGGGAGGACCTGCAACCGGCCGGCGGCACACAGCCGGCCCACGCCGGCACCAACAATGACGACACAGACAAAAGGAGGGGCACCCGAACCGGGTGCCCCTCCTTTTGTGTGGAAGCTAGTGGTTTGCGCTGCTCGTCGGCGACGGGGTCGACGTCGGCGTGGCCGAGCCTGTGGGCTCGCTGCCTGCCGGCAGGTACTGCTTGTAGTCGGAGATCGTCCCGTCCAGTACCGGAACCTTGAACTTGGCGTTCTGGTTGGTGCCGTCCTCGGTGATGCTGACCTCGACGAGGGATCCGGGAGCGCCGCCGGTGGTGCTCAGGATGGCCTCGTCCGTGGAGTCGTTGAGCAGCGTGTAGGAGTTCTGCTTGACCGGGACCCGGGTCTGGGAGCCGGCGGCGCCGACGATGGTCAGCGTCACATCCTCGGAGGACGAGTTGTAGACAGCACCGATCACACGGCCGGGCTTGTCCTCGCCGTCGGAGATGATCATCATGTTGCGGAGCTGCAGCGGGCCAACGTTGGCCTGTGTTCCGTCCGAAGCAGCGTAATGCTCGGTGGTCTGCTGGGGGTTGATGTAGCCGCAGCCTGTTACGGACAGCAGGCCGATGGCCAGTGCAGCCGTTGCCATTGCCAGCTTGCCGCGCTGGCCCCGGTTCATCGCAGTGAAACCCACGTCACGCACTCCTTGAGAGTCTTGGAACATTCTTCAGCCATAGCCTATCGGCAATCGACGCCAAACGATGATTCGGGCCTTACACATAACCGTGCACATTGCCGCCGGATCCGGCGTCGGGAGGGCCTCTCGCGGGGAAGCAGCGCGCCCTTGGCAAAGGGAGGGCAATGCACTAATATCCGCTTTCGTCAAGGGGTCTGGAGGGGCCGTTTAGGCCATTTTCCCCGTATTCATGCGGTTCTTGGGTGCGTTCCATGGCAGACGTATGCCTTAAACGTGATAAACTGGTCTGCGGGAAAGGGGAATGTCCACATGGTTTTTGAGGTCGGCGAGACAGTAGTTTACCCTCACCACGGTGCAGCAAAAATTGAAGAAATCAAGATGCGCACTGTCAAGGGCGAAGAGAAGATGTATCTCAAGCTCAAGGTGGCTCAGGGTGATCTGACCATTGAAGTTCCAGCAGAAAACGTTGACCTGGTTGGGGTCCGGGACGTAGTGGGCAAAGAAGGTCTGGAGCACGTGTTTGAAGTGCTGCGGGCCGAGTTCACTGAAGAGCCCACCAACTGGTCACGTCGATACAAGGCAAACCTGGAGAAGCTTGCTTCCGGTGACGTCATCAAGGTGGCAGAGGTCGTCCGCGACCTGTGGCGCCGCGATCACGATCGGGGTCTCTCCGCAGGAGAGAAGCGCATGCTGGCCAAGGCCCGCCAGATTCTGATTTCAGAACTGGCACTGGCTGAGAAGACTGATGAAGAGAAGGCTGCAAGCGTTCTCGACGAGGTCCTGGCTTCCTAAGCAACAGTCGAAAGACAAGAATCGAACCCCGGTGGCTTAACAGCTGCCGGGGTTTCTTCTTGCCCTCTTTCGGCCGCCCCCGGGTTGCTCTGTCACTTGTGGTCCCGCCGAGCGCCCCGGAAGCACCAGACCTGACAGCTCAACGGGATGTTCCTCGGCGCGGGGACGTAGTCTTGTGCGCATGGACTCTGCACCGAGAAACCCCGTCACCGCGGTCATCGTCGTGGCTGCCGGCTCCGGCCAGCGCCTGGGCTACGGGATGCCCAAAGCCAAGGTTCCCCTGGGCGGCGACACCATCCTCACCCACGCCCTGCGCGGCGTCGCGGCGGCCGGCATCGCGCAACAGATCTGCGTCGCCATTCCGCCCGGCGACCAGGAGCTGCTCGCGCTCTGCGACGACTTCGCCCAGGCCCTCAAAGCCGAACACCCGGGCACGCCTGGCACCGGGGGCGCCGGTCAACCCCCCATCGTGACCATTGTCGACGGCGGCGCCACCCGCGCCGAGTCAGTCCGTGCCGCGTTGGCAGCCCTCCTGCCGGCCACGGAAGCAGTCCTGGTCCACGACGCCGCCCGCGCACTGACGCCCGAGGCCGTCTTCCACCGGGTGTCCCACGCACTCGCGGCCGGCGCCCTGGCCGTCATCCCGGCCATCCCCGTCGTGGACACCGTCAAGACAGTGGAACCGACCACCGGCGACGGCGCCGCGATCGCCCCCGAGCTTGTCACCGGCACCGCGGCCCGGGAGACCCTGCGGGCGGTACAGACCCCGCAAGGCTTCGACCTGGCCACCCTCCGGCGCGCCCACGAGGCCGCGGCCTCCTTCGATGACGGCCAGGCGGCCGCCGTCACGGACGACGCCATGCTGGTCGAGCTCCTCGGCGTCCCCGTCCACGCGGTCCGCGGCGCCAGCCAGTCGCTGAAGATCACCACGCCGCTGGACCTGATCATTGCCGAGGGTCTCCTCGAAGGTCCGCTGGGTGTCCGCTGGGTGGAAGGCTGACCATGTCCGGACCCCAGAACGCCCCGCTGCCCGTCATCCCGCGGACCGGCATCGGCATCGACGTCCATGCCTACGCCCCCGCGGACGCGCCCCAGCCACTCTGGCTCGGCGGGTTGCTCTGGGACGGGGAGCGCGGACTGTCCGGCCACTCCGACGGCGACCCCGTCGCCCACGCCGCAGCCGACGCCCTGTTCTCAGCCTGCGGCGTCGGGGACCTCGGAACGCATTTCGGCACCGACCGCCCGGAGTATGCCGGGGCCTCCGGCGTGACCCTGCTGGCCGAGGCCGCGCGGATCGTCCGCGCGGCGGGCTTCGAGATCGGGAACATCGCCGTGCAGTTCGTGGCGAACAGGCCCAAGTTCGGCCCCCGCCGGGAGGAATCCCAGCGGGTCCTGAGCGAGGCCGCTGGAGCTCCCGTGAGTGTCTCGGCCACCACCAGCGACGGCCTGGGCTTCACCGGCCGCGGCGAAGGCATCGCGGCCACGGCCACGGCACTGGTCTACCCGGCCGGCTCGGCGTCTTCGGAGCCCGTCGCCTAGGCTTGAGTGCAGATCCTTTCCGCACAACACCAGGAGACTCCCCGTGAAAAAGCTGCTGCCCGCCGTCGTACTTGTGGCCGGACTGCTGCTGACCGGCTGCGCCGGAACGCCGAAGATGAGCATCCCGGACAGCTGCGCGTTCCTCAACAAGGACACCTTCGTTCCCACCGGCAACCAGCAGCAGCAGGCGGAACAAATCTCCAAGCATTACCAGGAGGTCGCGGACAAGGTGGCTCCCGAGGTGGCGGCCCCCATCCAGAAGATGGCCGACGTCATGAAGGACGTCTCCGGTTCGTCCCTCGGCGCCAAAAGCGATGAACAGACCAAACAGCTCGCGGAACAGATGAACAAGATCGGCGAGTACTGCAAGTAGGAGCCCGGCGCGGTCCGGACCCCGGGGCGCGAACGCCATCGGCTAATCTGGAGCGGTGACCCTGCGCTTCTATGACACTGCATCCGCCGAAGTCCGCGACTTCGTCCCCCTGGTTCCGGGCAAAGTGAGCCTCTACTACTGCGGCGCCACGGTGCAGGGCATGCCGCACGTCGGGCACATCCGCTCCGCCATCGCCTTCGACCAGCTCACCCGCTGGCTGCAGTACCGCGGATTCCGCGTCACCTCGGTCCGCAACGTCACCGACATCGACGACAAGATCCTCGCCAAGTCCGCGGATTCCTTCGCCCCGGACTTTGAGGACGAGCCGGGCTCCGTCCGCGAGGAGGAGTGGTGGGCGCTGGCCTACCGCTACGAGCAGGAATTCCTCAAGGCGTACGACACCCTGGGCGTCTCCCGCCCCACCTATGAGCCGCGCGCCACCGGCCACATCCCGGAAATGCACGCCCTCATCCAGCAGCTGATCGACCGCGGCCACGCCTACCCGGCCCTCGACGGCTCCGGTGACGTGTACTTCGACGTGCGCTCCTGGGCCAAGTACGGCACGCTGACGCGCCAAAAACTCGACGACATGCAGGGGGCTCCCGATGCCGACCCCCGGGGGAAGAAGGACCCGCGCGACTTCGCCCTCTGGAAGGGCCACAAGGACGGGGAGCCGACGACGGCCAGCTGGGCCTCGCCGTGGGGCGCCGGCCGTCCGGGCTGGCACCTCGAATGCTCCGCGATGGTCACCAAGTACCTCGGCACCGAGTTCGACATCCACGGCGGCGGGCTGGACCTGAGGTTCCCGCACCACGAAAACGAGATGGCCCAGTCCCAGGCCGCGGGCCACGGCTTCGCCAACTTCTGGATGCACAACGGCATGGTCACCTACGCCGGCGAAAAGATGTCCAAGTCCATCGGCAACACGGTCAGCCCGGCCGATATGCTGGAACTCGCGCCGCCGCGCGTGGTCCGGTACTACCTCGGCCAGGCGCAGTACCGCTCGGTGCTGGACTACCAGCCGACGTCCCTGCAGGAAGCTGCAGCAGCCATGGAGCGCATCGATGGCTTCATCAGCCGCGCCCTCCGGACCCTCGCCGGCGTCGACGGCGGCACCCCCGTCAGCGTCAGCTTCGCCAGCTACGGCACCGTCCCCGACGCCTTTGCCGCAGCGATGGATGACGACCTCAACGTCCCGCAGGCCCTCGCGGTCCTGCACGACACCGTCCGGGCGGGCAACACCGCGCTGACTGCCGGAGAGCTCGACGCCGCCCGGGAGGCACTCGCCAGTGTCACCGACATGCTGCGTGTCCTTGGTCTCAATGACACCGCGGCGCCGGCCGTGGACGAACAGGGCAACACCGCCCTTGGCGTCCTCGTTGAGGCGCAGCTCTCGGCCAGGGCACAGGCCCGCGCCAGCAAGGACTGGGCCGCCTCGGACGCCATCCGCGATACCCTCGCCGCCGCCGGCGTCGTCGTCGAGGACGGCCCCGACGGCGCAAACTGGGCCCTCAAACGCGGCTGATCCGGGGCCGTTCCCGGCGCTGAACCAGGGCACCGCCAACCCCCGCGGTCGAGGATTTAAGTCGAGTCAGTAGACTGGAGTTCAGACTTATCAACAAATCGCGTAGTTAAAAGGGTGAAACTCATGGCCAACAACGGTCGCCGCTCGGTCAAACTGAAGAAGGGCCCCACCGTCGGAACCGGCGGCCACGGCCGCAAGGCTCTCGAGGGCAAGGGGCCGACGCCCAAGGCGGAGGACCGCCCGTACCACAAGGCCCACAAGAACAAGCAGCTCTCGGAACGCTCCGCCGCCAAGCGCCCGGGTGCCCCGCGCAACGCCGGTGCCCGCTCCGGCCCCAAGGGCCGCGCCACCGAGGAAGTCGTCACCGGACGCAACTCCGTCGTCGAGGCCCTGCGCGCCGGCATCCCGGCCAAGGCCCTGCACGTTGCCATCCGCATCGAGATGGACGACCGCGTCAAGGAGTCCCTCAAGCTCGCGGCCGAGCGCGGCATCCCGCTGCTCGAGACCGGCAAGCCGGAACTGGACCGGATGACGGACGACGCCATCCACCAGGGCCTCGTGCTGCAGATCCCGCCGTACGAGTACCAGGACGCCTACGAGCTCGCGGAAGAGACCATCGATGCCTGGAAGAAGGGCCATGTCGCCAACGCGCCGCTCTTCGTCGCGCTCGACGGCATCACCGACCCGCGCAACCTTGGCGCGATCATCCGCTCCGTCTCGGCGTTCAGCGGCCACGGCGTCATCGTCCCGGAGCGCCGCTCCGTCGGCGTCACCGCCTCGGCCTGGAAGACCAGCGCCGGCGCCGCCGTCCGCGTCCCCGTGGCACGCGCGGCCAACCTGAACAACACGCTGAAGGCGTTCAAGAACATGGGCATCTATGTTCTGGGGCTCGACGGCGACGGCGACGTCTCGCTGCCCGACCTCGCCCTGGCCACCGAGCCGGTCTGCATCGTCGTCGGTTCCGAAGGCAAGGGCCTCAGCCGCCTGGTCCGCGAAAACTGCGACCAGATCGTCTCCATCCCGATCGACTCCGCCATGGAATCGCTCAACGCCTCCATGGCCGTCGGCATCTCGCTCTACGAGATCTCCCGCCAGCGCGCCGCCAAGTAACCTTCGCTTCGGATGGCGGTTCGGTTTGCCGTCACCCTAGTCGTGGTTGGGTCCGCCGGTACCGGAGCTTTGCCGTCGCTTAGACACCTCCCGACGACGCTTCCGGCCGCGGGCGGCCTGCAGCGTCTCTGGTCGGCGATGCGCTCCTTTGCAAAACTCCGGTACCGGCTCTGACGCTCCCTCACCTTTGGCGCGTGGACAGCGGAAGCTCCCTCACGTTTGGCGGGCGGACGGCGGACGCTCCCGCACTTTTGGCGGGCGGACGGCGGACGCTCCCGCACTTTTGGCGGGCGGACGGCAGACGCTCTCTCACGTCTGGCGACAATTCGGGCAACGCTCTCTCACGTCTCGTGAGGGAGCGTTTCCAGTTAAACGGCGAAAGGTGAGGGAGCGTCGTTTTCCCGGAGTACCCCGACGTGAGGTGGGCTGAATATCGAGCGGGCGGCGGGGTCTTGCAAAGGAGCGCATCGCCGACCAGAGCTTCCGCAGGCCTTCCGCGGCCGGAGGAAGCGGAGGGAGGAAGAGAAGCCCCGAGGGACCCGAACTGAGCTTGCGAAGTTTGGGAAGGGGCTGAACGCTAAGCGACGGCAAGGCGCCGGTGTCCGCGGAACGTGACCACAGCGAGGGTGACCACGGCGAAAGTGCCCACGGCCGAACCCGCGGCCAGCCTAGAACTTGTGGCGGTTGGCGAGGACCGGGAGTTTGGTGCGGGCTTCCTTGACGACGGCGGGGTCCAGGTCGGCGAACAGCAGGCCGGGGGCGCCGTCGAGCTCTTCGAGGACTTCTCCGAACGGGGAGACGACGACGGAGTGCCCGACGCCGGTGGGCGCCGCGCCCTTGGGCTCGATGCCCTGGCTGGCGGGGTCGCCCTGGCCGCAGGCGAGGACGAGGGTGGTGGAGTCCGCGGCGCGGGCCCGGGCCAGGAGCTTCCACTGGTCGGCCTTGCCGGGGCCGGAGCCCCAGGATGCGCACACGATGTTGACCTCGGCGCCCCGGTCCGCGTTTTCGGTGAACAGTGCCGGGAAACGGATGTCGTAGCAGGTGGCCAGGCCAAAGGTCACGCCGTCGAACTCGAAGGTGACGGGCGAGGTGCCGGCGTCGACAGTGTCTGATTCCGCGAAGCCAAAGGCGTCGAAGAGGTGGATCTTGTCGTAGCTGGTCTCGATGCCGCGGCCCGTGACCAGCAGGGTATTGCGCACCTTGCCGCCGTCGCCCCCGGCGCCCGGGGTGAACATGCCTGCGACGATCACGATGTCCTGGTCCGCGGCGATGGCGCGCAGCCGTGATGCCCACGGTCCGTCCAGCGGCTCCGCGATGTCCAGGAGCGAGTTGCCGAAGGCACGCATCGTGGCCTCGGGGAACACCACGAGCTCTGCGCCGCCGGCTTTGGCCCGGGCCGCGTAGTCCGCCACGAGGGCCAGATTTTCGGCCAGATCGCGTCCGGTGATGATTTGAGCGAGTGCAATCCGCACTATTACCTCCAATTTCGGCGCTTGTTCCAGTATGCAACGCCGCTATTCCGTACACTGCACTTCGTCAGGAAATGCAGGAACCGGGGTTATTTGTTCGGCCCCGCTAAACTTTAAGCAATGGTTATGCCCTACGTAGACACAGCTTCCACGGTAGACGCCTCGCGCGCGTTTCCGTTGGGAATCAGCGTTCCGGTCACCGGGTCGCCCGCAACGGACGACCCTCGGGGTGCCTTCGCGAATGTCGCTGTCTACGCGCCCGGGGTGACCACCCTCGAGATCGCCTACCAGGCGCCCGGCGGCATCTGGCAACTCAAGACGCTGCCGAATGTGACCGACGGCGTGCACCACGGCATCGTCGAAGGCATCCCGGCCGGCTCGAGGTACGGGTTCCGGGCCTCCCCGGACCATGAGGCGCTCCCGCTGTCCATGCCCGCCACTGATTTCGATGCAATCGGCGAGCAGCCACTGCTGCTGGACCCCTATGGCCGGGCCGTGGACGAGCGCGACGATTTCATCACCAGCGTCCGGATGGAAAGCGGTTTCGATTGGGGCAATGACCGCGGTCCCAGGGTCCCGTGGCGCAACACAATCATCTACGAGGCGCACGTCCGCGGTCAGACCAAGCTCCACCCGGACATCCCCGAAGACCTCCAGGGCACGTACGCCGGGCTGGCCCACCCGGCCATGATCGAGCACCTGATCGCGTTGGGGGTCACCGCCGTCCAGCTCCTTCCGGTGCACTTCCACGTGGACGAACCGCACCTGCAAAACCTCGGCATGACGAATTACTGGGGCTACAACACTGCCGCGTTCTTCGCCCCGCACCCCGGCTACGCCACGGCGGCGGCGCAGGCGGCCGGCCCGCAGGCCGTCCAGGACGAGTTCAAGGGCATGGTCAAGCTCTTGCACGCCGCCGGGCTCGAGGTGATCCTCGACGTCGTCTATAACCACACTGCCGAGGGTGGCCCGGACGGCCGGACGCTCAGCTTCCGCGGACTGGGCGAGATGACGTATTACCGCAATGACGGCCACGGCAAGTACGTGGACACCACCGGATGCGGCAACAGCCTGAACTTCGGCGAGCCCCGCGTGGTGCAGCTGGTCCTGGATTCACTGCGCTACTGGCTGACTGAGTTCCACATCGACGGCTTCCGCTTCGACCTCGCGGTGACGCTGGCCCGCAATGCCGCCAACGAATTCGATCCCCGGCACCCGTTCCTCGTCGCGATCGGCGCCGACCCGGTGCTGTCGGCCACGAAACTCATCGCCGAACCCTGGGACATCGGCTACGGCGGCTGGCAGACCGGCCGTTTTCCGGCCGGCTGGGTGGACTGGAACGATCACTTCCGCGACGCCGTCCGCAGCTTCTGGCTCGCCGACCGCGCCGCGATCGACGGCGGCGGGCAGGGCGGCTCCGTGGCCCGCCTCGCCGACGCACTCTCCGGCTCGGCGCGGCTGTTCGAGCCGTCCGGCCGGTCCCGGCTCGCCTCGGTCAACCTCATCACAGCTCACGACGGTTTCACCCTGGCCGATCTCGTGTCCTACGACCGCAAGCACAACGAGGCCAACGGCGAGCAAAACCGTGACGGCCACGGCGACAACCGCAGCTACAACCACGGCTTCGAGGGCCCCACGGAGGATGAGGACATCCTCGCCCGGCGTGCGCAGTCCAGCCGCAACCTGATGGCGTCGCTCATGATTTCCCAGGGCGTGCCCATGATCACCGCCGGCGACGAGCTCGGCCGCACCCAGCAGGGCAACAACAACGCCTACTGCCAGGACAACCCGATGACCTGGATCGACTGGACCAGCACTCCCGAATCACACTCGATGCTGCGCACCACCAAACGCGTGATCCGACTCCGCAAGGAATTCCTCGCCGGGCAGCCGCACGACTACCCGACCCGCGATAAGCAGTCCTACTTCCACTGGTTCGACGAGCGCGGCGAGCCGATGGCCGGAGACAGCTGGCAGGATCCGGGGCACCGTGTGGTGCAGCTCCTGCTCGGTTCCGACGACGGCCACGTGGACGGACTCGTGGTGGTCAACGGCGGAGTCCAGGACGTCAAGGTCACGCTGCCGCCGCTCAGCAACGAGGACGGCACCGGCCACCGGCTCTTCGAACTGCGCCTGACCACGTCCGGGCTCCATGACCGGCGCCAGGGCGTCCGGGTCGCCTCGGGGGAGCGCGACGTCGTGCAGGCCAATTCCATCAACATCTACCGCACGTAATAACGGGCAAAATAGCGGGCAAACGCAGTCCGGCCCTCGATCCAGGCATAGGGGAACCACAAGTGAAGCTCCAGCGGCTGACGGCCCTGCTTGCCCTGCTGGCCGGGCTGGTGGTGTTGGCGTTTGTGCTGGCCGGCATGCCGCAGCAGGGAACGGCGCCGCCCGACGCCGGCCAGCCTGCCAGCACCAAGCCAGCCACCAGCCCGCCTGCGGCGCCGGCATCGTCCGCCGTCGTGAACCCGCCCGCGACGCCGGCCGTCGCAAACACGTCCGGCCTGCCGGAAGTGCTGGCCTCGGAACTTCCCGACGAAGCCCGCCGGACGCTGGCGCTCATTGCCCGGGGCGGCCCCTATCCGTACACCCGCGATGACGTCACTTTCGGCAATTTCGAGCGCGTTCTTCCGCGGAAGTCCTCCGGCTATTACAAGGAATACACGGTCCCGACGCCGGGCGAATCGGACCGCGGCGCCCGCCGGATCGTGGCCGGAAAAGCGGGCGAGAAGTATTACACCGCGGACCATTACAACTCGTTCAAATTCATCATCGAAGGAAAATAAAGGAACCCATGAAGATTTACTCCGCAGACACCTGGACCATCGAGGAACTGCAGGCCCTGGTGGCCGACGCCGGCCGGCGCACGGTGCTGATTCCCGCCGCTGACACCAAGCGAACCGTCCTCGAGACGTTCGCGGAGACGCTGGACTTCCCGGAGGACTACGGCGTGAACCTCGACGCCCTCAACGATTCCCTGCACGACTTCGCCGATGCAGTCTCCGACGACGACCAGGCCCCGATCACGTTCATCTGGGAAGTCCCTTCAGCCTTCCGCGCGGACCGTTCCTTCGGCGTCATCTGCGAAATCCTGCAGGACGCGGAACGTTACGCCGGAAAGAACCTGGCCGTGATCGCCGTCTGCCTCTAATCGCAGCCGCGCAAGGCCGTTCCGCGAACCGGTTATCCGGAAGCGTGCGTCTAAGCGAGGAACGAGCGAGCACGCGGAGGATGGCCGGTTTGCGGAACGACGGCTTTAGGCGTTGACGATGAGGCCCAGTTCCGCCTTGGACGCGAGGGCCGCGTTCTTCGGGAGCACCCGGACCGTGTAACCGAAGGAACCGGACCGGTCGATCACCACCGTGCCGCTGAAAAGATGCCGGCCCTTGCCGAGGTCTTCAATCGCCTTCAGCTCCGCCACCGTGACGTCGGCCAGCTCGTCGCTGTCCTCCGCCTTGCCGTACGCCACCTCGACGGACACATCATCCGGGGTGAGATCGCGCAGGCCCACGTAGGCATTGACCTGGAGCATGTCGCCGATCTGCGGGTCCTCCGACACACCCACCGAGTCCACATGCTCCACCTGGATCTGGGGCCAGGCGGCCCGGACCCGTGAGGTCCAGGCCGCGAGGGCCTTCGCCTCGGCAAAATTGTCCGCCACGGCACGGCGGCCGGCGACGGCGGCAGGGCGGTACAGCACGTTGACGTAGTCCTTCAGCATCCGGTCCGCCGAGACCGCCGGGCCCAGGTGGGACATGGTGTGCTTGATCATCGAGACCCAGTGCGTGGGGACAGCCTGCGGCCCCGACGTCGAAGGCCCGGCAGCGCCGGCGCCGTCGGACACCGTGAGCCCGTAGAAGCGCGGGGCGACCTGCGTCTCCAGCAGCTCGTACAGCGCAGCGGCCTCGATGTCGTCGCGTTCCTCGGGGGACGCGTCGTTGTTGGCGGTCGGGATCGCCCAGCCGTTCTCGCCGTCGTACATCTCGTCCCACCAGCCGTCCAGGACGGAGAGGTTGAGCGAGCCGTTCAGGGCGGCCTTCATCCCGGAGGTGCCGCACGCCTCCAGCGGACGCAGCGGGTTGTTCAGCCACACATCGCAGCCCGGGAACAGGGTCCGGGCCATGGCGATGTCGTAATTGGGCAGGAACGCGATCCGGTGCCGCACGGCGGGGTCGTCGGTGAACCGGACCAGGTCCTGGATCATCTTCTTGCCCGCGTCGTCGGCCGGGTGCGACTTGCCCGCGATGACCAGCTGGATCGGGTGGGTCTTGTGCAGCAGCAGCGCCTTGAGCCGCTCGGGCTCGCGCAGCATCAGGGTGAGCCGCTTGTAGGTGGGCACGCGCCGGGCGAAACCGATGGTCAGGATGTCCGGGTCCAGCACGGAATCCGTCCAGGCGAGCTCGGCGTCGGCCGCACCGCGCTTCTTCCAGGCGGCCCGGAGGCGGCGCCGGACGTCCTCCACGAGGGACACGCGCATCTCGCGGCGGAGGGCCCACACGTCCTCGTCGCTGACGTTGTAGGCGAGGTCCCAGCGGCCCTGCTCTTCCGCGTCGGAGCCGAACTGGTCACGGGCCAGGGCAGAGACGCGCGGATCCACCCACGTGGGCACGTGCACGCCGTTGGTGACAGACGTGATGGGCACCTCGGAGTGGTCGAATCCGGGCCACAGCGCGGAGAACATGCCGCGGGACACTACACCGTGCAGCTTGGCCACACCGTTGGCGCGCTGGGCCAGCCGCAGGCCCATGACGGCCATGTTGAACACGAACGGGTTGCCGTCGGTGTAGTCCTCGCGGCCGAGGTTCAGGATTTTGGCCACCGGAACGTCGGGAGCCAGCCCGGCGTCGAAGAAGTGCTGGATCTGCGAGACCTCGAACCGGTCAATGCCGGCCGGGACCGGGGTGTGGGTCGTGAACACGGTGGAGGCGCGTCCGGCGGCCAGTGCTTCGTCCCAGGTCAGCGGTTCCGCGGCGGACATCATTTCCTGGATCCGCTCCACCCCGAGGAAACCGGCGTGGCCCTCGTTGGTGTGGAATACTTCCGGCGCGGGGCTGCCGGTGAGCTGCTGGAAAGCGCGCAGGGCTTTGACACCGCCCATGCCGAGCAGGAGTTCCTGCTGGAGGCGGTGGTCGCCGCCGCCGCCGTACAGGCGGTCGGTGATGCCGCGCGCGGCCTCGTCGTTGCCCGGCACGTTGGAGTCCAGGAGCAGGAGCGGGACACGCCCGACGTCGGCCCGCCAGACGTGCGCCAGCAGGCGGCGGCCGTTGGGGAGCGGCAGTGAGATCTGGATGGGCTTGCCGTTGCCGTCGGCGGAAGCTTCGCGCAGCAGGGTCAGCGGCAGCCCGTCGGGATCCAGGACAGGATACGTTTCCTGCTGCCAGGCGTCACGGGACAGGGACTGCTTGAAGTAGCCGGCCTGGTAGAGCAGGCCGACGCCGATCAGCGGCACGCCAAGGTCCGAGGCTGCCTTCAGGTGGTCGCCGGCGAGGATGCCGAGGCCGCCGGAGTACTGGGGCAGCACCTCGGTGATGCCGAACTCGGGGGAGAAGTAGGCGATGCACGCCGGCGCACCGTCGCCGAGGCTCTGGTACCAGCGGGGCTGCTCGAGGTACTGGTCGAGGTCCTCGGCGGCGGCGTGGACCCGCTGCACCACGTCCTGGTCTGCGGCGAGGCGCTGCAGCTCCTCCCTGCTGACCAGGCCGAGGAAGCGCACCGGATCGTGGGAGCTCTCGGCCCAGATTTTCGGGTTCAGGCCCTCGAAAAGCTGCCGGGTGGGCCGGTGCCACGACCACCGAAGATTCGTGGCCAGGCGGGCAAGCGGCCGGATCGGCTCGGGAAGAACGGTTCGGACGGTAAATCTGCGGATTGCCTTCACCAGCGAAACACTAACCGACAAGTCGGGGGCCCGGAACCGCTTTAAGTCTCTTTTGTATAAATGACGGACCGGCTTCCGGAAAACCTCCGGAAAAACTGAGCAGGCTTAGCAATCTGGCCGATTTGTCGATAACGTCGAGCCTGTGACGACTAACTCGCGAACCAGTGCCGTGTCCAAGCAAAAGCCGAAGGCCCTGATCACGGAAGGCCTTCGTTTTGGCCGTTTTCCGATCACCGCTGTACAGCCTGCGGTCGAAGGCGGAAAATTCCCTGCCAAGGCAGTCGTCGGAGAAACCCTGGTGGTGGGCGCCACCGCTTTCCGCGAAGGCCACGACCTGCTCGGCGTCAGCGCTGTCCTGCTGGATCCCCGCGGAAAAGAACGACAGCGCGTCCGTCTCGCCCCGCCCCGCGGCAACCGCGGGAAGGGAACCGACCGCTGGGAAGGCCTGCTGACCCCGACCGCCACGGGCAACTGGTCCTTCGTCATCGAGGCCTGGCACGACCGCTACGGCACCTGGCACCACAACGCCGAGGTTAAGGTCGAAGCCGGCATCGACGTCGAGCTGATGCTGGCCGAGGGCGCCGCGCTGCTCTCCGAAGCCTCCGAGGACTCATCCCGCCCGTCCGCGGACCGGCGGACCCTGCGGATGGCCGTCGTCGGGCTCAACGACGCCGGCAAGACGCCCGAGGAGCGCCTCGCCGCCGGATTCGGCCCCGAGGTGGCCGCCGTCGTCGACCGCCAGCCGATCCGCGAACTGGTGACCGTCTCCGAGAACTACCCCCTGCTGGTGGAGCGCGAGCTCGCGGGCCGGGGCTCCTGGTACGAATTCTTCCCGCGGTCCGAAGGCGCCGTCCGCGACCCCGGCACGGGTGAATGGACCTCCGGCACCTTCCGCACGGCCGCCCAGCGGCTCGACGCCGTCGCGGCCATGGGGTTCGACATCATCTACATGCCGCCGATCCACCCGATCGGCATCCAGCACCGCAAGGGCCCGAACAACACGCTGCTCGCCGGGCCGCACGATCCGGGCTCCCCTTGGGCCATCGGTGCCAAGGAGGGCGGCCACGACGCCATCCATCCGGAGCTCGGCACGTTTGAAGACTTCGACGCCTTCGTGGCGCGGGCCGGGGAACTGGGGCTGGAAGTCGCCCTGGATCTCGCGCTGCAGGCCGCGCCGGACCACCCCTGGGTCCAAAGCCACCCCGAGTGGTTCACCACCCGCGTTGACGGCAGCATCGCCTACGCGGAGAACCCGCCGAAGAAGTACCAGGACATTTTCCCGCTCAACTTCGACAACGACCCCGCCGGCCTCTCCAACGAGATCCTGCGCATCGTTTTCCTGTGGGTGAGCCACGGCGTCAAGATCTTCCGCGTCGACAACCCGCACACCAAGCCGGTGTGGTTCTGGGAATGGCTGATCGCCAAGGTCAACAAGAAGCACCCCGACGTCGTCTTCCTCGCCGAGGCGTTCACCCGCCCGGCCATGATGCACGCGCTGGGGCGGGCCGGCTTCCAGCAGTCCTACACCTACTTCACCTGGCGGAACACCAAGGAGGAACTGGAGGAGTACTTCCAGGAGGTCAGCCACGAATCGCCGGCATTCTTCCGGCCGAACTTCTTCGTCAACACCCCGGACATCCTGACCGAATTCCTGCAGTATGGCGGGCCGCCCGCGTTCAAAATCCGGGCCGCACTGGCTGCCACTGCCAGTCCCATCTGGGGCGTCTACGCCGGCTTCGAACTCTACGAGCACGTGGCCCGGCCCGGCGCCGAGGAGTACATCGACAACGAGAAATTCGAGTACAAGGACCGTGACTGGGACGCCGCGGCCGAATCCGGCCGGACGCTGGCCCCATACCTCACCCGGCTCAACGCGATCCGCCGGGCACACCCCGCCCTCGGGGACCTGCAGAACCTGACGGTGCACGCAAGCACGGACAACGCCACAGTCGTCTACTCGAAGCACAAGACCCTTCCCGACGGCACCAAGGACACGCTCATCGTCGTCGTAAACGTAGACCCGCACGGCATCCGGGAAAGCACGGTGACCCTGGACCTGGCGGCACTGGAGCTGGACCCGGAGAACCTGACGCACAACGGCCGCTTCCTGGTGGATGATCTGGTGACCGGCGAGAGCTGGGAATGGGGCGAGTACAACTACGTTCGCCTGGACGCCCACGTGGAACCCGCGCACATTCTTAGCATCCGGAGGTAGCACGAGTGAGTTTCAGCGCGACGAACCCCAGCCAGCACTTCAGCCCGAAGGGCACCTTTGAATTGAACGCGCCCGGCCTCCAGCATGATCCCCACTGGTACCGCAAGGCGGTCTTCTACGAAGTGCTGGTCCGGGGGTTCGCGGACGGAAACGGCGACGGGTCCGGTGACTTCCACGGGCTGATCGAGAAACTGGACTACCTGCAGTGGCTCGGCGTCGACTGCCTCTGGCTCCCGCCGTTCTTCCAGTCACCGCTCCGGGACGGCGGCTACGACATCTCGGATTACAACTCCGTCCTCGACGAATTCGGCACCATCAGCGATTTCAAGCGCCTCGTCGCGGAGGCCCATGCCCGCGGCGTGCGCGTGATCATCGACCTCCCGCTGAACCACACCTCGGACCAGCACCCGTGGTTCCAGGAATCCCGCAAGGATCCGGAGGGGCCGTTCGGCGACTTCTACGTCTGGAGCGACACGGACGAGAAGTACGAAGACGCCCGCATCATCTTCGTGGACACGGAGGAATCCAACTGGACCTTCGACCCGATCCGCCGCCAGTTCTTCTGGCACCGCTTCTTCAGCCACCAGCCCGACCTCAACTTTGAGAACCCCAAAGTCATCGACGCGCTCTTCGACGTCGTACGGTTCTGGCTGGACCAGGGCATCGACGGATTCCGTGCGGACGCCATCCCGTACCTCTTCGAGGAAGAGGGCACCAACTGCGAGAACCTGCCGCAGACCCACGAGTTCCTGCGCAAGCTGCGCAAGATGGTCGACGAAAGCTACCCGGGCCGCGTGATCATCGCCGAGGCAAACCAGCCGCCGGCCGAAGTGGTGGAGTACTTCGGCAGCCAGGAAGAACCGGAATGCCACATGGCATTCCACTTCCCGATCATGCCGCGGCTCTACTACGCGCTGCGGGACCAGAAGGCGGCGCCCATCATCGAAACGATGAAGGACACCCCGAACATCCCCGAAGGCGCCCAGTGGGGCACCTTCCTGCGGAACCACGACGAGCTCACACTGGAAATGGTCACCGCCGACGAGCGGGCCGCCATGCTCGGCTGGTACGCCCCGGACCCGCGCATGCGCGCCAACATTGGGATCCGGCGCCGGCTCGCGCCGCTGCTGGACAACTCCCGCTCCGAGATCGAACTCATCAACGCCCTGCTGCTCTCCCTGCCCGGCAGCCCGTTCCTGTACTACGGGGACGAGATCGGCATGGGCGACAACATCTGGCTCGAGGACCGCGACGCGGTCCGCACCCCGATGCAATGGAACCCGGACCGCAACGCCGGGTTCTCCAATGCCGACCCGGGCAAGCTCTACCTCCCCGTGATCCAGTCGCTGGTCTACAACTACAGCATGGCCAATGTGGAGGCCGAGGCGGCGCATTCCGGTTCGCTGCTGCGCTGGACCCGCCAGATCCTCAGTGTCCGGAAGAACCACCCGGCCTTCGGGCTGGGCGGCTTCGAGCACGTCGAAGCGGACCACGACGTCGTCCTCGCCTACCTGCGCGAACTGCCGGCCGGTAACGCCGCCGGTGAGGAGCCGGAGACTGTCCTGTGCGCCTTCAACCTGTCCCAGCACCCGGTGGCCACCACTTTGAGGGTTCCGAGGTTCGCCGGCCGCGGCCTGCGGGACGTGTTCGGCGGGCAGGCGTTCCCGGCGATCTCCGACGACGGAACCCTGACGCTGACCCTGGGCAGCCACGATTTCTTCTGGCTGCGGATCCGCTCGGCCGCCTCCAACCCGGCGTCGCCCCACACGCAGGCCATGCCGATCCTGTCCATCGAAGGCTGAGATGAGCCGACCGACCCTTACCCCTGCCCTGAGCGGACTGCTCGGCGGCTGGCTTCGGCGCCAGCGCTGGTTCCCCGTGAAGAGCGCGGCGTTCAGCTTCGAACCGGCCGGGGGCCTGAGCCTCGCCAGCGGCCCGGACGGACCTGGCAGCCCCGGCGGTCCTGGCGGCGCCACCGCTGCCGGACTCGAGGTGCTGCTGCTGGCCGTGAGCTACCCGACGCCGGACGGTTCCCGTACCGACGTCGTCCAGGTCCCGCTCAGCATCCGCAGCGCGCCTCTGTTGGGGGCGGAATCAGCGCTGATCGGTCAGATTTCCGGGCCAGGTCCCGCCGGAGCCTCCGGCCAGGCCGGATCCGCCGGGGCGGAGACTTCCGCCGGAGCGCCCGGTGCCCGGTGGATCTACGACGGCGTCCACGACCCGGCGTTCATCGCGGCATGGCTGGAACTGATGCGCGGCGGCGGCAGCCCTCCGTCCGGGAACGCGACCGGCCACCTCGTTGCATCCGGCTACGTCCTGCCCCGGGCCACCGGCGTCGTGAAAGTACTCTCCGGGGAGCAGTCCAACAGTTCGGTGATCGTCGACGACGGCGAATCCGCCGCGATCCTGAAGTTTTTCCGGGTACTGTCCGAAGGCCAGAACCCGGAGGTGGAAATCGGTGCTGCCCTGACCGCCGGACACACCGTTGAAGTGCCGGCCACCCTCGGCTGGGTGACCGGGGAGTGGGAGCCCCCGTCCGGGCAGAACGCCACCGGCACCGCGGTCGGCGAACTGGCAGTGGCACACGAGTTTCTTGCGGGCGGGCTGGATGCCTGGCGGCTCGCCGTCGATGCGGCGAGCGGCGGGCGGGGTTTCACCGCCGAGGCCCACGCGCTCGGCGCCGCCACCGCAGCAGTGCACCGCCGGCTTGCCGAGGCCCTCGGCGTCGCCTCCGAATCCGTTCCCGGCGGCGACATTGCGCCCGGTGTGGCCGCGCGCGTGCGTCAGTCCTGGGCGCAGGCCGGGACCGCCGTCGGCCCCTTTAGTGAAGCACTTGACCGGCTCCTCGTGCGGCTCGAAGGCAGCGGCGCCGGCCCCCTGCAACGGATCCACGGCGATCTCCACCTCGGGCAGATCCTCCAGGTTCCGGGCGGTGCCGGGAAGGCGCCGCGCTGGGCCATCCTCGATTTTGAGGGCGAGCCGCTCCGGCCGATTTCTGAGCGCAATTTCCCGGATGTCCCGCTGCGCGACGTTGTGGGAATGCTGCGGTCCTTTGACTACGCCGCCGGCGCGGCCATCCGGGAGCACCCGGACGCGGACGTCCCGGAATCCTGGGTCGATGACTGCGCCGAGGCCTTCCTGGCCGGCTACGCGGAAGTCATCCCCGGCAGCATCGACCGGGATTCGCCCCTCTTCGTGGCGCTTTGGCTCGACAAAGCGCTCTACGAAGTCATCTACGAACTACGGAACAGACCGGACTGGCTCCCCATTCCGGTCCACGCATCACGTCGTCTCCTCGGCAGTACTGGCTCCGGCGTCCCGGCCGAAGCCGCAGCGGAAGGTATCAAAATGACAGGTTCAGCACGTATCGATCGTCCAGGAAGTCCCATGCCGGTGGATGCGGACACCCTGGCGAGGGTCGCCTCCGGCGAACACCATGCGCCGCACTCGGTCCTGGGCGCGCACCTCGATGACCACGGGCACGTCACCATCCGCACGGTCAAGCACCTCGCCGAAGCCGTCTCCGTTGTGACCGCCGCCGGCACTTTCCCGATGACACACGAGTCCGGCGGGGTATGGGTTGCCGTGCTGGAGCCGGTGGACTCGGGGCATGTGCCGGACTACCGGCTGGAAGTGACCTACGAGGGCCAGACGCCGCAGGCAGCCGATGACCCCTACCGCTACCTGCCGACCATCGGTGAACTGGACCTGCACCTGATCGGTGAAGGCCGCCACGAGCGCCTCTGGGATGTGCTCGGCGCACATGTCCAGCACTACAAGTCCACCATGGGCGACGTCGACGGCGTTTCTTTCGCGGTGTGGGCGCCGAACGCCCAGGCGGTGCGCGTCAAGGGCGACTTCAACGGCTGGGACGGGCGGCAGCACTCGATGCGGTCCCTCGGCTCCTCCGGGGTCTGGGAACTCTTTATCCCGGGCGTTGTAGCAGGGGCGTGCTACAAATTTGAGCTCCGGACCAAGCACGGCTACTGGGTGGAGAAGGCGGATCCGCTGGCGTTCGGCACCGAGGTCCCGCCGCTGACGGCGTCGCGCGTCGTCGAGCCCTCCTACGCCTTCAAGGACACAGAGTGGATGGAGGCCCGGGCCGGGCAGGATCCGCACAACTCGCCGATGAGTGTCTATGAAGTGCACCTCGGCTCCTGGCGGGTCGGTCTCAGCTACCGGGAACTGGCCAAAGAGTTGGTGGCCTACGTCAAGTGGCTTGGCTTCACCCACGTGGAATTCATGCCGGTGGCAGAGCACCCCTTCGGCGGATCCTGGGGCTACCAGGTCACGTCCTACTTCGCCCCGACGTCGCGCTTCGGCCACCCCGACGAATTCCGGTACCTCGTGGACGAACTCCACCAGGCCGGCATCGGCGTGCTGCTGGACTGGGTGCCGGCTCACTTTCCCAAGGATGAATGGGCGCTGGCCCGGTTCGACGGCGAGGCGCTGTACGAGCACGCCGACCCGAACCTTGGCGAACACCCGGACTGGGGAACGCTGATCTTTGACTTCGGCCGCCGCGAGGTCCGCAACTTCCTCGTCGCCAACGCGCTGTACTGGCTCGACGAATTCCACATCGACGGCCTGCGCGTGGACGCCGTCGCCTCGATGCTCTACCTCGACTACTCCCGTGAGGAGGGGCAATGGCAACCGAACCGGTTCGGCGGACGGGAAAACCTCGAGGCCATCTCCTTCCTGCAGGAAGTCAACGCCACGGTCTACAAGACGCACCCCGGCGCGGTGATGATCGCCGAGGAATCAACCGCATTCCCTGGCGTCACGGCGCCCACCAGCCAGGGCGGCCTGGGCTTCGGCATCAAATGGAACATGGGCTGGATGCACGACTCGCTCAAGTACATTTCCGAGGATCCGTTCAACCGCAAGTGGCACCACGGCACCGTCACCTTCTCCATGGTCTACGCCTACACGGAGAACTTCCTGCTGCCCATCAGCCACGACGAGGTGGTGCACGGCAAGGGATCGATGCTGCGCAAGATGCCCGGAGACCGCTGGCAGCAGCTGGCCAACCTGCGCACCTTCCTGGGATACCAGTGGGCGCACCCGGGCAAACAGCTGATCTTCATGGGCACAGAATTCGGCCAGGAAGCCGAATGGTCCGAGCAGCACGGCCTGGACTGGTGGCTGGCCGAAATTCCGGCGCACCGGGGCATGCAGCTCCTGACCAAGGACCTGAATGAGCTCTACAGCGCCACGCCGGCGCTCTACGAACAGGACAACGACCCCGCCGGCTTCCAGTGGATCAACGGCGGGGATTCGGACCGCAACGTCCTGACCTTCATCCGCCGGGATGCCGCGGGCAACCCGCTGGTCTGCGCCTTCAACTTCTCGGGCGGCCCGCACAACGACTTCCGCCTCGGTGTCCCCGCGGTGGGGGAGTGGCAGGAAGCGCTGAACACCGACGCCGACACGTATGGGGGATCCGGCGTCCTGAACAGCGGCACGCTGACAGCAACGGATGTGGGCATCGACGGCCAGCCGGCCACCCTCACCGTCACGCTGCCTCCCCTGGGTGCCGCGTACTTCAAACCCGTGAGCTGACGCCGGGCCCGGTGCCCCGGCGGCGGGCAGGCTAAGCTACGCCGAAGAGCCCGGAATCCCCGTGATTCCGGGCTTTTTTGGCGTTCTGCAGGAGGGTGCAGCGGCGCCCCTTTGTCACCAGGACGAAGTGGTGGTAGAGTTTATTTCCGCGCTGCTCCCCGGAGTTGATCGGCCAACAAGACCCAGATGCCTCACGGCGAGACTGAGTCGGGATGGCGATTTGACAAGGGTGAAGCGGCCCGGTAAGTTAGATAAGTTGCTCCGGAGCGATCCACGGCTGAGGTTGTGGTGGTGCCGGGTGTGTCTGTTGTTTGAGAACTCAATAGTGTGCCAAGTTTGTTGATACCAATTTATTGTATTGAATTGGTTGAATTGACCAGGTTGCGCCAC
>NZ_JBFRDB010000021.1:0-52721 GCF_052113365.1 Arthrobacter sp. YAF17 | reverse complement strand
GGCACCGCCACCGTCGAAGCAGCCCCCACCGCAAGCGCCAACGCCACAACACCCGCCACCACACACCACACATCACGGGCCCTCCAACGCCCCTCCGTGCGGCTGGCCACATCAAGCGTCCTCGTCATCGCGCACCCCGCGAGACACGTAATGACATGGCCTGGATATCGAAGTGCAGTTTCCTGGTGTTGGTCTGCATGGTCGTCCCCTGTCTGGGTGGTTTCGGTCGGATGGTGTGGACGGTGTCGGCCGTGCCGACACCGTCCGCCTGGTTCCTCTAGTTCCTCAGTGTGAGCACCAGCTTCGGCGCGAGCGTGCTGCCGGCCTCCTTGGAGTTGATGTCCACGCCGTCACTGCTGCTGGAGTCCATACCAAGAGAGAGCAGCTGGCCGAGCTCACCTGTCAGTCCGCTGATAGTCAGCGGAATGCTGTAGTTGGTGTTGGTCGCCGTCGGGCCAAACGTGCCGAGGGTGGTGCCCAGCGGCGTCGGACGGTTGAGATACGTGATCCCGGTCTCGGTCCAGCTGTCATTAGCGACCAGCTTGACGTTCTGCGTACCCGTCGACCCGCTCCCGGCGGTACGCAGCTGCAAAGTCGCACCCTCCAGTGTCCGGCCCGCATACGGTGACAGATCGAACTTCAAATACGTGACCTCCACTGGGCTGTTGTCCACACCCAACATGACGTTCGTACCAAAGTTCGTCCCCGTCGCCGCGCTCGTCACATAGCTGTCAGCGGTGGCCGTCAGCGTGACGGTCTCCGTTGTGCCGCCGCCTCCGGCTGTGGTGAAGGTCCACGTCCTGTTCGACGCCAACGCATTACCTGCAACGTCTTTCACCCCAGCGGAGCCACCAGTGATCGTTGCCGTGTACGTCCTACCGGCCACCAGATCCGCAGTCGGGTTCAACGTCGCAACGTTGTTTGTGCTGTTGTATGACACAGCGGCAGGCACCGCCGTCGACCCATCCGTCAGATTGAACGTGGCCGACGTGACTGTCGACGGATTCATCGCCTCCGAGAAATTCCCGGTCACGTTCGCCGAAACCGCAACCCCAGTGGCATTGGCCGCCGGAGACGTGGCCGTCACGGTCGGGGCGGTCGTATCCCCACCCCCGGCGGAAGCTGTGGTGAAGGTCCACGTCCTGGGCGACGCCAACGCGTTACCGGCAACGTCCTTCACTCCAGTTGAGCCGCCATCGATGGTTGCCGTGTACGTCGTATTGGCCGCCAGATCCGCAGTCGGGTTCAGCGTCGCAACGTTGTTTGTGTACGACACGGCGGCCGGCACCGTCGTCGGCCCCGTCGTCAATCTGAACGTGGTCGACGTGATCGTCGACGGATTCATCGCCTCCGAGAACGTCCCGGTCACATTTGTCGAAGCCGCCACGCCAGTGGCACCGGCCGCCGGGGACGTAGCCGTCACGGTCGGGGCGGTCGTATCCCCGCCCCCACCACCGCTGCCCTGCTCGTAGAAGCTCCAGTACCGGCTTGTGGCGTTCACATCGGCCAGCACCAGCAGACCGCTGTTGGCCGTGCCCCGCGTACTGTTGAGGTTCTGCTTCGTCGACGTCACGTTGTGCACATACTGGTCGGCGTCCACGATACGAGCCGTCTTCGTGGTCGTAAAGCTGATGTTGTTCAACGGCGTGGACTTCTCGTAGATCGCACCCCCCGAGCTGGTGCAGACACCGGCATTCGTCGTGCCGCTCGGCTTCGGATAAGTGGCGAAGGTGCGCAGCCTCTGCGTCCCCTCATCAATGAGGACGAGCACCCGGTTCGGGCACTCCGACACGGTCGCGATCGTGTGTGCCGTCCACGTCGTACCACTCAAGGCCAACAGCTGGATCAGCGGCTGGGACGCCGAGGTGAACGACGTCTTGATAGCGGCGAAAACACGACCACCCGAGGAGTCCAGCCACTTCAGGTTCATGTGGTCGTCACCGCTGCGCTGCCCCTTCACCGCCGCCACCGCAGTGGACCAGGTGGTGTTGGCATCTCCATCGACGTGGAAGCTCCAGTACATGCCGTCGGTGGCGTCACCGACCTGCCGGCTCCACATCACACCCATCTTCCCGTCGAACGCGATCACAGCCGAAATGTCGTCCACAGACACGTTGCTCAACGACGCAGGATGCTGGAACGGCGTCCCCCACGTCACGCCGGCGGTGTTGGTGACGTTCATAAAGATCTTGTTGCCCTGCTGCCACGTGGCCCACACCCGGCCAGTCGAGTCCTTGTCGATGGTCAGGGTCTCTACGCGCTGGTTGTTGATTTGTGAAGAACCCAGCAGCGTGTACGTTTTGTTGCTCGGGTTGTAGCTGTAGCGGCGCATAGTCGTCGGGAAGTTCGGCTCAGCCGGCACGCCGTCGTTGACGAACCTGTAGCTCGCCACATATAGGGTCGTCCCGTCCCACAGCACGTCATGATGAGTGTTCGCCCGTGTGTCCGTCGCCACACCCGTGTCGACCCACGAACTCGTCGCGGTGTTGAACCGGAAGATATGAAAATCCGAGCTGGAGGTGTCCCACAAGTTCCCCCACCAGGAGCCGTCGTTGAACCACAACGCACTCGTTGCCCGCTTCGTACCGGTCGGCGTCCCCGTCCCCGTATGCGACAGACCCTCAATCCCAACATCACCCGGAGCAGCCGACGCCGGACCCGGCGCCACCACCACAACACCTGCCGCAAGCAGCAGCGCTGCCAGCAGCGACGCCAGCAGCGGACGGAGCCGCCGGTTCCGCGACCTGCCTGGACGAGGACCGGCCGAGCGGTCACCTCCCCGCCTCATGCCAAGCCAGGAAGTCCCGTCCACCCTGCGCAGCTTCGACCGCATGGATACCGCCGCAAACCGTCCCGCCGCATACGCATGATGGTTGCTCATGTTTTTTCCTTCCGACATTAAATCTGTGAAATTTTGACGGTCCACCTCGGGGAGCTGTCCCGCTCAGCTGGATTGTGGAGACGTGAGCGAACCGTAGTCGCAGCGATACACGATCTGGGCCACCCGTGTCAGCGCCCGGCTGCCAGCGTTCCGCCACCAGGTCAGATCCTTGGATCCGCCCCCGGCGCCATAACGCGAGCCCTTGGCGAAGTCGTAGTCATGTTGGAGCGGGGAAAGAAACCGGCCGATTTCCCGCGCACGGGCAACGTCGACGGTGTGATCATGGGAGCGCCCACCTGCGATGACAAACTCGTCCACGTGCGAGGGCATGCGGCGAATGACGCCGGAGAGGTTGATCGCTTCTTTTCGGGTTGGAATAACCACGCTTGCTGGCGCTCCCGGTGACGATATGGTCAGCCCGGAGAGGGAAATTGGAAGCTGGGACAAATGCATCACCACTTCATGACAATTACCGAATATCAGACGACGTCGCACTTTATTGAAGCGCAACACTAGGGCTGGTCCGGTCGTAGCCTGGTTGTGGCCCCAGCTCTCTAAGCCATTCCCCGTGCCGCAGAGCCTATGTTCCGCCCCAAGAGGTGTCACGAGTAGGCTCTACTTGCTTCCCCCGCTATATCCACTCGGAAAGAACCGGGAATATACGGCCCTTCGTCACTTAGCCTGCCTAGGTCCGCCTGCGTCGAGCGGTCGGGGTGTTGTCGGGTTTCAGGCGGCCAATGTTCAGCCCATCGCCCCGCCTGAGTGCATGGCGAAGCCCTCCAGGAAGCGCAGAGCCGGGACGGAGGGCCCGCGCGGGCCTGATATCTGCGAACCACTAAGTGAATTCGGCCGAATATCAAATTTTCGGCGCGCGCTCCGTGATTCTCCAGAATATGACCAACGGGCCGGCGGAAATTTCCGCTGTTGGATGACAACTGCATCGAACAGCAAATACCCCCCCTGCCGGCACGGGACATTGACGGGTCACCTATTCTGCACCCCAATGCTCCCAGCTGTCCCGCGGGGCTAATGGATCAGGATACTAATCGACCTCGCAATAAATGGCGTCCGGGTTCGAGTCCCGGGAGCGCACGACAAAAGAAGGCCCCTGGCCAGATTTCATAGAATAATGAACGGGGTTTCCTTTTTACCCAAAACACACGGCGCTCAGACCGCAACGAAAGGCCCGATCCGGGATGGAGGAAGTCCGCTGCTTCAGGATTCCCGCCGCGCCGCGGCGGCCAATTGAAAGTGGATAGGCAGCGCAAGCTGGACCGGCAACACACCTACAGGCTCGTCAAGCAGCTCGTTGATCGAGGTCTGCCCTTCCAGTTCCATAGTCAGGTTCGAGTCCATGCCTTGAGCCTATGCGCAGCGGGCGCACGGTCTGCTGAGGGACACGGCGGGGAAGGAAGCTGTTACCCCGCCGCCAGCCCTGCCGGGCCCAACCCGTACCGGACGGTGCACGTGGCGGACAGCCAGCGTGGACACTCCTTGTGATCTGGACGACGCCCTAGTTGGCCTCGACGGGCAGGCTTGGCTCCGGAGTGCTGACGATCGACTTTGCATCGGTTGAGGAAATCCTGGTTGCTAGTTCCGTGACAACCGCCCGGAGCTCCTGCCTGAGCACGTCCGGGTCAATCGAGGCGGCGGCGAGCACGGAACGCTCCATGTCCGCGGCCTCGACAACGGCCTCGCGGCCCCGCTCCGTCAGGGACACAACGTGGCTGCGGCGGTCCGAGGCGCTGCGCTGCCGCGAGATGTGTCCGTGGGCTTCGAGCCGGCTCAGTGTTTTTCCCATGGTCTGCGCCTGGACGCGCACCAGTTGGGCCAGCTGGGCCTGCGTCATGGGGCCGTTGACGGAGAGCACTTCCATGGCGATGACACCGGCATGGGTCAGGCCAATAGCTCCCAGCTTCTCGTTCCAGGAGTGTTCAACAAGGCGTGCTGCCGTGGACAATAGGCGCCCAGTGGGCCAGCGATCCATATCAGGCATACCAACGAGTATAGCGATCACACGATTCGGCCGGCGCACCAACGCTCACTAGGCTGGAATATCACCACCTGAGACAGCCCAGAAAAGGAGCACAACGTGCCTGAACGACTCATCGCCGGCGACACCGCGCCCGCCTTCACCTTGAAAAATTCGGAAGGGCAGGACGTCTCGCTTGGGGACTTCCTGGGCCGCAGCACAGTGGTCTACTTTTATCCGGCGGCCTCCACTCCGGGCTGCACCAAACAGGCCTGCGACTTCAGGGACTCCTTGGCATCCCTGAAGAGTGCCGGCTACGAGGTGGTGGGCATCTCCCCCGATCCCGTGGACAAGCTCGCCAGGTTCTCAGCCGCAGAAGGCCTGGATTTCCCCCTGCTGTCCGATCCTGACCACGCCGTCGCAGAGGCCTACGCCGCATGGGGCGAGAAGAAGAACTACGGCAAGACCTACCAAGGGCTCATCCGGTCCACGGTGGTTGTCGACCCCGAGGGGAAAGTCGCGGCTGCCCAGTACAACGTCCGGGCCACCGGACATGTCGCCAAACTCCGCAGGGACCTCAAAATCGACTCCTAGCCGGCGAATCATTCGCAGCCCGG
Organism: Arthrobacter sp. YAF17; assembly: GCF_052113365.1. Lineage (NCBI taxonomy): Bacteria > Bacillati > Actinomycetota > Actinomycetes > Micrococcales > Micrococcaceae > Arthrobacter > Arthrobacter sp. YAF17. Next base: position 47,251 of record NZ_JBFRDB010000021.1, on the reverse strand, counting down.
ACCCAGCGCCAGCCGCGACTCCCCTCGGGGGTCGGGTTCCGGGCTTCGCGCTCATCCCCTGCGGGTGATGCGTCCTGGCCGTCCGCCACCGTACATTCGCTGCAGGTCCACGCCTCTCTGGCGTCACGGGATGGAGCAGCGTGCTTGAACTGATCGCCGAGCTGGTGCCGCAGGCCATCGGAATGGCGGCCAGTCCGCTCCCGCTGATCGCCGTGCTGTTGATGATCCTTTCCCCGGATGGACGGGGCCGGAGCCTGGGCTTTGCCTTAGGCAGGGTCCTCGCGGTCCTCGTTACGGTGCTTGCCGTGGCTGCCCTGTCCGACTTTGCCACCCAGGCGTCAGGCGGCACACGCCTGGGCGCAGTCATCCGCCTCGTCCTTGGCGTGACACTCATCGTCCTGGCGCTGTCCAAGCTCCGTTCGCGGCCCAAGGGCGCCGCCGAACCGAAAACTCCCGGGTGGATGCAGGCCCTGGCCGGCATAACGCCCGCGAAGGCCCTGCGGACGGGATTTCTGGTGACCGCGATCAATCCGAAGGAACTGATCTTCGGCATCGCGGCCGGCGTTGTGATCGGCAGCGCCAGCATCCCGCCAGGTATGGCTGCCGCCGCCCTGCTCATCTATACGGCACTCGCCACGGTCACCGTGGTGGTGCCGGTAGCGGCTTATCTCCTGCTCGGCGCTCCAGTACGCCGCGTACTGGAACCGGCCAAGACCTGGCTGGTTCGCTACTACAACGTCATCATCGCCGCCGTACTTGCCATTATTGGCGCAGTCATGATCGGTAAGGGCATGGCCGGCATCTAATCTTTCACCCCGGTTCTAAACCAGCGGCCGATCGTTCCGGTATTCCCGACGGCGGTGGCCGGCGCCGGGTTCCACGGCGAAGCCTGTCGCCGAAGCGTGTGCCGTGAAATGTACAATGGAGCCTGGCATCCGCCACGCCGGTCCTTGGGCCGGCCAGGTGCGGGCGCCGCGCGCGAGTGGTGAAATTGGCAGACACGCAGGATTTAGGTTCCTGTGCCTTCGGGCGTGGGGGTTCAAGTCCCCCCTTGCGCACACAGAAAGAGTCCCGGTCTTCGGACCGGGACTCTTTCGTTTAACCGCGACTCTGTTGAGCCTGCTGGGCCGTCAATGGGACCTGCGAAAAGATTTTCTAATCCCGCACCCATCCGTTTCCCCGGAGTCCCCGAATACCCATTGAGACACCAACCAAGGGTCGGTGCCCAACAAGTCGGACAAGGGCCAGAGCGGCAAAAGCGCCGCTGGCAACGATCGGCACAACAAAGGAGAAACCGAAATGCAGACCATCAAGCGCACGACTCTTTCCGTTGCAGGAATCGCTGCTGCGGCCATGCTCAGCCTCACGGCCTGTGGCGGAGCAGCCACCACGGCACCCGCCTCCTCGGCCCCGGCCTCCAAGCCGATGGAAACAAGCATGGCACCGTCGCCGTCCGCCAGCTCGGCAGCAGCCATGGATCCGGCCGCAAACCTCGTCGGTGCCGGCTGCGCAGGCTACGCCGCACAGGTCCCGAGCGGCGCCGGCTCCGTCTCCGGGATGGCCCTCGACCCGGTAGCCGTCGCGGCGTCCAACAACCCGATCCTCACCACGCTGACCGCCGCTGTTTCCGGCAAGCTCAACCCCAAGGTCGACCTGGTGGACACCCTCAACGGCAGCGAATTCACGGTCTTCGCACCGACGGATGACGCCTTCGCCAAGATCGACCCCGCCACGATCGAAACGCTGAAGACGGACGATGCCCTGCTCAGCAAGATCCTGACCTACCACGTTGTTCCGGGCAAGATCAGCCCGGACCAGATCGTCGGCACCCATAAAACGGTCCAGGGCGGTTCCGTCACCGTCACCGGCACCAAGGACGCGCTCAAGGTCGACGACGCCAACGTTGTTTGCGGCGGCGTCATGACAGCCAACGCCACCGTCTACATGGTCGACTCGGTCCTGATGCCGAAGTAGGCAGCACCAAGCCCTCCTGCTGCGGTCCCAGCCTGACTCACTGGACCAACTAGGAGAAACGAAGGCCCGCACCGCTGGTGCGGGCCTTCGTTTTTTCCTGCCTGGACGAGGGCGCGGCCGGCTCACAGGGATCCCCCGGGCCGGTCAACTAGAATGAGGCTGTTCCGCAGCCGGCGGTCCATCCAGTTCCCCAGAGGTGATTTCCGAGTGCCCAGAAGTACAGTGCCCAGCCGTACCGTGCGCCCCCGCAACATGCAGGGCCGTGGAGCGCGGGCCGGTGCAGTGCGCCGCATCGCAGCCGGCGTGGCCGTGCTCCTGACCCTCGCCGCCTGCACGGGCACACCCGGCCCCGGCCCGGGTTCCGCCACCGCCTCGGCAAGCCCCACAGATTCCGGCCCCAGCGCCGTCTTCACGTTCGGCACCGCCTCGCAGCCGCTCGGGCTTGATCCGGCAGTGGTCTCCGACATCGAGTCCTACCGGATCACGCGCCAGGTCCTTGAGGGACTGGTCGGCGTGGACCAGACCACGGGACAGCCCACGCCGCTGCTGGCAACCCAATGGTCCACGAGCGGGGACGGCCGCGCCTACACATTCAAGCTCCGCGAGAAGGTCACCTTCCAGGACGGGACGGCCTTCGACGCCGCGGCCGTCTGCAGCAACTTCAACCGCTGGTTCAACTTCTCGAGTGCGCTTCGGCAGCAGGCTCCGGGGACAACCTTCAAGGGCGTATTCAAAGCCCACGCGGATCAGGCGTCCCTCTCCATCTACAAGGGATGCACCGCCGCAGCCCCGGACAACGTCACGATCGAACTCACCCAGCCCTTCACCGGTTTCCTGCAGGCCCTCACGCTGCCCGCCTTCGCCATCTCCTCGCCGCAGGCACTTGCCTCCGAAAACGCCGACGAGCTGAACCAGAGCCGCGACGGCCAGCCCGTCTCCGCCTACGGGCTCCACCCCGTGGGAACCGGTCCGTACGTCTTCAGTTCCTGGGACCCGGGCAGCATCACTCTCGCCAGCAACAAGGACTACTGGGGGGACAAGGGCCAGATCGGCACCATCAACTTTGTCACCTACGATCACACCCAGACCCGGATGCAGGCCCTGCTCGACGGCAAGATCGACGCCTACGACGCCGTTACAATCGGCAACTTCGACCAGCTCGTCAAGCGCGGCCAGCAGATCGTGCAGCGTGATCCGTTCTCCGTCATGTACCTGGGCATGAACCAGGAAGTGCCCATCCTGCAGAACGTCAAGGTCCGCCAGGCCATCGAAATGGCGCTGGACAAGGACACCTTGATCCGCAAGTTCTTCATCGACAACACGGCCCAGGCGACGCAGTTCGTCCCGCCGAAGCTCAGCGGGTTCAACAACAACGCCCCCGCCCTGGGCCACAACCCGGCGAAGGCCAAGGAACTGCTCACCGAGGCCGGCTACCAGGGCGAGGAACTGAAGTTCTACTACCCGCTGAACGTCACCAGGCCTTATCTCCCGACCCCGGAAAAGGTCTACGCGGAAATCAGCAAGCAACTGACCGCCGTCGGGCTGAACATCAAGCCTGTGCCCGTCGAGTGGTCCGACGGCTACCTCCAGAAGGTCACCTCACCCGGCGATCACGGCCTCCATCTGCTGGGCTGGAACGGTTCCTACGCCGACCCGGACAACTTTGTGGGCCCGCTCTTCGGCGAGAACACCGGCGAGTTCGGCTACCAGGACCCACAGGTCTTTTCCAAGATCGCCCGCGCGCGCGGCCTGCCGGACGGCAAGGAGCGGACAGAGGAATACCAGACCATCAACGCTCAGATCGCTGCCACGGTCCCCGCCGTGCCGATCGCTTTCCCGATCTCCGCGCTTGCCCTCTCCGACCGCGTGCTGAAGTATCCGGCGTCGCCCGTCCTGAATGAAGTTTTCACAAAGGTGGAGCTAAAGCCTTGACGGACGGACCCAATTTCAGTAAGAGGCCCGTGCGGGATATTCTGTGACAGCCAGACCCGCTGCTATCGGAGACTGATTGTGACTTTCATTTCCAAGACCCAACATGCCGACGTCGTCCTGATCGGCGGCGGCATCATGAGCGCCACGCTCGGTGCCTTCCTGAAGCAGCTCGAGCCGAACTGGACGATCTCCCTGTTCGAGAAGCTGGACGAGCCCGGCCTGGAAAGCTCCGGGCCCTGGAACAACGCCGGAACCGGACATGCCGCGCTGTGTGAGCTTAACTACTCCCCCGCTGCCAAAGACGGCTCCGTGGACCCCGCGAAGGCGCTCCTCATTAACGAGCAGTTCCAGTTGTCCCGCCAGTTCTGGTCCCACCTCGTCACGAACGGCATGATCGGCTCCCCCAAGGGCTTCATCAACACGGTTCCGCACATGAGCTTTGTGATCGGCGAAGACAACACCAAGTTCCTGCGCACGCGCTACGAGGCGCTCAAGCCGAACCCGCTGTTCCGGTCGATGGAATACTCCGAGGACCACGCCCAGATCGCGAAGTGGGCTCCGCTGATCGTCAAGGGACGCGACCCGAAGCAGCGCGTCGCCGCCACCCGCGCGGCGGAAGGGACCGACGTCGACTTCGGCGCCCTGACCCGTGAGCTGACCACCTACCTGGGCAACAACGGTGTGGAGGTCAATTACGGCCACGACGTCTCAGGCATCAAGCGCGCCCCCGGCGGCGGCTGGGACCTGGCGATCAAGCACCCCACGTCCGGCGAGCACGGCTCGATCCGCGCGAAGTTCGTCTTTGTGGGCGCCGGCGGCGGCGCCCTTCACCTGCTGCAGGCCTCCGGCATTCCGGAGAGCAAGGGTTACGGCGGTTTCCCTGTCTCCGGCCAGTTCTTCCGCTGCACCGACGAGACGCTCGCGGCCCAGCACAGCGCCAAGGTCTACGGCCAGGCATCCGTGGGCGCCCCGCCCATGTCCGTTCCGCACCTCGACACCCGTTACGTCAACGGCAAGCGCTCCCTGCTGTTCGGCCCGTACGCCGGTTTCTCCACGAACTTCCTGAAGAATGGTTCCTACCTGGACCTCCCGCTGTCCATCCGGCCCTCCAACATCGTCCCGATGCTGGCCGTGGCGAAGGACAACATGGATCTGACCGCGTACCTGGTCAAAGAGGTCGCCAAGCGGCACGGAGCCAAGGTCGAGGCCCTGCGCGAGTATTACCCCGCGGCAAAGGACGGCGACTGGGAGCTCATCACCGCCGGCCAGCGTGTCCAGATCATCAAGAAGGACCCGAAGAAGGGCGGCGTGCTGCAGTTCGGCACCGAAGTCATCGCCGGCCGCGACGGATCCATCGGCGCCCTGCTGGGTGCGTCCCCGGGCGCGTCCACCGCGGTGCCGATCATGATCGAACTGCTCCAGAAGTCCTTCCCGAAGCAGTTCAAGGGCTGGCAGTCCAAGTTCAAGGAGATGATGCCCGGCTACGGCGTCAAGCTCAACGAGAACCCGGACCTCGCCGCCAAGCTCGAAGCCGACACTGCCAAGGCACTGCAGCTGGAACCGGTCAACGCCGCGCGCAACTGACGCCCGCTCCGGGTTACGGCAGGCTCGATCCATTTCAGGCTAGATTCCGTTGAAGTACGTCCGTCGACCCATCAGGAGACCATGAGATGTTCCGGCTCGCAAAGCTGTCGCTGGCCAACCGGGCCCTGATCGCGCTGATCACCGTCTTCGCGTCGGTTTTCGGCGTGATCACGATGTCCTCGCTCAAGCAGGAGCTCATCCCGTCCATCGAGTTCCCGCAGATCACGGTCATCACCTCGATGCCGGGCGCCTCGCCCGAAGTCGTGGACAAGCAGATCAGCAGCCCGCTGGAAACGGCACTCAACGGCGTCGAGGGCCTGGAGTCGACGTCGTCCACGTCCCGCAACGGCGTGTCCCAGATCAGCATGGTGTTCACCTATGGCTCGAACCTGGACCGCGCCCGGAACCAGATCGACCGGGCCATCTCCAACGCCAAGCCGTCGCTGCCGGAGGACGTCCAGCCCCAGGCCATCGCCGGCAGCATCAGCGATTTCCCGATCGTGTTCCTCGCGGTCTCCTCCGACAAGCCGTTGAGCGAGCTGAACGCCGATCTGGCCCGGCTCACCGTCCCGCGGCTGCAGAAGCTCGACGGCGTCCGCGGCGCCGAGGTGACCGGCGGCGCCACGCAGCACATCAAGATCCTCCCCCGCCCCGAGGCCATGGCGGCCTCCGGCGCGAACATCCAATCCATTAGCGCGGCGCTCAAGAACAACGGGGCCCTCGTGCCGGCCGGCACCATCGAAGAGCAGGGCAAGACGCTGTCGCTGCAGATCGGCAGCCCGGTCGACTCGCTCGACGCCATCAAGGCGCTCCCACTGGGCGGCACCGGCAATGCCGCAACCATCGGCAGCGTCGCAGACGTCAGCATCGCCGAGGACGCCCGCACCTCGATCACGCGGACCAACGGCAAGGAAACCCTCGCCCTGTCCGTCACGAAGAAGCCAGAGGGTGACACGGTCGGCATCTCCCACGCGGTGAAAGACTCCCTCCCCCAGCTCGAGGCCGAACTTGGCTCCAACGCCCGATTCACCCCGATCTTCGACCAGGCGCCGTTCATCGAAAAATCCATCAAGGACCTCACCACCGAGGGCCTGCTGGGCCTGGGCTTCGCCGTCGCGGTGATCCTGCTCTTCCTGATGTCGGTCCGCGCCACCCTGGTCACGGCCGTTTCCATCCCGCTATCCCTGCTGATCACGTTTATCGGGCTTTCGGCCACCGGCTACTCGCTGAACATCCTGACCCTCGGCGCGCTCACCATCGCGATCGGCCGCGTCGTGGACGACTCCATCGTGGTGATCGAGAACATCAAACGCCATCTGAGCTACGGCGAGGCGAAGATCACCGCGATCCAGACGTCCATCCGCGAAGTCGCCGGCGCCATCACGGCGTCGACCCTCACCACCGTGGCCGTCTTCCTGCCGATTGCCTTTGTGGCCGGCCTGGCAGGCGAACTGTTCCGGCCGTTCGCGCTGACGGTCACCATCGCCCTGCTGTCCTCCCTGCTCGTCTCGCTGACGATCGTGCCGGTGCTGGCGTACTGGTTCCTGCGGAACCCGGCCGACAAGGCGGCCGGCGCCGGAGACACCACTGCCACAGCGGCCGCCGGCCGTGAACCCACTGCCCGGCAGATCGCGGCGAAGGCCCACGAGGCAGAGCAGCGCACCGTCCTGCAGCGCGGCTACCTGCCGGTCCTGACCAAAACCCAGAAGCATCCGGTCGTGACCCTGATCGCGGCCCTGCTGGTCCTCGGCGGCACCGCCGCCATGACCCCGCTGCTGGCCACCGACCTGCTGGGCAGCTCCGGCGAGAACAGCATGACCGTCCGGCAGGCCCTCCCGGTCGGCACCAGCCTGGCCGAGGCCAGCGCCTCGGCGGTCAAGGTCGAAGAGGTGCTGCGGGAGATCGACGGCGTCAAGGACGTCCAGGTGACCACCGGCAACGCCCAGACCGGATTCTCCGCGCTGCTGTCCGCCGGTGCCTCGAACTCAAGCTTCACCGTGGTGACCGAGGCGAAGGCCAACCAAGGCAAACTCAAGGAAACCGTCCGCAGCGAACTGGCCGGGATCCCCGACGCCGGCAAGATCACCGTGGGCTCGCAGCAAGGCGGCTTTGGCACGTCCTCGACCGTGGACATCACCCTCAAGGCCGCCACCACCGCCGATCTCCGGACCGCGAGCGACGCCATGGTCAAGGCCATGGACGGCGTCCCTGGCTCCTCAGAGGTGGCCACCAACCTGGCCGCCAGCCAGCCGGTGGTCCAGGTCAAAGTGGACCGGGCCAAGGCGGTGGCCGCCGGCCTGACCGAGGAACAGGTGGCCGGCGTGCTCGCCTCCACCATCAGCCCGATCCCGGCCGGAACAGTGCGCATCGAGACCAACGACTTCCCGGTCAAGATCGGCGAAGGCACCCGCTTCACGAGCATCGACGCCGTCCGGCAGACCCCGCTGCCGACGGCGGCCGGTCCCGTGCCGCTGGTCAGCATCGCCTCCGTGGAGCAGGTAGACGTCCCTGTGTCCATTACCGCCAGCAACGGCCAGCGGACCGCACGGGTGTCCGTCATGCCGTCGGGCGCCAACCTCGGCGCCTTGAGCACCGAGGTGCAGTCCCGGCTCAAGACCGTCCAACTGCCGCCGGGCGTCACTGCCGAGATCGGTGGYGCCACAACCCAGCAGGCCGAATCGTTCGGCCAGCTCGGCCTGGCGCTGCTGGCGGCCATCGCGATCGTCTACGTGATCATGGTGGCGACGTTCAAGTCGCTCGTCCAGCCGCTGATCCTGCTGGTTTCGGTGCCCTTCGCGGCCACCGGCGCAATCGGGCTGCTGCTCGTCACCGGAGTGCCTCTTGGGCTTCCGTCCCTGATCGGCATGCTGATGCTCGTCGGCATCGTGGTGACAAACGCCATTGTGCTGATCGACCTCATCAACCAGTACCGCCAGCCGCGGAACGGCGAGCCCGGAATGAGCGTGGCGGACGCGATCACGCACGGCGCTCGCCAACGGCTCCGGCCGATCCTGATGACCGCGCTGGCGACAGTTTTCGCACTGACTCCGATGGCGCTGGGCCTGACCGGCGGCGGCGGCTTCATCTCACAGCCGCTGGCCATCGTGGTGATCGGCGGCCTCATCTCCTCCACTGCCCTGACCCTGGTCCTGGTGCCGGTGCTGTACCGGCTGGTCGAGGGACGCCGCGAACGGAAGGCGCTGGCCAAAACTGCCGACGGCACCGGGACCGCCTCGGCTCCGGCTCCGTCCCGTGGCCGCAGGGCTGCCCCGGGGGCCATCCCCGACGATTTCCCCGACGACCTTCCCGAGGACGCCCGCCTGCCGACAGGATCGCGGTAGCCCCCGGGCCCGGTTCTAGGATCCTGTCAGGGCCGATTTGCGTTGGCGGTGCGCGGGCCGCGGCTTCCCGTGGACTCCGTGGGCCGGCTTCGGGGTTCCGGCGGCCGCTTCGTCGCTGCGGTGCCGGGGTCCGCCGGGGATCTCCACCGGGCGCTGGGAGCGGGCTGCCGGGACCACGACCTCGCGGGCAGGATTGCCGGAGAACGTCGCGCCTTCCGGGTTATCCTCGCCTTTCATCAGCATGGCATCGGCCCCCAGGGAGGAACCGTCGCGCATCCGAACACCGTAGTTGACCCAGCAATCCACGCCGAGGGTGCAGCCGTTGCCAATCAAGATGTAGTGGGTCTTGAACGTGCCGTCTTCCAATTCAGCAGAACGTCGGGAAGCCCTCGCAAAGAGCCTCGACCATGTTGGAGACAGGGAAGCCGTGGAGGCCCGACTCATCGCGGACCGGACCAAGCGACTCCGCCGACGGCAGCGGTCCTGGCGCTTCCGCCTTCCCTCCCCGGCACCGAACGCCCACCTCTCTATCTCGTCAGCACCCACGGTGCGCTCGGCGGAGGACAGTTCAGTGGCCCATGTCCGCATCACGTTGATGGCGGCAAGGTATTTGCCATCCGGGTAGTTTGTGGATTGGGGTCGGAACGCCGGGTTACCTGCCTCGCTGAATGACGTGGCCCTATGTAGGAGTCCAGTTCGTCACGGAGCGCGATGTCAATTTTCGATGAGAAGGGCTCCATCCTTTTCTTGCTCCTTGGGGCGACCCGGCCCTGGTCCCCTGGCAGCGGCCCCAGGGTTCACGTTGGCCTGGCGTAATTCAGAACGCGTAGTGTCAGCGGCAGAAGTCGGAGGAACCGCCTCCAGGGCTCTGGAGGTCGAGACGTCGACGGCGTCTTGACGTTGGCGCATGGATAGATGATTCTCTCTCAACTGCCATCACTTTGCTGCGTCCACGTAGCGAGCGTGGGAAACGAACTTCTCGGTTAGGACCACCGCTCCCCTAATGTTCGTTTTCTAAGGGGGATTTGCTGCTCATTGAGTCCTGCATCGCGGTTCTAAGCGGCAAATGCGGAGCACGGACGTCTGTTCCACGTTCAGCAGTTGCCTTTGCTTGGGGAGCTAGGCCAGATCGGCGACCAGGACCTTTTTCCCGATCAAGCGAGGCCCGGTGGCCGGCCCGAGGATGACGGACGTCTTCCCCACGCCGCCCTTCGATTACCTATGGCGGTTTCTCTCACGATGCGCCTGACGCTTATGGATCTATCAAGATGTAACCGTCACTGCTTCTCCCGGTTTAGCGCTGGTAGGGCTCACTGAGAAGGCGGGCGGCAGCCTGGGAGGTTCGCCATCTGAGGACGAGGAACGGGCGCCTACGCTAGGTATTATCGGGGCCGCGAGTGCTGGAAGCAGGTACTCGGGGCTTGGATACAGGTACCCGGGGAGGGCGGATACAGGTGCTCGAAGTCATTGCGGTAGGCCACTAAACGTGGCTACTGTCGAAACAGAGGATTGAAGCCCCAAACTGCATTTCGGAGTATCCGCGGTGGGGAAGCCAGGTATTGCTGCTGGGGGAAATAGCGGCGGCCGCAGTATTCCGTTTGTGCCGCTTTGCGCGGCATTCCTTGAATAGTAGAAGGGTCCGGACGAAGATGTCCGCCACCCGTCACACACAAGCTGGCAGGAGCCTCCCCCTCCCTGACCACGCTCATGACAGGGAACGAGGGAGATCATGCCGATCATCAGGGATCCGCACCTGTATAACGAGCAGAGCCTGTTCGTCGACCTGGAGGGGGTGCTGGGCTGCCGCCTCTTTCTCAAGATTGAGGGGTTCAATTTCGCCGGCTCAATCAAGCTTAAGCCCGCGCGGGAGATGGTCGAGCGCGCCGAGCGGGAGGGGCTGATCGGCCCTGGCTCCATCCTCGTGGAGTCCTCATCGGGCAACCTCGGCGTCGCGCTCAGCATGATCGCTGCCAGCAAGGGGTACCGCTTCGTGTGTGTGATCGATCCGCGCTGTAACCCGCCAACCCGGCAACTCATGGAGTCGCTCGGGGCACAGGTGGACCTGGTCACCGAACCGGATCCCGTCGACGGCTTCCTCGGAGCCCGGCTCAACCACGTGCGGGACCTGTGTGCGTCCGACGAGCGGTACATCTGGCTCAACCAGTACACCAATCCAGGCAATTGGGGAGCGCACTACCGCTGGACTGCCCCCGAGATCTCCAATCAGTTCCCCGACTTGGACGTGCTGTTCGTGGGAGCAGGGACAACGGGGACCTTGATGGGTTGCGCGCGGTACTTCCGTGAGCACCGGCCGGATGTCCGGATTGTCGCGGTCGATGCCGCAGGATCGGTCTCGTTCGGCGGCCAGCCCGCCGCCCGCCTGATCCCGGGACTCGGCATGAGCGTGCGGCCGCCGCAGCTCGACGAGGCCTTGATCGATGACGTGGTGATGGTCGAAGAACTGGACACGGTGCGCGCCTGCCACCGCCTCGCCGCTGCCGGCTTCACGCTCGGTGGCTCCACCGGGACCGTGGTCCACGGCGCCGCGTCTTGGCTCACCGAACACGACGCACAGGACCTGACGGCGGTTGCCATTTCCCCGGACATGGGCCGACCCTACCTGGACACTGTCTACAACCCCGACTGGGTGCACGATCATTTCGGCGCCGAAGCGCTGGCAACCGCCGACGATTTGGTAGGGGCTCCGGGCCGACGGTCCGACCCGGTGTCGGAGCCACAGCACCCGGCACGTGAAGCGGTGGCCGGTTACGCCGCAACCGCCGCCTTAAGGAATTTCGTGCAGTGAAAATGCGCCTCGATAACCTGCAGGGCGCTCCGCGCTCCACATCTTCTATCGATCTCCCCATTCCTGATGTAACCGCGGCTCCGGCCGGGAACGGCTCTCCGGCCGCTCCGGCCAAGGGTACCGCCGTTGCCTTGGAGCGCCGGCTGGCGGATCTTCTGGCGTCGGTGGTAGAGAAGGACGACGTCCCCGTGGACGCCAACTTCTTCTACGACCTGGGCGCGGATTCGTTGCTGATGGCACAGTTCTGCGCCCGCGTGCGCAAGCAGCCGGACTTGCCAGCGGTGTCGATCAAGGACATCTACCAAAATCCAACGATCTCGGCGCTGGCCGCGGCTCTGGCACCGGCGGAAGTGGCGTCGGTGACGGTTCAGATCCAGGTGCAGGACCGGTTGGCAGAGGTGCTGTCCGGCGTGCTGGACATTGAGCATGTGCCAGTGGAGGCCGATTTCTTCCAGGACCTGGGCGCGGATTCGCTGATCATGGCGCAGTTCTGCGCCCGCGTGCGCAAGCAGCCGGACCTGCCTGCCGTGTCCATTAAGGACATCTACCAGAACCCAACAATCTCCGCGCTGGCCGCGGCCCTGGTACCGGCCGAGGAGGTGTCGGCGACGGTTCAGGTGCAGGAGCGGCTGGCCGAGGTGCTCGCTGACGTACTCGGCATGCAGCAGGTCCCGATGGACGCCGACTTCTTCCAGGACCTGGGCGCGGACTCGCTGGTCATGGCGAAGTTCTGCGCCCGCATGCGTAAGCAGCCGGACCTACCGACGGTCTCGATTAAGGATGTCTACAGTAACCCGAGCGTCTCTGCCCTCGCCGCGGCCCTGCAGGTTCCTCCGCAACAGGACCGCTTGCAGGAGCCCTCACCGGCCGTGGCTTCGGTGCCGGAGGCTCCGGCGCCCATGGACGCCCGGACCTGGGAGTACGTCATCTGTGGCGCCCTGCAGGTACTCGTCTACCTCGGCTACTGCGTGCTCGCCGGACTGCTCACGGTCAATTGGTACAAGTGGGTGTACCCGGAGGGTGGGCCGGGCCAGGGGACAGAATTCTGGGTGATCTACCTCCGGTCGACCGCCTATGCCGCGGTAGTGTTCGTGCTGATGTGCATCCTTCCCGTGGCGGCAAAGTGGATCATCCTTGGGCGTTTCCGCCCCGGCGAAATCCGACTGTGGAGCTTGGCCTATTTCCGGTTCTGGCTGGTAAAGACCCTGATGCGAACTTCCCCGCTGGTGCTACTGAGGGGGTCTCCGCTGACCACCTTCTACCTGCGGGCCATGGGCGCCAAGGTGGGCCGCAACGTGACGATCATGACCAACCGCCTGCCGGTCTGCACCGACCTCCTCACGATCGGGGAAGGGACGGTCATCCGCAAGGACGCGGTTTTGAACGGCTACCGCGCCCACGGCGGCGTCATCCAGCTGGGCGCGCTGACGCTGGGCCGGGACGTAATCGTCGGCGAGGGGAGCGTTTTGGATATCGGCACCGCATTGGGAGATGGGTCGCAGTTGGGCCACCGGTCCACCCTGTACACCGGCCAGTCCGTGCCCGCCGGCGAACGGTGGCACGGGTCGCCCGGCAGGCGCACTGAGGTGGATTATGGCGGAGTCGAGGCCAGGCCCTACTCGCCCTGGCGCCGGGGATGGTTCGCCACCTCCCAGCTGATCAGCACGATTGGCTTTGGCCGCATTCTGCTAAGCCAGATTGTCGTGTTGGTCGTCATGGCGAACCCCAACGTGGCGGCACTCCTGGGGACGCAGGCGTTCGCGTTCACCAACTGGGTCTTCTACGCCGACGCCATTGCCTATGCCGCTCTTGCTGTCTTCGGTGGCACGGTCGTATCGTTGCTCATCGTCACCACCGTCCCGCGGGTGGTTCAACTCGCCGTCAAGCCGGACACGGTGTATCCGCTGTTCGGCCTGCGGCACGCGGCGGAGCGGGCGGTGTTGAGAATGACCAACAGGCCCATGCTGACGGGATTGTTCGGCGACAGCTCGTACGTCGTGCACTACGCGCGGGCCATCGGGTACAAGCAGCCGCAGGTCCAGCAGACCGGCTCGAACCTGGGCACGGGGTTCAAACACGACAGCCCGTTCCTTTCGACGATAGGCAGCGGCACGATGATCGCCGACGGGGTGTCGTTTATGAACACCGATTTCTCGGCGACGTCGTTCAAGGTCAGCCGGGCGGCGATCGGCGCACACAACTTCCTGGGCAACGCCGTGCTCTTCCCTGCCGGGGCCAGGACCGGGGACAACTGCCTGCTCGCGACCAAGGTGATGGTCCCCCTCGACGGACCGTTGCGCCACGACGTAGGTCTGCTCGGGTCACCGCCGTTCGAGATCCCCCGCTCGGTCCTCCGGGACGCCCTCCCCGAGGAGTATTCAAAACGTGCGCACTTCCGTCGGAACCTGGCAGCCAAGAACAGGTACAACCTGCGCACGATGGCCCTCTTGATGCTGGTGCGGTGGCTCAACATCACACTGGCCATGATCATCATGTTCGCCGCCCTCGAATTGTCCGATCAGTTCAGTTTCCTTGCCCTCAGCGCGGCCTTTGTCCTGATGCTCGTGGTTGGCTTGTTGGTCCCCATCGGCATCGAGCATCTCGGGAGGGGACTGAAACCGCTTCAGCCCCAGCTCTGCTCCATCTACAACCCCTATTTCTGGTGGCACGAGCAGTACTGGAAGATGTCGCTGCAGAGCCGATATGCAAGCCTCCTCAACGGGACGCCGTTCAAGCCGCTGGTCTGGCGTTTGCTCGGCGTACGGATCGGAAGCCGGGTCTTCGATGACGGCTGCGGCATTATCGAGCGGACCTTGGTCACGATCGGTTCCCGTTGCACCTTGAACGCCGGCACCACCCTCCAATCCCATTCCCAGGAAGACGGCATGTTCAAGTCGGACCGCATCGTTGTTGGCGACGATGTCACCCTCGGCGTCTCCGCGTTCGTCCACTACGGCGTTACCGTCGAAGACGGCGCGGTCGTCGGCGCCGACTCCTTCGTCATGAAGGGGACCACTCTCACCCGCGGATCCCTGTGGGCCGGCAACCCGGCCGAAGAGGCCCGAGACGCCGCAATGTCCCCCCTCGCGCTGGAAAGGGCCTGATCATGACCACCACCTCTGCGTTGACCTGCCGCACCGCTGGCAGCTCGTCGGGCCCGGGCAAAGACCGAACCGCGCCCGCGGGTGCCGCGCTGACGGTGATTCCCAGGTGGACGCAGGAGCGCCAGCCTGATCAGGGCCGGATCGAAGTGGCTGTGCCACAGGACCTGTTCGAGGCCGTGCGGACGCTGGCCCAGAGCCTGCAGGTGGTTCCATCCTCGATCTGGCTGGCGGCGCACTCGAGAGTGCTCCACGCGTTGTCCGGCGAAACAGAGGTCACGACCGGTTGCAAGGACGCGTTCGGGACCTGGCAGTGCACCCTTGATCTGGCGCACCGGTCCTGGCGAGCCCTCGTCTCCGATGCGAACGGCCGCCTGATCCGGCCCCGTACGGAACAGTCCACCCCCGGGCAGGCTAGTCACGAGCCGTCCGCCCCGGGCTACGAAGTGGTGTTCGGCGGTCTTCGGGACGACGATTCCGAGCTGCCGGAGGGCATCGTGCTCGGTATTTCGGTCGGACACGCGACCATCGGCGAGGTGCTTCGCTTGAAGTATCGCGGGGATGTTCTCGACGCAGATGCCGCCCGCCGCATCGCCAGCTACTACCTCGCCGCGCTCCGTAGCGTGGTAGCGGACCCGGGGGCGGATCCCTTGGACACCGACCTAGTCGGCCAGGAGGAGCGGCGCTTCCAGATTGAGCAGCTCGCCGGGCCCGAGCGGCCCCGGCCCCAGCGGCGCTTCCACGAGCTGTTCGAGGAGCGCGTTCGGCAGCGTCCCGAACAAATCGCGGCCGTTCAGGACGCCCGGGAGTGGACGTACGCGGAGCTAAACGCCCGCGCCAACCGGATAGCCCGTGGTCTGCTTTCGCGCGGGCTGCGCGCGGAGGACATCGTGGCAGTCGTCGCCGAACGGGATCTGGAGTGGATGGCCGCTGTGATCGGCATCTTCAAAGCCGGAGGCGCATATCTGCCGATCGAGCCGCACTTTCCGGCCGACCGAATCGCCAGAACGCTCACGCGGGCCGGGGCCCGGGTGGTGCTCACCGAAGGCGGCAGCACCACCACCCTCGATGAGGCGCTGGAAGCAATGCCTGCAGTGACGAAGCTGTTGTTCGAGGACATCGAGGCCGAGGGGCATCCCGTGGACGACCTCGGCCTGGAGATTCGTCCCGATCAGCTCGCTTACGTCTATTTCACCTCCGGGTCCACTGGCGAGCCGAAAGGCGCGATGTGCGAGCACGACGGCATGGTGAACCACCTGTACGCCAAGATCGAGGACCTGGGGATCCGCCCCGGGGACGTCGTCGCCCAGACCGCACCCCAGTGCTTCGATATCTCGCTGTGGCAACTGGTTTCGGCGCTGCTCGTCGGCGGCCGCACACTCATCGTCGGGCAGGACCGGATCCTCGACGTTGAGCGGTTCATCGACACGGTGGAACTGGGCGCGGTGGCGGTCTTCCAAGTCGTTCCGTCGTATCTGGACGCCGTGGTGGCGTACCTGGGCGGCAGGCCTCGCGCCCTGCCGCACCTCCGCTGCGTCTCGGCCACAGGGGAGGCTCTAAAGCGCGAGCTGGTCCGCCGCTGGTTCGACGTGATGCCGGACGTCAAGCTGGTCAACGCTTACGGACTCACGGAAACCTCCGACGACACGAACCACGAAGTGTTGAGTGCAGCGCCCCCGGGCGGCTCTGTGCCACTTGGCCCGCCAATACCGAACGTCCGGATCCACATCCTCGACGAGCGGCAGCGCCTTGTGCCGCTTGGAGCACCGGGCGAGATCGCCTTCTCCGGAGTGTGCGTGGGCCGCGGCTACATCAACGACCCGGAGCGCACCGCGCTGGCCTACTCCACCGACCCCTACGTGGACGGCGCGCGACTCTATCGGGCCGGCGACTACGGCCGTTGGTCCCCGGACGGCAAGCTGGAGTACCTGGGGCGGCGGGACAACCAAGTCAAGATCTCCGGGTTCCGCATCGAGATCGGCGACATCGAAAACGCGCTGCTGCGGGTTCCCGCCGTCCGCGACGGCGCCGTCGTCGTCGGTGAGGGCGCCGGGCAGTCCAAGTTCCTGGTGGCGTTCTACTCCGGCAACCGGCCGCTCGAGGTCGACGAAATCCGCAGCGAGATGGCTGCCCGGGTACCAGGCTACATGGTTCCTTCGACGTACAGGTGGCAGGAGAGCCTGCCCCTGACCGGCAACGGGAAGATCGACCGGAAGGCTTTGACCCGCATGGCGCGCGAGGTCATGCCCGAGGCCGGCACCGCCACGGAAGCCCTCTCGGCGGCCGAGCAGCGGCTTGCGGAGGCATGGGCGACGGTGCTCGGCCTGCCGATGGGCCGGATCGGCGGGCAGGACTCGTTCTTTGCACTGGGCGGGACCTCGCTGTCCGCGGTGAAGCTCGCGGTACTGCTCAAGCGCGCAGTGTCGATCAAGGACATCATGCAGACGCCCATCCTGGCAGACCTGGCGACCCTGCTCGAAGCCTCGTCCCCCGCGGACACAGCCGTTCCGCCGGACCCGCGGACGGCGGGAGCCGTCGCGGAGCCCGACTCCAACGCCCCGGCAGGAGGACCGGTTGGCCTCTCCCATCCGCTACCCATGAAACGAAAGGACCTCTGATGTCGTCTCCTACACCCAGGATCCAGTTCGACGTGGAACGCCAAGCCGGCCGGGTGCCGCTGCTCATCGTCGAGAACGGCCACGACCCCGTGCTGTGGGCCGAAGAGAACCGAGAGGCGCTGCGTGCGGAGGTGAATGAGCACGGCGCCGTCCTGGTCCGCGGTCTCGGCCTCCGTGATCCAGCCGAAGTGGCCGATACCTTCCACCGGCTGGTTTCGGGCCGCCTCATGCCGGACCGGGAGGCTTTCGCCGCCAGGCAGCCCTACTTGGACGGCGTGTACTCATCCCTGGCATGGCCCGCGAACCAGCCGATGTGCATGCACCACGAGCTCAGCTACGCGCTCGAGTTCCCCGGCCTGATGCTCTTCGCCTGCCTTCAGGCACCCAGTGTCGGTGGGGTGACCGGTGTGGCGGACGCCAGTGCCGTGCTCGATGCCCTGCCGCCGGACATCGTCCGTCGGTTCGAAAGCCAGGGGTGGCTGCTCGCCCGCAGCTACAACGGGGACATCGGTGCCTCCTATGAGGAGGCGTTCGGGGTCTCAGACCGCGCGGATGTCGAGAGCTACTGCCGGGCGCACGAGATCGAGCTCGAGTGGCAGCCCGATGGGGAGCTGCGCACCCGGCAACGGCGCCCTGCCGTGGTTCGGCACCCGGCGACTGGCCAACCCTGTTGGTTCAACCAGGTTGCGTTCCTGAGCGAATGGACAACCGCACCCGAGGTGCGGGAATACCTGGTGGACGTCTACGGTCCTGATGGGCTGCCGTTCAACACCCGTTTCGGCAACGGAGAGCCGATCGGTGAGGAAATCATTGCCCTCCTGAACGAGGTATATGAGGCCCATACCCTCCGCACCCCCTGGGAGACGGGGGACCTCATGCTGGTCGACAACGTCCGCATGGCGCATAGCCGCGAGGCCTATGAGGGGCCTCGGGAGATTCTTGTCGGCATGGCCGAGCCGCGCAACATTTTCGATCTCGACACCCACAACCAGGACGGTGCACGATGACAGAGCTTGCCAGTTCCCCTGCCGCAGCGGCCGCTGAGCCGAAGACGGTTCCGCCCTTCGCGGTCATCTCAGGGGCCCAGGTTCAGCAGGTGCTTCAGGGACGGGAAAAGGAGGTCATCGAGCTGGTCGAGCAGACCTACCGCGTGCATGCAGCCGGAGATTCGGTGAACCCCCCGTCTTACTTCCTGCGATTCCCGGACCGGCCAACCTCGCGCATCATCGCCCTGCCGGCCTCGGTCGGCGGACAAGTAGAGGTTGACGGCATCAAATGGGTCTCCAGCTTCCCGGAAAATGTGGCATCTGGAATTCCGCGCGCCTCTGCGGTGTTGATTCTCAACGACCAGGCAACGGGGTACCCCTTGGCTTGCATGGAGGGCTCCATCATCAGCGCCTCCAGGACCGCTGCATCTGCCGCCGCTGCTGCCGACTGGCTCAGCCGGGGACGCGGGCGTCCCCGGCGCATAGGGTTCCTGGGCGTTGGCCTCATTGCCCGCTACATCCACACCTTCCTGAAAGCCGCCGGCTGGTCTTTCGACGAGATCGGGGTGTTCGACCTCTCGGGTGAGAGTGAGGAGGGTTTCAAGGGCTATCTCGAGCGCAGCGGTACAGGTGCCCGGGTGACCGTGCACGACGGCCCCGAGCAGCTGATCAGAAGCAGCGACCTCGTCGTGTTCGCCACGGTGGCGGGCCAGCCGCACGTACACGATGCGACGTGGTTCGCGCACAACCCGCTGGTGCTGCACGTGTCCCTGCGCGATCTGGCCCCTGAGATCCTGCTGGCGTCCACCAACATCCTCGACGACGTCGACCACTGCCTGAAAGCCGGGACGTCGGCCCACCTCGCGGAGCAGAAGGTCGGCAACAGGGACTTCGTGGACGGCACCTTGGCCGACGTCATGGAAGGCAGGGTCTCGCTGACGGACGACCGCCCTATTGTGTTCTCGCCGTTCGGACTGGGCGTGCTCGACCTGGCAGTCGGCAAGTACGTCTACGACGAACTTGCCGGCAGTGGCCAGCTCCGGGTGGTCGAGGATTTCTTTTCCGAGTTGCGTCGGTACGGCTGACCCTGCGGCGCAGACCGCATTCATCGATTCGCACTCACTGAGGAGTGACGCAATGCTCTCCCTACCGCAGATGCTGGGAAATGTGTCCAAGGCCTACGTCCAGTCCCCTGAGGACTGGGCCGGGTCGGTCACCGACGTCCTACGGGACGCCGCGATCTACCACCAGGCCGCAAACGGCTTCTACCGCGCCCAGTGTGACGCCCTGGGAGTCGACCCCGCCACGATCAAGGACATCAACGACCTGCGATCCCTGCCACTGTTGCCGGTCGGCATGTTCAAGCGTCCCGACGCCAAGGTGCTGCTTACTTGCTCCCTGGCCGACGTCGAGACCGAGACCCGCTCCAGCGGAACCCGCGGTGTCCCCTCCGTCATCCCCCGCAACAGCGAGACAATGACCCTGGCGCTGGTCGCCATGCTCGGCACCTACCGGGAGTTCTTCAACCTGTCCGGGGGCGCGGGACTTTTCTTGAACCCGTCGGACCCGGAAGCCTCGGAGATGGGACTGCTCAAGGACTTAAACATCCTGAACAGCGTCTTCGACCACCACGCATATCTCGTTGCCGACCAGGCGTTCGACGCCGGGGAGGCCCTGGAGCACCTGCGACGTTGGGAGGGACATATGACACGCCACATCGTCAGTCCGCCGTTCCTCATCGACCGGCTCCTCCGGTTCCTTGAGCGGGAGGATATCAGTGTGCGCTTGGACCCGTTCAGCATGATCATCACTCTCGGGGGCTGGAAGCGGCACACACCCGAGGCCATCCCTAATGAGAGTTTTCGGGAACGGTGCCACGACTTGCTCGGCGTGCTTCCGGTGAACGTGCGCGACATGTACGGGATGATCGAGTCGAACATGCTCGCTGTCGAATGCCACCTGCATCGCAAACACGTTCCGCCATGGTGCTACATCTCCATCCGGGACCCTGCCCAAAGCGCCAAGGAGATCGCCCCGGGAGAGACCGGCACCATCGCCGTACTGGACGCCCTCAGCACCAGCTACCCCGGTTTCCTCCTCACCGACGACATGGGCGACGTCGAGACCGGCACCTGCGGGTGCGGCAGAACCGGCCAGGTCATCAACTTCCGCCGCCGCGGGCAGGGCGGCGGGCTTGGCCACTGCCCAGTCAGCATCGAGCGCTACGTCAGTTCGGGCACTACTGAATCGCACCGGGTTTGATGGAGACATCGATTACCCGGAAGGATGATTCCCACGCCAGCACAACGGAAGTACCCAAATGAGCTGCGTGAGCGCGCAACGCGGATGGCCATTGATGCAAGGAAAGACCCTGCGACCAGGACCGGTGCGTTCCGCCGGATCGGCGAGCAGCTCGGGGTGAATCCCGAGGCACTGCGGACCTGGGTGAGCCGGGCCGAGACCGACGAGGGCCCGCCGAAGCGGCGTGGTGCTGTAGCCGTTCTGCTGGAGCTGGATGTCAGCCGCGTGGGGCCAGGGCGTAGGTGGCGGTGGCGTAGGCCATTGCGGCGGACATTTCCTTGAGCAGGTCGGCGTTGGCGTTGCTGGTGGTGTCGCAGGCCTTGTGGTAGCAGGAATCGAGGACCTTGCCGGCCACCCCGCCGTAGGCCTGCACCTGGGCTTTGGTCTTTTTCCCCTCCTCGCCGGTGAACAGCCCGCCGCCGGGAATGCCTGCCCTGAGGAACGGGTCGTAATCGGAGTCGCCGTCCTCAAAGGGCGTTGTTTCCGCCGGCAGCGAGTTGCTTTCGAAGAACCGGAAAAAGACCTCCTCGATCTCCTGGGAGCCCTTCGGCCCGGCATCCCCGACATCCGATCCGTCGCCGTCGTGGAAGGACCGTACACCGTTCGGCGAGGCTGCCATGTCCACGTTCAGGTAGGCCGCCGTCTGGTCCTTCTCGGCCTTGCTCAGCTCGTTGACGTAATGCCGGGAACCGTCGAGGTCATTCTCCTCGGCGCCCCAGAACGCAAACCGGACCCGGTTCGCCGGGCTGATCCCGTTCTCCTTCATCCACTTCGCCGTCTCAAGGATGGCCGCGACGCCGCTGCCGTTGTCGTTGATCCCGGGGCCTTCTTCCACGGAGTCCAGGTGCCCGCCCACCACCACGGTGTGATCGGCACTGCCGCCGGTGTCGGCCAGGATGTTGAAACTCTCCACCTGCTTCCGGTTCCTGCCGTCACCCCGGTACGTGAACGTCTGCCGGACCGGGGTGTACCCGGCGGCGCGCAGTTGCTCCTCAACATACCGGCCGGATGCCTCATAGCCGGACGTGCCCGCCGCGCGGTTCCCGCCGTTGTCATCGGCAATCCGCTGCAGCGCCTCAAGATGGCCCATCATGCCCCGGCCGCTGAACTCCGCCAGCAACGCCCTCGGATCCGCACCACCGGCAGGATTCAGCCGCGAGGCAGTGCAGCCAGAGAGCACAAGACTGATTGCGAGCAAGATGGCTGCGGCCGCAGCCGTTCCGGGCCTTTTCATCATGTGGACATCCTCCATACCCGAAGATAACGTCCAGACCGTTCCAGAGGAAGACTTTGCCCGGGTGGCAACGGCTCCCGTCCCTCATTTGGTGGCCTCCGGCCCGCCCCGCACAGCCAAGGGAATATTTGGCCGTGGCGGGCGTTGTACCGGTCGATAGATGCAAATGCATGTAAATCGGTTATAGTAGGAACAGCTCCCGGAAGTCTCCGGCCACGGAAAGGCACATCATGCAGATCGGCGTATTCAGCGTCAGCGACATCACCACCGACCCCACCACGGGCCGCACCCCGACGGAGCACGAACGCATCAAGGCGTCCGTGGCGATCGCCAAAAAGGTCGAGGAAATCGGCATGGATGTCTACGCCATCGGCGAGCACCACAACCGGCCCTTCTTCTCCTCCTCCCCCACCACCACCCTGGCCTACATCGCCGCCCAGACGGAGCGCATCATCCTGTCCACGGCCACCACGCTGATCACCACGAATGACCCGGTGAAGATCGCCGAGGATTTCGCCATGCTCCAGCACCTCTCGGACGGACGCGTGGACCTGGTCCTGGGCCGGGGCAACACCGCCCCCGTCTATCCCTGGTTCGGCAAGAACATCCAGGACGGGATCGAACTCGCGATCGAGAACTACTCCCTGCTGCGCCGGCTCTGGGACGAGGACACGGTCAACTGGTCCGGCAAGCACCGCACGCCGCTGCAGAACTTCACGTCCACCCCGCGCCCGCTCGACGGCGTCGCCCCCTTCGTCTGGCACGGCTCCATCCGCACGCCTCAGATCGCCGAAGTTGCCGCGTACTACGGCGACGGCTTCTTCGCGAACAACATCTTCTGGCCCAAGGAGCACTACCAGCAGCTGATCGGCCTCTACCGCGAGCGCTWCGAGCACTACGGCCACGGCAAGGCAGACCAGGCCATTGTGGGCCTCGGCGGCCAGTTCTTCATGCGGAAGAACTCGCAGGACGCCGTCAAGGAGTTCCGCCCCTACTTCGACAACGCCCCGGTCTACGGCCACGGCCCGTCGCTGGAGGACTTCACGTCACAGACCCCGCTGACCGTCGGCAGCCCGCAGGAAGTCATTGAAAAGACCCTGACCTTCCGCGAGTACTTCGGCGACTACCAGCGCCAGCTGTTCCTGATCGATCACGCCGGCCTGCCGCTGAAGACCGTGCTGGAGCAGCTGGACCTGTTCGGCGAAGAGGTCCTGCCGGTCCTCCGCAAGGAATACGCCGACAAGACCCCCGCCCACGTCCCCGAACCGCCCACCCACGCCGGACGCGTGGCAGCCTCACTCGCCGCAGCCGCGCAGTCCGTCAGCGAATCCGCCGGCCCCGCCGGCACTACGAGCGCGTGATGTCCGCGAAGACCGAATCACCGGTGCGCCTGGCCGCGGAAACCTGGGAATCCCTGTTCCGCGCCCAGGTGGCGGTGATGCGCAGGCTGCAGGCCGGCCCGGCCTTCAAGGGCCTTGCCATCAACGAGTACGACGTGCTGTTTACGCTGTCGCGCTGTCCGTCCGGCTGGCTCCGTCAGAACGAGCTCAACGACCACGTGCTGCTGAGCCAGTCCAGCCTGAGCCGGCTGGTGGAGCGGCTTGAAAAGCGCGGCCTGGTGGAGCGGATGCCTTCCCCCGACGACGGGCGCGGCGTCCTGGTCAGGCTCACCGAGGCGGGCTGGGAGCTGCAGAAGCAGATCGGCCGGGAGCACGTCCGGGACATCGCCGCCCTGGTGGTTCCGGCGCTGACCGTGGCCGAGCAGCAGGAGCTGCTGCGTCTGACGGAGAAGCTGCGGGCCTCCGTGGCGGCACGCTGAGCCGCGGCTTCCTCGGGTGCCTCAACGCTGATTACCTCCACGCCCACTAGCTGCGTCAGCTGTGCCGCCGCTGATGTTCCGGCCTGGAACCCCCGCCCGTCGAAGGCCACGTCAACGGACCCAGTTCGTCCTTCCGTGGCGGATTGGCACCCCGCCTGGAGCAGGTGATCGCTGCCGCGCGGTTGGCATAAGCAACCAAGGCCTTCAAGTCCTCAGGTGTCAGGCTGCACAGCCGTGTTCTGCCTCCCTTCGCCCCGAGGGCGCCCAGTTGGGCGAGTCCGGCGATGAGGCCTGCCATAAAGGAGTCGCCGGCGCCCACGGTATCCGCCACGGTGGTGGATTCGGCCACCATCTCCACCCGCCCGTTCCGAGACAGGATGACCGGCCCCGCGGCACCCCGCGTCACTGCTACGACCGCCGGGCCAAGCGCCAGCCAGGCTTCCAGGGTTTCCTCCGGGGTCCGGTCCGGGTAGAGCCAGTTAAGGTCTTCGTCGCTGGCTTTGACGACGTCGCTCGCCGCTACGAAGAGTTCAGCCTTCTGGCGCGCCACGGCCGCATCGGGGCTGATGCCCGGCCGGCAGTTGGGATCGTAACTGACGGTCGCGTGCTCGCGGGCCGCCTGCACGAGGGCGAGCGTGCCCCGATCCCCCGGCGGCAGCACAGCAGCAATCGATCCTGTGTGGACGTGGGTGGAACCTTCGACGGCGGCCAGGGCAGGCAGGGCGTTCCCGTTGATTTCCCAGCTGATGGAAAAGGTGTAGTCGGCGGCACCGTCGGGACCCAGCGTGGCGAGCGCCGTCGACGTCGGCGTGGTTCCGCCGTTGATCACCTGGACCCGGTTTGTAGTCAGGTGTTCTTCGATCAGGAGGCCGTGYCGGTCATCGGCATAGTGGGTCACCAGGCTCGTCCGCAGGCCCAGGCGGGCAGCCCCCACCGCCACGTTGAGGGGGCTGCCGCCCGGGTGGACCTGGACCGCCTCAGGCCGGCGGGGGTCGCTGATGATGTCCACTAGGGACTCGCCGATAACGACCACCCTCAATTCATGTGCTGGCATGGCTGCTTCCTGGCAGTGGGTGGAGTTCGTTAGCGGCCCGGGTACACGACGGCTTTGAGCTGGCCGGCCTGTCTGCCGGCTTTGAGCGCGTCTTCGGAGTCGGCGAGGTCGAACCTTCCGGTGACCAGGATGTCCAGGTCCACCTTCCCGTCCGCGATCAGCTGGATGGCCAGCGGCCACGTGTTCGTATAGCGGAATACTCCAGAGAGCCAAATCTCCCGGTTCTGGATATACGAGACGGGGAGTTCGACGTCGTCGGCCCCGAGCCCCACCAGGATGACCCGGCCGGCCGGTCCAACGGCCTTGATTCCGGAGCGGACGGCCTGCGGGGCGCCGGACGCGTCGATGAACGCATCGACGTCGAGCCCTTCAGCACTGTCCGTCCTGGCGTTCAGGGCATGGGTGGCACCGTGTTCGAGGGCAAACGCCAACCGGTCCGCGGCGATGTCCGAAATGTAGATTTCGGTGGCGCCGAATGCCCGGGCGGCCTGGGCGGCGATGATGCCGATGGGGCCGGCCCCCGCGATCAGGACCCGGCTTCCGGGCTTGATCTGGGCGCGTTCGCAGGCCCAGAGCCCGACGGAGAGCGGTTCGATGAGGGCTGCGGCCTCGTCACTGACGTTGTCCGGGATGTCGTAGGCGAAGTCGCTCTGGATGGTGACGTATTCGGCGAAGGCGCCGTCGATCGGCGGGGTGGCGTAGAACTCGATGTCGGGGCACAGGTTGTACCGGCCGGCTTTGCACTGCTTGCAGGTGCGGCAGGGCCGCTGGGGTTCGACGGCGACCCGCTGGCCGATGCGGGCGGTGTCCACGGCGCTGCCGACGGCGGCGATCCGGCCGGAGAGCTCGTGGCCGAGGATCAGCGGGTGGTCCACGACGTAGTCGCCGATCCGGCCGTGCTCGTAGTAGTGGACGTCGCTGCCGCAGACGCCGACGGCAGCGACCTGGACGAGGACCTGGTCCGCGTCAAGGTCCGGGACGGCCAGGTTTTCCAGAGCCATCTCGCCCTGGCGTTTGAGGACGGCGGCGCGCATCGTGGCGGGGACCTCCGGGTGTCCGGGGGTGCGGGGCTGTGCGGTTGAGGTTGTCATCGAAGAATTCCTTATGCTGGACGAATCGAAGAAGCGGGGGCTGGCTATTTGACGGCGCCGAGGGAGAGTCCCTGGACGAGCTTGTCCTGGGCGGCGAAGCCAGCGAAGAGCACCGGCAGGGAGACCACGACGGCGGCCGCGCAGACCTTGGCGAGGAACAGGCCCTGGCCTGACACGAAGCCGGTGAGGAAGACCGGGGCGGTGCCGGCCACGACTCCGGTGAGGACCCGGGCCAGGAGCAATTCGTTCCAGCTGAAAATGAAGCAGATCAGGGCGGTTGCGGCAATGCCGGGCATCGCCACGGGGGCGACCACCTTGCGGAGCGTCAGCAGCAGGCCGGCACCGTCAATCTGGGCGGCCTCCAGCATTTCGACCGGCACTTCGTCGAGGAAGGAGCGCATCATCCACACGGCGATGGGCAGGTTCATCGACACATACATCAGGACCAGGAACCAGATGTTGTCCAGCGCGCCGATGTTCTTGGCGACGAGGTAGAGCGGCAGGACCGCGGCAACGACGGGCATCATCTTCGTGGAGAGGAAAAAGAACATCACGTCGGTCCACTTCTTCACCGGCCGGATGGACAGCGCGTAGGCGGCGGGGATGGCCAGCAGCAGCACCAAGATGGTGGAGAAGATCGAGGCGGTGGCGGAGTTGATCAGGGACGGCCACGGGCTGACCCCGGATGTTGCCCCGAAGAACTCCTGGTAGGCGTCCAGCGTCAGGGGGGCGAAGATGGAGGGCGGGTTGGTCGCGGCGTCCGCCTCCGAGTGGAAGGACGTCAGGATCATCCAGAGCACCGGTACCGCGAACATCAGGGCCAGCAGCCAGGCCGCGACCCCGGCAGCCGTGTTGTTCCGGGTGGGATCCATTCGGGACTTGCGACGGCGCCGGGAACCCGTGGGGCGGGCGGGGCCCGTGACAGATGCCCGGGGCTCGGTGGGGGTGAGCGTGCTCATCGTGCTGCCTCCTTCTTGAAGAGCGAGAATACGGTGCGGAGTGCGAAGGTCGCCACGATGATGGTGCCGATGACCACCACGACGCCGGCGGCGGACGCCAGCCCGTATTCGTTGGCGTAGTAGAACGTCTCGTAAATGGCGTAAGGCAGGTTGGCCGTGCCCAGGCCGCCCGACGTGAGGGTGAAGACGGCATCGAAATTCTGCACGATGTAGATGGCTCCGAGCAGCCCGCCGAGTTCGAGGTACTGCCGCAGGTGCGGCAGGGTGAGGTGGTGGAAGATCGCCCAGGGAGTGGCGCCGTCCATTTGGGCGGCCTCGACCGTGTCCATGGGACGGGACTGCAGGCCGGCGAGCAGGATGAGCATCATGAATGGGGTCCACTGCCAGACCAGGGAGATGATGATGGCCAGCAGGGGCGCCGAGGTCAGCAGGTCAGTCTGCGGCGGGTTGTCGCTGCCGAACAGTGACCAGACCCAGGTGAGGGTGCCGTTGATCAGGCCGTAGACGGGGTTGAGGATGGCGTGCTTCCAGATGAGCGCCGCAGCCACCGGCACCACGAGGAAGGGTGCGATCAGCAGGGTCCTGGCCAGTCCGCGGCCGATGAACTTTTTGTCCAGGAGCAGAGCGAGTCCGAGGCCGAGGAGCAGGCTGGCCAGGACCACCGAGACGGTCATGACGATGGTGGTAATGATCGCCTGCTGAAAGTAGGGGTCGGTGAGAACCTGGACGTAGTTCTCGAACCCGGCAAACCCGGTGGTGTCCGGGCTCATGCTGTTCCAGTTCATGAACGAGATGGCCAGGGTCCCCACGAACGGGAGCTGGGTGACGATGATGAGGAAGATCAGGGCCGGCAGCAGCGGTGCACGCCGCACCCAGGCCACAGCCCGTTCCCGCGCCTTGGTGTCCCTGGAAGGTTTGGCTGTGCTGCTCCCGTGCCGGGAGACGCGCGCCGTTGCGTTTGTCATGATGTTCTCCTGCGGTTGGGTTGTTACTTCTTGTACTTGTCGCCGACTTTTTGTGCGGCTTCCTGGCCTTTGGCCACCGCGTCGGCGACAGTACCCTGGCCGGCGATTGCGGAGCTGACACCCTGGGAGACCCTGGTGCCAAGGGCGGCGAACTCGGGAATCCCGACAAACTGGATGCCCACGGCCGGACGCGGCTGGACGCCGGGGTTCTTTGGATCGGCGTTCTCAATGGCGAAACGTTCGGCCTTGAAGAACGGTGCTGCCTGCTGGAACTCGGTGTTCTCATAAGTAGAGATGCGCTTGCCGGACGGGACCTTGGACCAGCCGAGCTTGGACGCAACCAGTTCCTCGTACTCCCTCGAGCTCGCCCAGGCGATGAACTTCCCGGCGGCATCCTGCTTCTTGGAGGCCGCCTGCACAGCCCAGGACCAGGTCCACAGCCAGCCCGAGGACTTGGTTTCCTCCACCGGGGCCTGGGCGTAGCCGATCTTGCCCTTCACCGGGGAGGCCTCGGCTTCCAGGGCGCCGGCCGCGGAGGTGGCGTCGTACCACATGGCAACCTTGCCCTGGCTCATGTTGTTCAGACACTCGGTGAACCCGGCCTGGGCGGCCCCCGCCGGACCATGTTCCCGGACCAGCTTTGTGTAGAACTCGACCGCCGCGGTGAATTCGGGGCTGTTGACCTGTGCGTTCCAGTCCTTGTCGAACCAGGTTCCGCCGAAGGTGTTCACCACAGTCGTCAACGGTGCGAAGACCTGGCCCCAGCCAGGCTGGCCGCGCAGACAGATCCCCTTCATGCCCGGGGCCGCGCCGTCCACCCGGGCGGCCAGGGCGGCGACCTCGTCCCAGGTGGGTTTCTCCGGCATGATCAGGCCCTTCTCCTCGAAGATGTCCTTCCGGTACATCAGGAAGGAGGATTCCCCGTAGAACGGTTCGCCGTAGAGCTTGCCGTCCTTGCCGGTCAGCGACGCCGTGTAGGCCGGCAGGATGTCCGCCTGGTCGAACCCGGCATCCGCGGCCACATGGTCCAGAGGAGCCAGCCAGCCGTTGGCGGAGTAGAACGGGATCTCGTAGTTGGACAGCGACGCCACGTCGTACTGGCCCGCCTGGCTCGAGAATTCCTGGCTGATCTTGGCACGGACGTCGTTTTCCGGCAGGACGGTGTAGTTGACCCGGATGCCGGTCTCCTTGGTGAAGTTATCGGCCGTGAGCCGCTGCAGGTCCTCCATCTGGGGGTTGTTCACCATCAGGACATTGATGGCGTTCGGGTCGCCAGCGGAATTTCCTCCGCCGGCACCGGCACAGGCCGAGGCGCTGAGCGCCACGCACAGGGCACCTGCGGCCAACGCGGCGACGCGTGTTTTTGCGCGCATTAAGGACTCCTTTGTTCTTCGGGGGATGCAATGCGCCCTGCACTCCGACTGCTGTGTCGGGGTGCGGCGCCGAATGCGGGACCGGGCTTTGCAGCCGGGGTGCCGCGCTGATGTTCCTCAAGATTAGGCCTGTGGGACAGGGCACAACTAGCGCCATGGTTGCCATTTTCTGATACTAATTTTCCCGAGCGGTGCCCGCGCAGGCGCTACTCTGGGAGCAGGCGGCCCGGAGCCCGTCCATATTTCATAACCCGAAGGCAGGGAGAACCACGATGAACGCAGCCGACCCCGGCGCCGGCTCAGGCCCCATTGACAGTGCGGCGGCCAGGCTTGCAGAACGGCTACTGGGGATGCGCGCCAACCGTGAGGTCATCCCGGAAGACCCAAACCATTCGGTCCGGTGGCATGAGCACGACTATCCCAGTCCGGTGGCACGCTGGAACTACCATCCCGAATACGAACTGCACCTGATCCGGAAGGGCACCGGGAAGTTCATCGTGGGAGACCACATCGGCACGTTTGAGGCCGGACACGTGGCACTGGTGGGGTCGGGGCTGCCGCACGACTGGGTCAGCGACCTGGAGCCCGGGGAAATCCTCGAGGGCAGGGACGCCCTCATCCAGTTCGACGGCAAATGGGTTGAACAGGCGGCATCAATCATTCCGGAAATGGCCGAGATCCGGCCCCTGCTGGAACAGTCCTCCCGCGGCATCGAGTTCCTGGGGCCGTCAGCCGAGGCTGCCGCCGCCGCCATCAACGCGATGGGTACGTCCACTGGGCTGGAGCGGCTGCACCATCTTTTCGAACTGTTGGCGATACTTGCCCGTGCGCCGCAGGAGGACCGGCGCTATCTGGCCGACGAATGGTTCCGGCCGCAGCTGGACAGCCAAGCCGCGGCCGTGGTGGACCTTGTCTTGGAGTACGTCTTCAGCAACCATGCCGGCAGCGTCAAAATGTCCGGGGCCGCTGCGCTGGTGGGAATGTCGGAGCCGACATTTTCGAAGTACTTCAAACGTGCCACCGGCCAGAACTTCAGTGACCTGGTCCGCAAACTTCGGCTCGCCCATGCGCGCCGCCTGCTGGAGCACAGCGACAAAGCCATTTCCGACATTTGCTACGAGGTGGGCTTCTCGAACTTGTCCAATTTCAACCGGCATTTCCTCAACGACGCAGGCGAGACCCCGCGCCACTACCGCCAGCGCGTCCAGCCGTGATCATGCCCAATCGGGAGCGCAGCTTGTCCAGCGGAAAACCCTAGTGGAGGGTGACGAGCTTCGCCGGATCCTCGTCCGGCAGTTCGCCGTCGACGACGGCAGTCACCTGGAGCTGGGTCAGCGACAGGCTGCCGCCAACGGTCGACAGGAACGCGGTATCCGACGAATCCCGGCCGGCGGTGATCCGCAGCATGCTCTCCCGCGGGGCCAGGCCCGTGGGATCGATGACGTGCCAGGCACCGTCGAGGTGGGCCTCGGCCACCGCGTGGAAGTCCATAGGGCTCAGTCCGGGGGCATACACGGCAGCAAGCCTGGCCGGAACGTTTTTGGCGCGCAGCAGCGAGATGGCCAGGTGGGCGAAGTCGCGGCAGACCCCGCGCCGGTGCAGCAGCGTCTCGACGGCGCCGTCGGTCCCGCGTGAGGATCCGCTGATGTAGCGGAGCTCGCTGAAGACCCAGTTGCGCACCGCGTTGACGAGCTCTTCGCCCTGCAGTCCGCCGAATTCCGCGTAGGCCGTGGGCAGGAGCCGGTCGGACTCGGCATAGCGGCTGGGCCGGACGTAGCGGATGAGTTCCATCAGCCGTGGTTCCTCCGGCAGCGCGAACCCCGAAACGTTCGCCGCGTAGTCCACGAGCACCTCGGTGGGTTCAGCGAATTCCATGTAGTGGAAGCGACCGCCGTGGTGGTCGGAGAGCTCGGTGAGCGGGACATCCTCGCCGCCGGCCGTCACTGACAGCGACTCCAGGAAGCTGCTGTAGCCGGGGTTTCGAGCCACGGACACGGCCAGGGCGACCTTGGTGTCGGCCACGGTCTTGAAGGCCAGGCGGGCGGCTACAGAGCGCTGCATGTATCTCCGGGGTGTGAGGGTACGGCTGGTGGCGTCGCCGCCGCCGTCGGCCGGCCGGGTGCGGGCGGTGCGGGCGGTGCGGACTAGTTTTTGATCTTCAGAGACATTAGCATCCGCTGGACGTTGGCGAA
Source organism: Arthrobacter sp. YAF17 (assembly GCF_052113365.1). Taxonomy (NCBI): domain Bacteria; kingdom Bacillati; phylum Actinomycetota; class Actinomycetes; order Micrococcales; family Micrococcaceae; genus Arthrobacter; species Arthrobacter sp. YAF17. The sequence continues at coordinate 15,921 of NZ_JBFRDB010000021.1, read as the reverse complement.
TTGCGAGCCTTCGTTGACGTATTTGGCTGCCTGGTCGAGGGTGTCGAACGCCTTGGCGGGGGCAACCTTCTGGTCGGGGGCAAAGGCCTTCAGCTCCGTCAGGTCACCAAAGGAGTAGTCGCCCTTGCCCTCGGGGCCGCGCACCAGGTTCTGCAGCGTGCAGGCCTTTCCTTCCGTGCCACCGACGATGTTGGTGATGCCGTAGGACCCGAAATACTTGTAGCCCTGGGTCACCCGGAAAACCACACGCGGGTCTATGGTGCCTTCCCCGCCGCGATGCGGCAGGTCGACCGGGACGCTGCTGACCACGACGTACGGTTTCGCGGCGTCGTCCGCGCAGGCCGCGGCGGGCTGCGGCGGAAGTCCGGTCTGCAGGGTGGCGAGGTAGCCGCCGTCGGCGTCCTTGACCTCAATCTTGAGAGCGCCGGGCATAGTTCCCTCCGCTGGGGCCACCGACTGGGCGATCCATTCCTGCGGCAGCTCGAAACTGACGTTCTTCGCCGGATCGGTGAAAACCTTCCAGGCCGACGCCGTCGAGCCGGCGTCCGCTGAGCCGGGGGCGGTGGATCCGGGCGAGGCGGCCGGGGTGGTGCCGCCCACGGACGGTTCCGCCGAGGGTGCCCCGCTTGCGCCCGGGCTGCTGCCGGCCGTCCAGGCGGGGGTGCCCTTTGTGTCGCTGCTGCAGCCCGACAGTGCGGCCGCGGCGAGCGCCAGCGCGGCGGTGATTCGGAGGCGGCGGGCCGAGGCCCGCCGGAAGGTGTCCGTCCCTGTCATGGTGCCAGCGTAGCGGGACTTGGGGCCGCTCAGAGTTCCCGGATCAGCGTTTCGTAGAAGCTGACGCCGCGCTCCAGCGTCTCCAGCGCGATCTTCTCGTCGACGGCGTGGATGGAGCCCCGCGCCTCGGCGTCCATGGAGAACGGGGCGAAGCGGTACACGGCGCCGCAGATCCCGGTGAAACGGCGAGAATCCGTGCCGCCCATCATGATGTACGGGGTGACGAGCGCCTCCGGGAACACTCCGGTGATGCAGCCCTCCAGCAGGTCCCATGGCGCCCCGGAGTGCGGCGACACCGGGGAGGGGTCGCTGCCTTCCACCACGCGCAGCTCCACCCTGGGGTCACGGATGATCTTCCGCAGCCGCTCCACGGTCCCCTCGACGGTTTCCCCAACGGCCACCCGGATGTTGGCGTTCGCCCGGGCGGTGGCGGCCAGGACGTTGGCCCCCGTGCTGCCCTCCAGCGTGGTGATAGCTACGGTGGTGCGGGTCATGGCGTTGGTCTCGCCCCCCATCCGGCCGAAGAGCAGGGTCACCGGGGCGCGGAACAGCGACAACCTGGCGAACACGGCCCGCAGCGGCGCCGGGGCGTGCGGGCCGAAACGCCGGAGCATCTCAACGGTCACGTCCGGCAGCGACTGCGGGAAAGGGCGGCGTTCGATCCGCGTGATGGCGCGCGCCAGCCGCGCCGTCGCGCCCATCCGGGGAGGTGTGGAAGCGTGGCCGCCGGCGTCCCGGGTCAGCAGCTCCACGTCCAGGATCCCCTTTTCGGCCACGCCGACGACGGCGGCCGGCCGGGTCACGCCGGGGAACGCCCCGCCGGCCACGGCGCCGCCCTCGTCCAGCACCAGCCAGGGCCTCACTCCACGCCCCGCCAGCAGTTCCGCCGCGGCGGCCGCGCTGGCCCCGGCGGTCTCCTCGTTGTTGCCGAAGGAGAAGTAGAGGTCATGGGCGGGGGCGAACCCTGCTTCGAGCAGGGATTCGGCCGCCTCCATGACGGCGACCAGCTGGCCTTTGTCATCGAGGGTGCCGCGGCCCCACAGATAGGTGCCGTCGTTGTGCCCCGAAAACGGCGGCCGGGTCCACGCTTCCGGATCGCCGGCGGGGACGACGTCGTAATGGGCCATCAGCACGGACGGACGCGCAACGGGGTCCGGACCGGTGCCCGGCCAGCGGTACAACAGCGCCTGGCCGTTGACGCGTTCGAGGTCCAGGACGGCGTGGACGGCGGGATACAGCCGGGCCAGCGCGGCGATGAATGCTTCGAACTCGCCGGTGTCCACTTCGCTGGCAGTCCGGGAGGACACGGTGCGGAACCGCACCAGTTCGGCCAGGGCGGCGGCGGCGCGGCCGACGGGCCGCGCAGTGGTGGTCTGCATGCGCGAAAGTCTACGGCCGCACCGGACCCTTGGCCGGACTTCGGCGGCGCGATTCTCCGGCGGGAAAGCGGGATACGCTGGGCACATGGCGGATCAGGATTTTGGCTCCACGGATTTCGGAGCCCAGGACAGCGTGGCGGGCATCTCCGCCGTCGACATTGCGGACTGGCGGCTCCGGACCTTCGCGCTCTACGCCAACGTGCGGAAGTTGGCGGCGGAGGATCCGGCCGAGGCGCATTCATACTGGCGCCAGGAGCGGGACCGGATGTTCGGCACCCACCCCGCGTCGCCCCTCACGACGGCCGCCAAGTCCACCTTCGGCGGGCTGAAAACGGCGGACTACGACCCGATCTACCGCTTCCACATTCCGCTGACGGGCGAGGGTGCCGGGCGGGAAATGAACGTGGAGACCGGGACCGACGGCCTGGTCCGTTTTGTCCGGCTGGGCACGTTCGATCTGCCGGAGATGGGCCAGCTCGCCGTGTGGAAGCTCCACGGCTACGGCGGCGGCATTTTTGTTCCGTTCCGCGATGCGACGGCCGGGCAGCCCGGGGGCACCTACGGTGCGGGCCGCTACCTGCTGGACACCATCAAGGGCGCCTTCCACGGCGTGCAGGGATCCGGCCCGGACGCCGAGTTCGTGGTGGACTTCAACTTCGCCTACAACGCCTCCTGTGCGTACAACGAGGCGTGGGCATGTCCCCTCGCCGGCCCGTCGAACCGCCTCGCCGTGGAAATCCCCGTCGGCGAACTGTACTGAGCGGATGGATGCCCAGCTCGAGCAGCGCTCCCCTGCGCCCGCCGTCGCCGTCCACCCTGCCCCTGCCGGCTCTCCGGCCCGCCGCCGGCACCGCGGCGTCCTGCGCTACCCCCTGGTCCGGCAACTGCTGAGGTTCACCGCCGTCGGGATTGTCTGCACGGCAACGTCGCTGGCGCTGTACGCCTTCCTCCGGCCGTATCTCGGCTCGCAGCCGGCCAACGCGGCAGCCCTTATCCTCACGTCGCTGATGAACACAGCGCTGAACCGGCGGCTGACCTTCAAGATCACCGACCGGCACCGGCTCAGGCGCGACCATCTCAACGGGCTGATCGTGATCCTGGTAGCGCTGCTGATCACTGGCGGCAGCCTCGGCGTCCTGCACTGGATCAACCCCGACGCCACCGTGGCCGACGAACTCTGGACCACCACGCTCTCCGGCTTCGCGGCCACGGCGGTGCGGTTTACGCTGCTGCGGCACTGGATCTTCCGCCGCGCCCGTCACCGCTAAAAGAGGTTTGCGCTGTCAGATATCGTCCCTCTGAGGGCCCCGGAACAGCATTAAGTGACAGGGCAACCCGGGGTCAGGGCGTGCCGAGGGCCTGGACACTGCCGACGGCGGTGCGGACCGCGGCCGCCGCCTCCTGCAGCTCGGCGGCCGTGATCGTGGAGTCGAAGCTGAAGCGGACCGCGGTCTGGGCGGCCTCTGCGGCTATACCCATCGCCAGCAGCACCGGGGACGGCTCGTCTGAGCCCGCCGCGCAGGCCGAACCGCTGGAGCAGATGACCCCCAGCCGTTCGAGTTCCAGCAGCACGGATTCGCCGCTGGTCCCCGGGAAGCAGAACGACGCCACCGAGGGCAGCCGCTCGCCCGGATGGCCGGTGAGCACCGCGCCGGTAACGCCCGCCAGCACCGAGCGGATGAAGTCATCACGCAGGACGGCGACGTGCGCCGCCCGTTCCCCCTGCGAGCTCCGGGCGAGCGTGAGCGCCGTCGCGAGGGCCACGGCCCCGGCCACGTTCTCGGTCCCCGACCGGCGCCCGCGTTCCTGCCCGCCGCCATGGATCACGGGTTCCAGCCGGGTCCGGCTCCGCACGAACAGGGCCCCATTTCCTTTCGGGGCGCCGAGTTTGTGGCCGGAGATGCTCAGGGCGTCCACGCCCAGTGATGCTGTGTCGAGAGGCAGCCACCCGGCGGCCTGCACCGCGTCGGTGTGGAACGGAATGCCCTGCGCGCGGGCCAGCGACGCCAGCCGGGCTATCGGCTGGACCGTGCCCACCTCATTGTTGGCGTACATGATGCTGACCAGCGCGGTCTCCGGCCGGAGCACGGCGGCAAGGGCCTCGTCGGTGACGCGCCCATAGCAGTCGACCGGCACCATGTCGACGGCGAAGCCGTGCACCCGTTCCAGGTAGCGGGCGGACTCCTCCACCGCGGGATGTTCGACGGCGCTGATCACCACCCGGTCCAGCCGCGGGTCCGCCGCGCGCCGGGCCAGTGCAATGCCTTTGACGGCCAGGTTGTCCGCCTCCGTGCCCCCGGAGGTGAAGACCACCTCGCCCGCTCGGCAGCCCAGCGCCGCTGCCGTCGCTGCCCGTGCCCCGGCGAGCGCCGCGGCGGCCGAGTCGCCGAGCGAATGGTGGCTCGAGGGGTTTCCGAAGTCCCCGCTGAGGTACGGCCACATCGCTTCGAGCACCTCGCGGCGGACCGGTGTGGTGGCCGCGGCGTCGAGGAAGATCATGGCGCCGCCTGGCCAGCCGTCTGGTCGCTGTTCCGTTCGCTGTCGAGGCCCAGCTCAAGGTCGAGGCCCAGGTCCAGCGCCGCAACGCTGTGCGTGAGTCCGCCGATTGAGATGACGTCCACGCCGGTGGCGGCGATGCCAGCCACTGTGGCCAGGTTGACGTTCCCGCTGGCCTCGACCCGGGCGCGGCCGCCCACCAGGGCGACCCCGGCGGCGAGGTCCGCCAGCGTGAAGTTGTCCAGCATGATGGTGTCCACCCCGGCCGCCAGCACCGGTCCGATCTGGTCCATGTTGTCCACTTCCACCTCAAAGTGGGTGGTGTGCCCCAGACGCGCTTTGGCCTCCCGCAGCACGGCGGTGAGTTTCGCCGGGTCTCCCCCGGTCAGGACGGCCAGGTGGTTGTCCTTGGCCAGCACGGCGTCCGAGAGTCCGAAACGGTGGTTGGCGCCGCCGCCACAGCGGACGGCGTACCGTTCGAGCACGCGCAGGCCCGGCGTCGTCTTCCGCGTGTCGGTGATGCGCGCGCCGGTGCCGTCCACGAGGGCGACGAACTCCGCCGTCGTGGTGGCGATCGCGCTCATCCTCTGCACGAGGTTGAGTGCCACGCGCTCGGCGAGCAGCACGGCGCGGGCGTTCCCGTTGACCCTCGCGAGCGCCGTTCCGGCGGCAAAGGCGGCACCGTCGGCCACGAGGAGTTCGACGTCGGCCCCGGGGTCCGTGAGCTTCATCGCCGCGGCGAACACCTCCCCGCCGCTCAGCACGCCGGGAACGCGGGCGGCCAGGACCGCCGTCGCCCGCGCGTCCGCGGGGATGAGCGTCTGCGAGGTGATGTCGCCGTAGGGGGCGTCCTCCAGCAGGGCGGCCCGCAGCACGGCGTCCACGGCGGCGGCGGGCAGGGTTCCGGCGAGCGCGGCTACCGGAGAGACGGCGGGGCGGGCTGCGGCGGGTGCTGTCATGAGGAGATCCTTTGTTTCGGACGTGCGGGGGCGGCGTGGCGGTGGCCGTACGTGCCGGCCGGCGGGGTGGAGCGGGCGGGCGCCGCGAGCACGGCGGGGACAGTGGACGCGGTGGCTGCGTCCGCACGGTAATGGGCGCCAACGGAGCCGGTCCGGTGCCGGGCCGCGGCCACCAGCAGCTGCGCGGCGAGCAGCAGGTTCCGGTCCTCGTGCTCCCCCTGATTCGCTGCGTCCGTCACGATCCCGGGGCGGACGACGGCGGCCCAGGCCGCAAGGGTGGCCTCCGCCTCCCGCAGTTGTTCCCCGCTGCGTAACACCCCGGCGTCCGCAGTCATCAACCGCCGCAGAGCGTCGCGCGAGAACGGGATGGGACCAGCCTCGGACTTCACACCAGCCTCGGGAGCCGCCGGTGGAACTTCTTCCCCGGCGAAGTCGGTGTCGGACGACGTCCCAGCCGACGCCCGGCCCGTTTCGCCACCGAGGAACGCCTCCACAGCCCGGCGCCCGAAGACCAGCCCCTCCAGCAGTGAATTGCTGGCCAGCCGGTTGGCGCCCTGCGCTCCGGTGCACGCGACTTCGCCGGCGGCGTACAGCCCCGGCACGGACGTGCGTCCCCAGAGGTCGGTGGACACGCCGCCCATCCAGTAGTGGGCTGCCGGGGACACCGGGAGCGTTTGGCTGGTCCAGTCGTAGCCGGCGGCGCGGGTGGCCGCGTCGATAGTGGGGAAACGCCGGGCCAGGAAGCCCGGCCCGCGGGCGGCATCGATCGCCCGGGCGTCCAGGAAGACGGGGCTGTCCGCCGGCGCGCCCGTGGACGCAAGGTGCAGGGCAATGCTGCGGGAGACGACGTCGCGCGGGGCCAGTTCGGCGTCCGGGTGGTAGTCCGGCAGGAAGCGGTAACCGGCGGCGTCCAGCAGGACGGCGCCTTCGCCGCGGACCGCCTCGGAGATGAGCAATGCCGGCGGACCTCCAGGGACCTCGTCCGCCACCAGCGTGGTGGGGTGGAACTGGAAGAACTCCAGGTCCCGGACGGATGCGCCCGCCCGCCACGCCAGGGCCAGGCCGTCTGCGGTGGCGACGGACGGATTGCTGGTCCGGGCGAACAGCCGTCCGGCACCGCCGGTGGCCAGGAGCACCGCGTCGGCGTCCAACTGCCGGGGTTGACCGTCGGCCAGGTAGGCGACGCCGGTCACCCTGGCGGCGCCCGCCGCCGGGCCCGTTTCGGGGAGTTCGGTGAGCAACTCGGTGGCGAACGCGCCGGTCTCGACCCGCAGCCGGCCGTTGACTGTCCGCTCCACGACGGCGGCGACGAGGGCGCGGGTGATGCGCGCGCCGGTCGCGTCGCCGCCGGCGTGCAGGATGCGGGCGGCGGAATGTGCCGCCTCGAGGCCGAGCGCCGGGCCGCCGGAGGGTCCGGCGTCGAAGTGCACGCCGAACCGCTGCAGGCCGGCGATATCCCGGACGGCCTCGGTGCACAGCACCCGCACGGCCTCGGGGTCGTTGAGCCCGGCGCCGGCGGCGAGGGTGTCGGCGATGTGGGCCGCCACGGAATCGCCCGGCGCGGCCTCCCCCGGCGTGAGCACGGCCGAGATGCCGCCCTGGGCGTAGAAGGTGTTGCTCTGCTCGAGGGTTCCCTTGCTCAGGAGCACCACCTCGCAGGCCAGCCCGCCGTCCTGGACGGCGTCGGACGCCAGCAGCGCGGCGTACAGACCGGCGATGCCGCTGCCGACCACTACCAGCCGCCTGGTCACGGCCGCGCCGCCAGCATCCGCTCGAGGGCAACCTTCGCCGGGACGGCGACGTCGTCCGCCACCGTGATCCGGTTGACCACCTCGCCCCGGACCAGCGCTTCCAGGACCCAGGCGAGGTAGCCCGGGTGGATGCGGTACATCGTGGAGCAGGGGCAGATCACCGGGTCCAGGCAGAAAATGGTGTGCTGCGGGTATTCCGCGGCAAGCCGGTTCACCATGTTGATCTCGGTGCCGATCGCGAACGTGGTGGGTTCGGTGGCAGCGGCGATGGCCTTCTTGATGAAGTCCGTGGAGCCCGCGGAATCGGCGGCGTCCACCACCTCCATGGGGCATTCCGGGTGCACGATCACCTGAACGCCCGGGAACTCGGCGCGCGCCTTCTCGATCTGGCCCACGTTGAAGCGCTTGTGGACCGAGCAGAAGCCGTGCCACAGGATCACACGGGAATCGAGCAGGGCCTGTTCGTTGTTGCCGCCGAGGTCCTTGCGCGGATTCCACATGGGCATCTGCTCCAGCGGCACACCCATGGCCTTGGCGGTGTTGCGGCCCAGGTGCTGGTCCGGGAAGAACAGCACACGCTGGCCGCGCTCGAACGCCCATTCCAGCACCGTGGAGGCGTTCGAGGACGTGCAGACGATGCCGCCGTGCTCGCCGCAGAAGCCCTTGAGTGCGGCGGAGGAATTCATGTAGGTGACCGGGATGACCGGGACCCGGCCGTCGGCGTCGGGCTCGGTGCCGAACAGTTCCTCCAGCTGCTCCCAGCACTCGGTTACGGAGTCGATGTCCGCCATGTCCGCCATGGAGCAGCCGGCGGCGAGGTTGGGCAGGATCACGGCCTGGTCGGGCCGGGACAGGATGTCCGCGGTTTCGGCCATGAAGTGCACACCGCAGAAGATGATCGCCTCGGCATCCGGGCGGGTCAGCGCGGCGTTGGCGAGCTGGAAGGAGTCGCCCACGAAGTCTGCGTATTCAATGACTTCGTCGCGCTGGTAGAAGTGCCCCAGGACGACGGCGCGGTCCCCCAGCGCCGCTTTGGCGGCCCGGATCCGGGCGTCGAGTTCGGCGGCGCCGGCGAGCTTGTACTCCTCCGGGAGCTGGCCTTGCCGGGGGGTCGAGGCGGGGGCGGCGTCGGCGGAGGAGGCGCCCGGGCCGTAGGCGGGCACACCGGCGAGGGCCTCGGCGAGATCGTAGTCCCAGGGGCCGCGGGCGAGCGCCGGACTGCAGGTGGAGGCTGTTGCCCGGCCGTTGGCACTGCTGGTGGCCTGTTCGCGCGTGATCAGCTGGATTGCCGTGTTGACGCTGCTCATGGTGTGCTCCTGTTGTCTGGGTCTAGGCCAGGGCGGCCGGTAAAGCGGTAGAGGCGGGGCGGGCGGTGCTTGCCGCCCTGCAGGTACTGGTCGGTTTCTTCGATCTCCGGCGTGGCCTTGACCTGCCGGCGGAAGTTGGCCGGGTCCAGTTCACGGTCCAGGACGGCTTCGTAGACCTCCCGGACCTGGGCCAGGGTGAAGTACTCGCCCAGCAGGTGGTACGCGATGGAGCCGTAGGCCATCTTGTTGCGCAGCCGCCAGAGGGCGTAGTCGATGATCGCGTTGTGGTCGAAGGCCAGGTCGCCGAGCCGGTCGGCCCGGAACCATTTGACGTTTTCGGATTCGTCCGCGAGCGCGGCCTCGGTGGGCTGTACCAGCGCCCAGTAGACAATCGAAACGACGCGCTGGGTGGGTGAGCGGTGCAGGCCGCCGAAAGCGTAGAGCTGCTCGAGGTAGCTGGGCGCCAGTCCGGTGGTCTCCTGCAGGTTCCGCGAGGCGGCGTCCGGCAGGGATTCGGAATGGGTCAGCGGGCCGCCGGGCAGTGCGCACAGTCCCTTGAACGGTTCGCGGATCCGGCGCACCAGCGGGATCCACAGCGTGGGGCGTCCGGAACGCTCACTGGGGCGCAGGGCGAAGATCACTGTGGAGATGGCCAGCGTCGGCGGCGCGGTCTGGCGTTCGGAGACGTTGGCTGCTGTTGTGTACACGGTGGTTCACCCCGCATTCTCAGGCTTCAGGCCGGCCTCTGAGGGGACGGCCCGGATGGTTCCGGCCCGACCGCCGGAGTAGTTATAGTCAAATTGACTAGAACTAATGATACGACTGTCCGGGCTGGGCGCAAAATGTTTCAGCTCACATGGTGACCGCCGCGCACGCGCCCGGCCCCGGCCTGCTCACCCTTCGTTGGCGGCGGCTTCCAGCAGCGGGAGGGTGCGGCCCTGGAAGTGGGTGTTGAGCACAATCACCGAGGACGAGCGCAGTACCGTCCGGGTGGCGATCATGGCATCCAGCACGCGCTGCAGGTCCGGGTTGGAGCGGGCCGCAATGCGGGCCATCAGGTCTGAACTGCCGGAGACGGTGTGGATTTCGATCAGTTCCGGGATCGCCGCGAGCGCCTCGACCACCGCGTCATGCCCCAGGTCCTGGTTGATCGTCAGGGAGCAGAACGCCACCACCGGGAAGCCAAAATGCGCCGGATCCGGCTGCGGCACCCAGGAACCGATGACACCGTTGTCCTGCATCCGGTCCAGCCGCGACTGCACGGTGGCGCGGGCAACCTTGAGGACGCGGGAGGCTTCCAGCACCGACGCCCGGGGCGCATCCGTGAAGAATCGGACAATTTTCGCGTCCAGGGCATCTACGTCCATCGAATATTCCTCCTGCAGCAGCATCCGCGCGGCAAACCGCCACGGAAAACTCGTTCCCAGCCAACAAACTGCCACTATGCTCTCACGGGCCGGGGCATGCCGGCCCCGCCCAGACACGGTAAATTCAATAGGTCCCATAAGGACTCCAAGATCCACACCACACGAAGGTTCGCCAGCATGACGATGAAGTCCACCGCGGAGCGCCCCGGCCTGAAATTGGGCCACAGCATGAAGCCACGCCAACTCACCATGATGGGACTCGGCAGCGCCATCGGCGCCGGCCTGTTCCTGGGTTCGGGGGCCGGAGTCCAAGCCGCCGGACCCGCCGTCCTGATCTCATACCTGGTCGCGGGAACCCTGATCATCCTCGTGATGTGGGCCCTCGGCGAAATGGCCGCCGCCAACCCCAACAGCGGCGCGTTTTCCGTCTACGCAGAGAAAGCCATGGGCCGGACCGCCGGTGCGACCGTGGGCTGGCTCTGGTGGCTGCAGCTGGTGGTTGTCATCGCAGCCGAGGCCCTCGGTGCCGCCGCCCTGCTGTTCACTGTGTGGCCGGTGATCCCGGTTTGGGCCCTGTCCCTGATCTTTATGGTCGTGTTCACGGCGATCAACCTCGCCGGGGTCAAGAACTTCGGCGAGTTCGAGTTCTGGTTCGCCATCCTCAAGGTGGCCGCCATCCTGGTATTCCTCGGCATCGGCACCGCCCTGCTGCTCGGCTGGCTCCCGGACGTCGAATCCCCCGGCCTGTCCAACTTCACCGCGGACTTCGCTCCGGCGGGGCTGGGCGGCATCGCAACGGCGCTCTTCGTGGTGATCTTCGCGTTCGGCGGCACCGAGATCGTCAGCGTGGCCGCCGCCGAGACCGAGAACCCCCAGCACAGCGTGGGCCAGGCCATCCGCACCGTCGTGTGGCGGATCCTGGTCTTCTACATCGGCTCCGTGTTCGTCATCGCCGCCGTCCTCCCGTACACCTCCGAGGCCCTCGCGTCGCCGTTCGCCGGCGTCCTTGACGTGGCCGGCATCCCCGGCGCCGGCGCCGCCATCACGCTGGTCGCCGTCGTCGCACTTCTCTCAGCCCTGAACGCGAACCTGTACGGCGCGTCCCGGATGGTCTTCTCGCTGTCCGAACGCGGCGAAGCCCCCCGGTTCCTGTCGAAGATCAACAAGTCACGGGTGCCGGTGATCGCCGTCGGCGTCTCCGTGGCGTTCGGCTTCCTGGCCGCAGTGCTGGAACTGCTTTTCCCGGAGCAAATTCTTCCCGCGCTGTTCCAGTTGGTCGGCTCGACGTGCCTGATGGTCTGGGGCTCCGCCCTCGTCTCCCAGCTGATCCTCCGCCGCCGCGCGGACCGGGAGGGCACCGTCCTCCCGCTGCGGATGAAGGGCTTCCCGGGGCTGACCGTCTTCGGGCTCGTGCTCCTCGCCCTGATCTTCGCCGTCGGCTTCAGCAGCCCGGACAGCAGCAAGCAGCTTTTCAGCACCATCGCCCTGGTCGCCGGCATCGCCGCGGCGTGCTGGATCGGCGCCCGTATCACCCGCAACCGCAGCGTGGCCCCGGCCGAGCGGGCCGAAACCGCCGACGCCGGGAAGTAACCAGCCCGGCCGCACTACCTGACCAGACTGCACAGATTGCAAAGCCCGACGCCCCTCGGACTGGCACTCTTGTGCAGTCTGGTCAGTGATTTAACAGCTGTTTGCCTACCGTCGGGCGGGTGACTAGGGTCACAGCCATGGACACACTCCCCGTGGCTTCCGGCGACGCCGCCGAACCGCTCACTCCCGCCCAGCTCCGCGAGCTCTATTCAATTATGGTGGCCGTCCGCCACCTCGATACCTCGGCCATCGCCTGGCAGCGCCAGGGCATCATCCCCGGCTACGCGCCCGAGCTCGGCCAGGAGGCGGCCCAGGTGGGCAGCGGCTACGCCGTTGACACCACCCGGGACTTCGTCTTCCCCACGTACCGCGAGATGGGCGTCGCCCGCACCATGGGCGTGGACATGGTGGCGTACATGTCCACCCACAAGGCCACCTGGCACGGCGGCCTCTACAACCCGCTGGAATCCCGGCTCGCCCCGATTCAGGCCGTCGTGGGCGGCTCGGTGCTGCACGCCGTCGGATGGGCCCACGGGCAGACGCTGGATGGGAAAGACGGCGTCGCGATGACGTACTTCGGCGACGGCGCCTCCTCCCAGGGCGACGTCCACGAGGCCCTGAACTTCGCTGCGGTGATGAAGGCCCCCGTGGTGTTCTTCGTCCAGAACAACGGCTGGGCCATCTCGGTCCCCACCGAACGCCAGGTGGCCGGCGGCTCGGTCGCTGCCCGCGCCGCCGGTTACGGCATGCCGGCCCTGCAGATCGACGGGGACGACGTCGTCGCCGTCGTCGAGGCCACACGGCGCGCCTTTGCGCACGCCCGGGCCGGCAACGGCCCCGTGCTCATCGAGGCGATGACCTACCGCCGCGGCCCGCACTCGACCTCCGATGATCCCGGCCGCTACCGCTCGCTCGACGAGGAGCGCGACGGCGCCGGCACCGACCCGCTGGAGCGTTTCCGGCAGCGGCTGCTCGCCGACGGCATCGCCGACGAGGCGTTCTTCACCGAGGCCCTCGCAGCAGCCAAGGCAGAGGAGGAACAGATCCGCACCGGCATCGAGTCCCTCGGATCCCGCCCCGGCACCGAAATGTTTGACCTGGTCTTCCAGGAAACCACCCCTGCTCTGCAGGCCCAGGCCGCCAACTGGCGCGAGGAGTCCGAACATGTCTAACTCGATTCTCGAAGGCAGAGACGCCGCAGGCGAGAGCACCGCCGAGAGCAGTGCCCCCGCCCTTGCCGGGGGCACCCCGGAAAACACTGCCGCCCCGACCACTGCGGTGATGTCCATGCAGCAGGCCCTCAACCGGGCCCTCGACGAGGTGCTCGCCGAGAACCCCAAGGCCGTCATCTTCGGCGAGGACTGCGGCCGGCTCGGCGGCGTCTTCCGCATCACTGACGGCCTGCAGGCCAAACACGGGGAGCAGCGCGTCTTTGACACCCCGCTCGCGGAGTCCGGCATCCTCGGCATGTCCGTGGGACTGGCGATGGCCGGGTTCCACCCCATCCCGGAAGTCCAGTTCGACGGCTTTGCCTACCCAGCAATCAACCAGATCGTCTGCCAGATTGCCCGGATGAACTACCGCAGCCGGGGCACCATGCCGATGCCCATCACCCTGCGCGTTCCCAGCTTCGGCGGCATCCGCGCCCCCGAACACCATGGCGAGAGCCTGGAGGCCCTCTTCGCGCACGTACCCGGGCTCAAGGTGGTGTCGCCGTCGAACCCGCATGAGGCGTACCACCTGCTCAAGTACGCCGCCACACGGCCGGACCCGGTGATCTTCATGGAGCCCAAGTCCCGTTACTGGCAGAAGGGCGAGGTGAACCTCGCCGACGGCGGCTCCCCCACCGGAGCGAAGGTCATGCGCGAGGGCCGCCACCTTACGCTGGTCGCGTGGGGCGCCATGGTCTCGCGCTGCCTTCAGGTGGCCGAGCTCGCCGCCGAGGACGGGATTGACGTCGAGGTCCTGGACCTGCGCTGGCTCAAGCCGATCGACGCCGAGGCGCTGGCCGCCTCCGTGCGCAAGACGCGCCGCGCCGTCGTCGTCCATGAGGCTCCACTGACCTCCGGGCTGGGCGCCGAGGTGGCGCAGCTGATCACGCAGTCCTGCTTCGACACGCTCAAGGCGCCCGTGGAGCGCGTCACCGGCTTCGACGTCCCGTACCCCTCGGGGGACCTGGAAGACGAATACATCCCGAACATTGACCGGATCCTCTTCGGGATCCAGCGAGTATTGGAGTACAAACGTGGCTGAAATTTCATTCCCCCTCCCGGATCTCGGCGAGGGCCTGATCGAGGCCACCGTGCTGGAATGGCTCGTGGCCCCCGGCGACCAGGTGGAGCGCAACCAGCCCCTCGTCGAGGTGGAAACCACCAAATCTGCCGTTGAATTGCCCAGCCCGCAGGCAGGTAAGGTGGTGCGTATCCACGGTGGACCCGGTGACAAGATCAATGTCGGCGAGCCCCTGATTGTGTTTGAGGTGCCGGACAACACCGCCGGCATCGTGGGCACGGTCCCGAAGGAAGAGGCACCAAAGCGCCGGGTCCGCCTGAGCGCCGTACTTGATGAGGACTGACACCATGAGCGGCAGACACACCGGCGAACAGCATTCGCACACCGTCGAGGGCACCGACCCCCAACTGTATGTGGGTGTCCACGAGCCCGCGTCCGACGCCGGACTGCGCCCGGTGCTGCTGCTGCACGGCTTCTCCTCCTCGTCCAAGCTCAACTGGGAAGACACCGGCTGGATCGCCGCCTTGCTTGAGGCAGGCCGCCGTGTCATCACGGTGGACCTGCCCGGCCACGGCCGCAGCGGCGCCCCCGAGGACATGGACTCCTACGCCCCCAGCAGGATCCGCGCGGACCTGCTGCAGATCGCGTTCGACTCGGGGGTCCGCCCCCTGCGCGACGGCGACCCGTCCAGCGGACTCGACCTGATCGGTTATTCCCTCGGTTCGAGGCTTGCCTGGGAGTTCGGCGCCACCCAGCACGAGCTGGTGCACCGGCTGGTTCTGGGCGGCCCGAACGTCGCCGATCCGCTGGCCGACTTCGACCTCGTTGCCGCGCAGCGTTACCTCGCCGACGGCACCCCGATTGCCGATGCGTCCACGGCCGGGCTCCTGAAGATGGCCCAGATGCTGCCCAGCAACAACATTTTCTCGCTGCTGTCCCTCGTGGAGGCGATCAAGAGCGAGCCGTTCGATCCCGCCGAGGCCGTGCCGCACATGCCGATGCTGCTGGTGGCCGGCGAGAAGGACGAACGGGCCGTCTCCATGCCGGAGCTTGCGGCGCTGGGCGCCAAAGCGGGGGCCATGGTGGAGCAGCTGGTCCTGCCGGGCCGCAACCACACCAACGCCATCACCAGCCGGGCGTTCAAGCAGGGGGCCGTCAGCTTCCTGGGCGTGTAGCCTCCCGGCCGTTCACCTGCAACGCGGGGTCACTTGAAGCCCATCCGATCGACCCGGACGGACGTCAAGTGAACCCGCGCTGGTTTCCGGGGGCGCGGCCGGCCATTCCCTCGCGCTCTTTCCCCGGCGGACGTAGGCTGGCCGCAGCAGAGTGGGCGGAAACCGGGAGAGGGTCGCCATGGGCATGCGCTTTACAAACCGCGAGCAGGCCGGCAGGCTTCTGGCCGTTGCCCTCCCCCAGTTCCGCGGACGCCCGGACACAGTGCTGCTGGGCCTCGCGTGCGGCGGGGTTCCTGTGGCGGCCGCGGCCTCGGCATCGCTTCGGCTGCCCTGGGACGTGCTGCCGGTCCGAAAACTGGGGATACCCGGCCTCGACGAGACGGCGTTCGGCGCGCTGGCCTCGGCCGGCGGCGGGGTGGTGCGCGTACTGAACCGTCCCCTGGTGGCCCGGCTCCTGGACATCGGGGTCCGCCAGTCGGCGCTGGACGCCGTGGAAGGCGCAGAGCGGGCAGAGCTGGGGCGCCGCGCCGCAGCGTATCTTGGTCCGCGGCATCCCCTGACCGGCAAAACCGTGATTGTGGCCGACGACGGTCTGGCCACCGGGGCGACGATGCGGGCCGCCGTCGAGGCCGTCCGGGCGGCCGGTGCGGCAACCGTCGTCGTCGGGGTTCCCGTCGCGTCCCTGGAGGCTCAGTCGTCACTGCAGCAACTCGCGGACGCAGTGTTCAGCCTGTTTATCCCCGGCCAGTTCCGCGCCGTCGGCAGCTACTACCGCGCCTTCCGGCAGGTCGGGGACGACGACGTCGTCCGGCTGCTGGGTGCCCGGCCCGCGTGAACAGCAACGACGCGTCGCCTTAACGACAGAAGGGCACGGACCGAGCGGTCCGTGCC
>NZ_JBFRDB010000020.1:0-66970 GCF_052113365.1 Arthrobacter sp. YAF17 | reverse complement strand
CCCCAATCCGGGCAGAGGCTTCCTTGACCGACACCCCCTGCCGCAGAAGCGAAAAGAACTCATCCTTCAGCGCATCCGGCGCCCGAAAACCACTCGGCATGGCAACCTCCAAAAAATCAGATGTTGCAACGACCGTATGATTCTGCGCCTCCGGGACGGGCGGCAAGTGACCCCGCGTTGCACTTTGACGGGAGCTTAGACCTCCGCGGCCACCCCGCCGCGGGAAATTTCCACCATGTCCTCGCGCGGGACCACCTTGATGCGCTCGCGCTGGATGCCGTCCGCCCCGGCGCCGGCACTGGCCTTTTCGCCGAGGGTCCGCTCGTGCGCGTCGAGGGCAAGCCAGCCTTCCCAGCTGGTGTATTGCACGCCGCGGCTCTCAAGCAGGTCGACGACGGCGCCTGGCTCGGGTGCCGCTGCCAGCGGCAGGTTCCCGCGGTCCTCCAGCAGATAGGTCACGGTCTCCAGGGCATCGCCCTTGGTGTGGCCGATCAGGCCGACCGGGCCGCGCTTGATCCAGCCCGTGGCGTAGATGCCCGGCACGTGGGCGCCGGAAGCGTCCAGGACGCGGCCGCCGTCGTTCGGGACAACGCCCTTGCTGTGGTCGAACTCGACCTCGGGCAGGGCGGAGCCGAAGTAGCCGATCGCGCGGTACACGGCCTGGACCGGGTAGTCGACGAATTCGCCGGTGCCGCGGGCGTTCCCGGTGCCGTCCAGCTCCGTGCGCTCGAACTTGATCCCGGCGACGCGGCCGGGGGTCCCGGCGTCGTCGTGAACCTCCACCGGGCTGTGCAGGAAGTGCAGGTGCAGGCGGCGGGAAGCCGTGAGCTCGGAGAGGTCCTCGGGCTGTTCGGCGATCCAGTTGGTGAGCGTCCCCACCATGGTCTTGGTCTGGTTGTTGCTCTGGATCTGCCGGTCCGATTCGGCGTCGAACTCGAAGTCCTCGGCGTAGAGGATGATGTCCACGTCCTTGGAGTGGGACAGTTCGCGCAGCTCCAGCGGGGTGAATTTGACCTGGGCCGGGCCGCGGCGGCCGAAGACGTGAACGTCCGTGACCGGGGATGCTTTGAGTCCGACGTAGACGTTGTCAGGGATTTCGGAGACCAGGAGGTCATCGGCGTGCTTGGAGAGCATCCGGGCGACGTCCAGGGCCACGTTGCCGTTGCCGATCACGGCGATTTCCTTGGCATCCAGGGGCCAGTCGCGGGACACGTCGGGGTGGCCGTCGTACCAGGAGACGAAGTCGGCGCCGCCGTACGAGCCCTCAAGTTCGATGCCCGGGATGTTCAGGTCCGCGTCCTTGATGGCGCCGGTGGCGAAGATGACGGCGTCGTAGTGGGTGCGCAGGTCCTCGATGGACAGGTCGGTGCCGTAGTCGACGTTGCCGAAGAAGCGGATGTCGCCGCGGTCCAGGACCTTGTGCAGGGCGTTGACGATGCCCTTGATGCGGGGGTGGTCCGGGGCCACGCCGTAGCGGATCAGGCCGTAGGGCGCCGGGTAGCGGTCGAAGAGGTCGATGCTCACCGTGAGCTCGCCGCTCTTGACGGCCTCGCTCTTGGTCAGGATGTCCGCGGCGTACACACCGGCGGGTCCGGAGCCGACGACGGCGATGCGCAGCGGGCGGGCGGCAGTTCCTACAGGGGTGTTCGTTGACACGGCTGTGTTCCTTTGTTCTTCTGCATCCGTTGCTCCATAACTGCCGTTTTCGGGCTTGATAACGGCAGTTATGGAGCAATCGACGGGTTTTACGGGGTCAGTACGCGGGTCTTGGTGGAGCGGGGCGTGCGGGGTGTGTTCGGGGAGGTGGTGCTGTAGTCCGCGGTCTTGAAGTGCGACGGCGCGAACGGGCTGACGCGGACCACGTCACCGATCACGATCACGGCGGGGTTCGCGACGCCTGCGGCCTCCGCCTGGTCCGCGATGGTCCCGAGTGTTCCGATGGTCACCCGCTGGTCCGGCAGGTATCCATTCTCTACGATGCCAACAGGCGTGTCCGCTGGCAAACCGGCGCGTCCCAGCGAGGCCGCGGAATCGCGGAGCTGGCCCACGCCCATGAGCAGGATCACGGTGTGGTCGGGCCGGGCCGGGACTTCGGAGAGCTCCTCGTGGCCGGTGACCACGCTGAATCCCCTTGCCAGCCCGCGGTGCGTGACCGGGATGCCGGCGGCGGCCGGGACCGAGATGGCGGAGGTGACGCCGGAGACTACTTCGACCTCGACGCCGTGCTGCCGGCAGAATTCGGCTTCCTCGCCGCCGCGGCCCAGGACGTACGGGTCGCCGCCCTTGAGCCGGACCACGCGGTGGCCCTGCCGTGCTTCGTCGACGAGGATGCGGTTGATCTCGGCCTGCGGCACTGGGTGGTGGCCGGGGGTCTTGCCGACCTCGATCACGCGGACGTCGGGTGCCAGTTCGGCCAGGAGTTCGCGGGGGCCGAGGCGGTCCGCGACCACGACGTCGGCCTGGCCCAGGAGCCGCCTGCCGCGGACGGTGATGAGCCCGCTGTCGCCGGGACCGCCGCCCACGAGCGCCACGGTGCCCGCAGCTGAATTGCCGCGGCGCCGGCGCAGGGGCAAGTCCCCGGTTTCCAGTGCGGTGGCGACGGCGTCGCGCAGGGCCATGGCGCGGCGCGGGTCTCCCCCGGCGTTCACGGCGATCTTGACGTCGTCCACGACGGCGACGGCGGGAGTCCAGGCGGCGGAGGCTTCGTGGTCGGAGGCGTTGACGCACCAGATGCGCTGCGCCTCGGCGTCGGCCGCGACCTGCGCGTCCACCGCCGGATCGCCGGTGGCGGTCTGCACGAACCAGGCGCCGTCGACGTCGGAGCTGCGGTACTCGCGCGGCTCCCACGAGAGGAGGCCGGCGTCGGCGAGGTCAGTCAGTGTGGGGCAGGCAAGGGGCGCGACGACGGTGACGCGGGCGCCGGCGTCGAGCAGCCCCTTGGCGCGGCGTGCGGCGACCGGGCCGCCGCCGACCACCAGCACGGGGCGGCCGAGGAGGCGCAGCGCCGTGGGGTAAATGTCCTGAATTGCCATGCATCGACGATAGGGCGGCGTCATATGGCGGAACAACGGTGCGGAAACACCCGTTCACGCAGGGTAACGCCGCGTCACATAGTTGGGGCCGCGCCGGGGGCGCCGGAGCGAGGCCGCCCTTGGGCGCCGGTGCGCGGCGGTCCGGGGGCACTTTGACGGCGCCCGCCACGGCGTCGGGCCTGAACGGCGGCGTGTCCGTGTCAATGCGCCCCCGCCCGGCAATCGAGGGCGGACAGCGGGAGCGTATGCCGCGGGCTACTTCACCGCGATGAGGTCGACCAGTTTGATGTCGGGATCCTTGGACAGCAGCGCGGGGCCGTGTTCGCCGAGCGCCGCGGGGATGGCCCCGTTGAGATGCGCCTGCCGGTCCTCCTCGGTGTCAAAGGTATCGAAGATGCCGAAGGTGTAATCGTTGACCCGGAAGGCGTACCAGGTCCGGGTTCCGGGCTCCTTGAGGACTATCTCGCGGCCCCCGTTGAGGAAATCCCAGACCTCTTGTTCTTTCCCCAGTTTGGCTTCGACCAGTGCCAGCACTCCATATTTTGGTGCCATGGCTGTCTCCTCAGAATCGGGCTGGTTCGGCCGTACACCGGCCTATAGCCGTGAGTGTAGGCCTGCCCGTGACGCCAGACAACAGCAACGCGGAGTCACCTGGCGCCCATAAACCCGGGGGTTATGGGCGGCAAGTGACCCCGCGTTGCTGCTGGACGGCAGATGCCTACCGGGTGCTGCCTGCCAGGAGGCCGCGACGGCGGAGCAGCCGCTTTTCGACCGGGCCGAACACCAGCAGTTCGATCAGGATGCCGACGGCGAGGATCAGCAGGATCGCGGACATCACGATGGTCATATCGGACAGGTCGCGGCCCTGGTTCAGCATAGAGCCCAGGCCAAACCCGATGCTGCCGCCAACGGCGATTATCTCCGCGGCCATCAGCGAGCGCCAGGAAAAGGCCCAGCCCTGCTTGAGCCCGCTCAGGTAGCCCGGCAGGGCGGCGGGAAGGACGATCTGCAGTGCCAGTTGGAGCCGGGAGGCGCCCAGGACCGTCCCGACGCTGCGGTACTGCGGCGGGATCTGGTCCACGCCGGAGATCAGCCCGTTGATGATCGAGGGGATGGCGCCCATGAACACCACGAAATACACGGTGGCGTCGGTCAGGCCAAACCAGATGATGGCCGCGGGCACCCACGCCACGGAGGGCAGCACCTGAAGCCCCGAGATGAGCGGCCCGAACGCGCGCCGCAGCGGGGCGACCTGGGCAAGCAGGAGCCCGACCGGCGTCGCGATGACCACGCTGATCAGGAAGCCAATGAGCCCGCGCTGCAGCGACGTCCACACCGCTTCCTGCAGCTTGCCCTCGGACCAGAGCTGGCCGAACTGGCCCAGCACGTCGAGCGGGCCGGGGACCAGGTCGCGCCGCTTGATGCCGAGCGAGACGTAGAGCTGCCAGACGACCAGCAGGACCACGACGGCGGCGACCGGCAGCAGGATCCGACTCCAGTCGATGCGGGCCTTGCGCACGGCGTCGGACTGGAGTGAATCCAGCCCTGACTCGAGCTCGCGAAGGTCGGCCGAGCCGGTGGAGGACCGGGTGAGGGCCGCGTGGACCTTGCGGGAGCCGGGGTCCAGGTTCGGGATGAGGGACGTCTCGGCCGGCTCGGCGCCCTGGGCGTAGTGGGACAGGAACTTACTTGGCATGGCGGCGGATCTCCTCGCGAAGCCGGGCGGTGATTTCGCCGGTGAGCTGGCCGGCAAGGCCGGCGTCGGTGCGGTGCTCCTCGCTGACGTGCCATTCCCGCACCACCCGGCCGGGCCGGGAGGAGAGCAGCAGCACACGCTGGCCCAGCCGGACGGCTTCCCGGACGTTGTGGGTGACGAACACGATGGTGCGGCCGGTTTCCTTCCAGATCCGCTCCAGCTCGTCATGGAGCAGGTCGCGGGTGATCGCGTCCAGGGCCGCGAACGGCTCGTCCATCAGGAGCAGCTGCCGGTCCTGGGCCAGCGAGCGGGCCAGGGAAACCCGCTGGCGCATGCCGCCGGAGAGCTCGTGCGGGCGCTTGTCACCCGCCCCGCCCAGGTGCACCAGGTCCAGCAGCTCGCCCGCCTTGGCCCTCCGCTCGGCCTTCCCGGCGCCGCGCAGCTTCAGGGCCAGCTCGATGTTCTCCCGCGCGGTCAGCCACGGGAACAGCGCCGCGTCCTGGAACATAAAGGCGGCGCCGTCGCTGGGCACCTCGAGAGCGCCCGACGTCGGCGCCTCCAGTCCCGCCATGATGTTCAGCAGGGTGGACTTGCCGCAGCCGGACGCACCGAGCAGGGCGACGAACTCGCCCTGCCCGATGGTGGCGTTGACGTCGTCCAGCACCGGGGCGCCGTCGCCGAAGCGCTTGCCCAGGTTTTCCAGTACGACTGGCATGGTCACGTCCTAACTTCTTTTGGCGGGTACTGCTGGCGGGCAGGAGACGGGAACTGGCTAGTCCTTGCCCAGTCCCTGCGAGGAGATCTTCGTCCCGGCGGGGCCGTCGCTCAGGACATTGTTCAGGGCCGTGAGGTCGAAGATGCCGTTGATGTCGGCCTTCTGCGTGGTGCCCGCGTCGACGCCATCCTGCAACAGCTTCTGGTACGTTCCGGCGAGCGGGTCGACGGTGTAGACGATGTTCTTGAGCGAGCGGTCGATCACATCGGCCGGCAGGGCGGCTCCGGCGGATTCCTTGAGGGCCGCGTTGAGGACAGTGGACTTCTCGGCAGCGGGCGCTGAGTTAAGCCAGTCCACGGATTCCACGTGGCCCTTCAACAGAGCCTTGACCGTGTCCGGGTGCTCGGCGGCGAACTTCTTGTTGACGATCAGGACGGTGGTGATGAATTCTCCCTTCTCCCACAGGTCCTTCTCGTCGACCAGGACCTTGGCTCCGGCCTGCAGCACCAGCCGGGAGGCCCACGGTTCCGGCAGCCATGCGCCGTCGAGCTTTCCGTCCTGGAACAGCTTTAGGGTCTGGGCGTTTTCCGTGGGGTTGATGGCGACGTCGCCGCTGCCATCAGTGTTGGTCTTGTATCCCTGCTTGCCCAGCCAGGCGCGCAGTGCCACGTCCTGGGTGCCGCCGAGCTGCGGCGTCGCGAGCTTCTTGCCTTTGAGGTCCGCGGGCGTGTTGATTTCGGGCTTGACCACCAACTGCGCTCCGCCGGAGGCGGCACCCGCGATGATGCTGATCGATTCGCCCTTGCTCTTGACGTAGGAGTTGATGGCCGGGTTCGGACCGATGTAGGTCGCGTCGATGGCGCCGGCGTTGAGGGCTTCGATCGCGGCGGGGCCTGCGTTGAAGACCTGAGTGCTGAGCTTGGTCTCGCCGAGGTTCTTGGCGATCAGGCCCTGGCTCACTCCGACGAGGGCCGGGGCGTGGGTGATGTTGCCGAAATAACCGAGCTTGAGTTCGGCAGCGGGGGTGTTGACGACGGCGGCGGGAGTGGCCGTTTCGTTCGCGCGGGACACCGTGGATGCGACGGCGGCGCCGGCTCCGATCAGCAGCACGAGGCCGACGGCCAGGCTGATCTCCAGGGTGCGCTTGCGTTTGGGCTTGGCAGATTCACCGGCGACGATCCGGGTGGTTCCGGCGGTCGGTTTTTCGGGATTCTGGCTATCGGTGTTTCGGGGCGTAGATGACATTGGTGAAGTCCTGTTCTGGGAGAGACGGGTTGGCCGGGCGGGTGGTCAGCGCCGGCGACATCGCCCCCGGAAGGTCCGCGGGAAGCGGCCGGAGAGGCGTTCAGTGGTTGTCATGGATTCACCATAGGGAGTGTCACGAACCCGGTTCAACGGCCCGGAAACCGGGGGTCACGCGGGTTCATGCAACGTCATATGCGGGCCCGCCAACCGGGCCCTTGCGCGAATCAGTCGCCTTTAACGTTGACGAGTTGCCGGAGCTTGTGCCGGATCGTGACGAGGTCGGCGGAGTCGCGCATCACCTGGCCAATGGGCTTGTAGGCCGCCGGTATTTCGTCGATGAAGGCTTCGCTGGGCCGGAACTCGATGCCCTTCATGGCGGCCTTCAGCTCGGCCAGCGTGAAGAGCTTCTTCGCGGCGTTCCTTGAGTGTTCCCGGCCGGCGCCGTGGGGCGAGGAATTCAGGGACACGCGGTTCCCCAGGCCCACAACAACATAGGATGCGGTGCCCATGGAGCCGGGAATCAGTCCACGGTCCCCGGCTTCGGCCCTGATCGCTCCCTTGCGGGAGACCCAGACGGACTTGCCGTAGTGGTGTTCCTTTGCGGTGAAGTTGTGGTGGCAGTTGATCCGTTCAGCCTCGCGGACGGGGCCGCCAGTCCAGGACTCAAACTGCCGGACCACCCGGTCCATCATTTCCTCGCGGTTCAGCAGGGCGAAGTGCTGGGCCCAGTGGAGTTCCCGGATGTAGCGGTCGAATTCGGGAGTGCCCTCCTCGAGGTAGGCCAGGTCCGGATGCGGCAGGACGATGTGCCGGCCCCGGGCAACGCTCCGGGCCTCGGCGATGTGCCGCTGCGCGAGCTTGTTGCCCACCCCGCGGGAGCCGGAGTGCAGGAACAGCCACACGGCGTCGGTCTCGTCGGCGCACACTTCGATGAAGTGGTTGCCCGAGCCCAGCGATCCCAGCTGCAGCTCCCAGTTCGTGGCGTACTGGCCGGGGTCGAAGCGGGCGGTGGCTGCCATCCGGCGCAGCTGGGCAATGCGGGGTGCGGCGGTGTCGCTGATCCTGTGGTTGTTGTGGCCGGCGGACAGCGGAACGGCGTGTTCGATTCCCTCCCGCAGTCGTTTGCGGTCCTTCGGCAAGTCTTGGACGCCATACTGCGTGCGGACGGCGATCATGCCGCAGCCGATGTCGACGCCCACGGCCGCCGGGATGACGGCGTGAAGGGTGGGGATGACGGATCCCACGGTGGCGCCGAGGCCCAGATGGGCGTCCGGCATCAGTGCCAGGTGCGGGTAGATGATGGGCAGCTGTGCCGTGGCCAGGGCCTGTTCGCGGGTCTTGTCATCGAGGATCGACGCCCAGCTGACCAGCCTGCTATTGATGATTTCCACGACGCCTCCCAGAACGATGATCGTGTTCCGGGAGACCGGTGGCAAGGGCCACGAGCGGCGAATTCGCGGGAAACACGCGAGGTCGCCGGAAGTTTCCGGCGACCTCGCACGTGTCCGGCGACCCGAAGCAACCAGGGCACTTCCGGGACAGGCCTAGATCGAGTAGCGCTCGTCCTCGTGGTCCCCCGGGTGGTCCTTGACGAGGCCGGCGGCGAGGGTGTTGCCGTCCAGCGGATCGATCACCAGGAACGCACCAGTGCGCCGGTGGTGCAGATAGTTCTCGAGCGGCAGCGGCGCTGAGAGCCGCAGCTGGGCGTGGCCGATGTCGTTGAGTTCCAGCGCGGAGGTGGGTTCCAGCTGGAAGTTGGCGAGGTCCAGCTTGCCCGTCACGTTCCGGACCAGGGCCTGAACCGTGCGGGTGCCGTGCTTGACCAGCACCTTGGCACCCTCGCGGAGCGGTTTCGGCGAGAGCCAGCACAGGGCGGCGTACAGATCTGCCGATGCTTCCGGTATTCTGCCACCGGCCGGACCCGCCGCGGCGATCGTGTCACCGCGGGCGACGTCGAACTCATCCGCGAGGCGCAGGGCCACGGACTGCGGGGCTGCCGCCTCGGCGAGCTCGCGGCCGGCGAAGTCGATCCCGGTGACGGTGGTGCTGCGCGGCGCCTGGCCCGGGGTCAGGATGCTGACCGGGTCCCCTACCTTCACCGAGCCTTCGGTGATCTGGCCCGCGTAGGCACGGTAGTCGCGGTACGCCTCCGGGTCGAGGCCGCCGGCGACGGCGTCAGGCGCCAGCGCGCCCTGCGGCCGGACCACCAGCTGGACCGGGAAGCGGAAGCTCTCCAGGTAGCTTTCGAGTTCGTCAGCGGCCGGCAGCGTCTCCAGAACTTCCAGCAGCGCAGGGCCGTCGTACCAGGGCGTGCGGTCCGAGCGGTCCACGACGTTGTCGCCGTCGAGCGCGGACACCGGAACCACCAGCAGGTCGCTGATCCCGTCAGAGCCCAGGCCCAGCTCGCGGCCGACCTGCTGGACGTCCGCCTCGATCTCGCGGAAAACGTCCTCGCTGAAGTCCACCAGGTCGATCTTGTTCACGGCGACGATCACGTGCGCCACGCGCAGCAGCTGCAGCACGGACAGGTGCCGGCGGGTCTGCTCCAGGACACCCTTGCGGGCGTCAATGAGCACGACGACGGCGTCCGCCGTCGACGCACCGGTGACCGTGTTCTTGGTGTACTGCACGTGCCCGGGGCAGTCCGCGAGGATAAAGCTGCGGCGGTCCGTGGCGAAGTAGCGGTAGGCGACGTCGATGGTGATGCCCTGCTCCCGCTCGGCGCGCAGGCCGTCGGTCAGCAGGGCCAGGTCGATCCCGCCAGCCGATCCCCCGAAACCGCGGTCCGCCGAGGTGCGGGCGACGGCGTCGAGCTGGTCGGCGAGGATCGCCTTGGAGTCGTGCAGGAGCCGGCCCACCAGGGTGGACTTGCCGTCGTCGACGGATCCGGCGGTCGCGAAGCGAAATAGGGAAGCGTGTGCCAGTGGGGCCTCGTCGAGCAGGGCAGCCGCGCGGGCGGTGTCGATGTCGGTGCTCATTAGAAATAGCCGTCCTTCTTGCGGTCTTCCATGGCGGCCTCGGAGATGCGGTCATCGGCCCGGGTGGCGCCACGTTCGGTGATGGTGGAGGCGGCAACTTCAATGACGACGTCGCGCACGCTGGCGGCGGCCGATTCGACGGCGCCGGTGCAGGACATGTCGCCAACGGTCCGGTAGCGGACGGTCTTGGTGATGACCTGCTCGTCGTCGCGCGGCTGGGAGACCTCGCCGACCGCGCGCCACATGCCGTCGCGGGCAAAGACTTCGCGGGCGTGGGCGTAGTAGAGGCCGGGCAGGTCGATGTTTTCGCGTTCGATGTAGCGCCACACATCCAGCTCGGTCCAGTTGCTGATCGGGAACGCCCGGACGTGCTGGCCCACGGTATGCCGGCCGTTGTAGAGGTTCCACAGCTCGGGCCGCTGGTTCCGCGGGTCCCACTGGCCGAACTCGTCGCGCAGGCTCAGGATCCGTTCCTTGGCCCGGGCCTTGTCCTCGTCGCGGCGGCCGCCGCCGAATACGGCGTCGAACTTGTTGCGCTGGATCGCGTCCAGCAGCGGCACGGTCTGCAGCGGGTTGCGCGTGCCGTCGGCCCGCTCGGCCAGCTCGCCGGAGTCAATGAACTCCTGCACCGACCCGACGACGAGCCTGAGCCCCAGCCGCTCCACGGTCCGGTCACGGAACTCGATGACCTCAGGAAAGTTGTGCCCGGTATCCACATGCAGCACCGGGAACGGAACCTTCCCCGGCCAGAAGGCCTTCGTAGCCAGGTGCAGCATCACCACAGAATCCTTGCCGCCGGAAAACAGCAGCGCAGGCTTCTCAAACTCGGCAACAACCTCGCGAATAATGTGGATCGCTTCTGATTCCAAAGTGTCCAACGACGAAAGGCGGGCCGCGCGCGGGGCCGCAGAACTCAGGCGACCCGACCGCAGAGCCGCAGCGGCAGATGCCGCCCCGGGAGTGGCATCGGGCCTTCCGTAGCTGGACGGCATGCTGCTTGCAGCATTGCCGTCCAGCGAAGGGGCGGGGGCGGCATCTGCCGCGGAGGCGTAGCCGGCCGTCGTCGTCGTCGTGCTCAAGTTGCTCATACGTGTAGTCCGCATTCTGTCTTGTCGGTTCCTGCCCAGCGTCCGGCGCGGGGATCGTCGCCGGGCGCTACCTTGCGGGTGCAGGGCTGGCAGCCAATGGACGGGTAGCCCTGTGAAAGCAGCGGGTTGACGGGGAGGAGGTTGTCGTCGGAGTACTGGACCAGCTGGTCGAAGCTCCAGGCCGCGACCGGGTTGACCTTGACCAGGCCGTTGGTTTCGTCCCAGGTGACCAGGGGGGTGTTGGTGCGGGTGGGGGCCTCGTCGCGGCGGACGCCGGTGAACCAAAGTTCGTAACCGGCGAGGGTGCGGCGCAGCGGGGCCACCTTGCGCAGCGCGCAGCACTGGGCGGGGTCGCGGGCGAAGAGGTCCTTGCCGAGGAGCCGGTCCTGCTGCTCCACGGTGTTCTCCGGCAGCACGTCGACGACGTTGACGTGCAGGTTCGCGGCGACCTCGTCGCGGGTCGTGTGGGTTTCCGGGAAGTGGTAGCCGGTCTCCAGGAAAAGCACGTCGACGCCGGGGAGCTGGTCCGCGACGAGCGCCGGAAGGACAGCGTCGGCCATGGAGCAGGCGACGGCTACCGCCGGGAGATCGAAGTTGCGCGCCACCCAGGCGATCACCTCGCGGGCCGGGGCGTCCCAGCCGAGCTCGGCGGCACCGGCCTCGGCGAGGACCTTCAGCTCGTCGTGGGTGCGGAGGGAGGGGCCACCGCCTGCCAGCGGCTGAATGTTAGTCACTGCAGATCACCCTCGTCGGCCGCGAACGCCCATTCGGCGAAGGTCTGGCCCTCGGCGTGGTCGGCCACGAACTTCCGCACCACACGCTCCACATAGTCGGGCAGGTCTTCGGCCGTGACCTTAAGGCCGCGGACAGTCCGTCCCAGGCCCGCCTCCTCGCGGTCCGATGAAGCCAGCCCGCCGCCGAGGTGGACCTGGAAACCCGGGGTGGGATCGCCGTCGGGCGTGGGAAGCATCATGCCCTTGAGGCCGATGTCTGCGGTCTGGATCCGGGCGCAGGAGTTGGGGCAGCCGTTGATGTGCAGCGAGAGCGCCTGCGGGAGCTGGCTGGTTTCGACGAGGTCGGCGAGGCGGCGTTCCAGCTCGGCGACGGCGGTGGCGGCCGTGACCTTGGTTTCGACGATGGCCAGCTTGCAGTATTCGATCCCGGTGCAGGCGATGGTGCCGCGGCGGAACACGGACGGCCGGGCCGACAGGCCCAGGGCGTCGAGTTCGGCGACGAGCGGTTCCACGTCGTCCTTGGGCACATCGAGGACCACGAGCTTCTGGTGCGGGGTGGTGCGCAGCCGCTGGGAGCCGCGGGCCTCGAGGGTGTCCGCGAGCATGACGAGCTGGCTGCCGGACAGCCGTCCGGCCAGCGGGGTGGCTCCGATGAAGAACTTGCCGTCCTTCTGCTCGTGCACGCCGATGTGGTCGCCCGGGGTGGTGGGCTTGGGGGCGGCCGGGCCGTCGTCGAGCTTGTAGCCGAGGTATTCGTCCTCGAGCACCTGGCGGAACTTCACCGGGCCCCAGTCGGCCAACAGGAACTTCAGGCGGGCCTTGGTGCGCATGCGCCGGTAGCCGTAGTCGCGGAAGATGCTGGTGACGCCGAGCCAGACGTCGGCGGCCTGGTCGGGGCGGACGAAGGCGCCGAGGCGCTTGCCCAGCATGGGGTTCGTGGAGAGCGCGCCGCCCACCCAGAGGTCGTAGCCGATGCCAAGTTCGGGGTGGACCAGGCCCACCAGGGCGACGTCGTTGATCTCGTGGACCACGTCCTGGCTGGGGTGGCCGGTGATGGCGGTTTTGAATTTGCGCGGCAGGTTGGCCAGTTCGGGGTCGCCGATAAAGCGCTCGGCGAGCTCGTGGATCAGCGGCGTGGGATCGATGATCTCGTCCTTCGCGATGCCGGCGACCGGGGAGCCGAGGATCACGCGGGGGACGTCGCCGCAGGCTTCCGTGGTGGACAGGTCCACCGACTCGAGGCGGCGCCAGATTTCCGGCACGTCCTCGACCCGGATCCAGTGCAGCTGGATGTTCTGGCGGTCGGTGAGGTCTGCCGAGTCGCGGGCGAAGTCGACGGAGATCTGGCCGATGACGCGCAGCTGCTGAGTGGTGAGGGCGCCGCCGTCAATCCTGACGCGCAGCATAAAGTACTTGTCTTCGAGCTCGTGCGGCTCGAGCGTGGCGGTCTTGCCGCCGTCGATCCCGGGCTTGCGCTGGGTGTAGAGGCCCCACCAACGGAAGCGCCCGTGCAGGTCGGTGCCGTCGATCGAGTCGAAGCCATGCTTGGAGTAGACGGACTCGATACGCTCGCGGACGTTGAGGCCGTTGTCCTCCTGCTTCCAGGTTTCGTTGGCGTTCAGCGGGGCGGTGCCGTCCACTTTCCACTGCCCGTGCGGCTTTGCGGCGGGGCGGGCGGTGGGGCGCTTGGTGCGGCCTGGGGCAGCCTGGTCCGGGGACGCTCCGGCTAGAGCTGTATCAGTCATGGATCGACTGTAGGGGTGGCTGTAATGCCGTCACAAAGGGTCGGCAACGCGAGGTCACCTAGGGCAATAAATCGTCACGAAGCATCGGCGAGCCTTGAAGTGGCGGGGGTGGTGTGCTTGCGGCGACCGCCGTCGGCCGCCCGCCGCGCCGGTGTTCAGCCTCCCGCCGCGCGGGCGTTCAGCCGCCCGCCGCGCGGGCTGCGTCGTAGCGTTCCAGCGCGATTTCGGCGAGCACCGGTGACGGCAGCAACGGCGCCGTGACGAGGTCCGCGCCGGCCTTGGCGAGCTGGTCGTGGAAGAAGCCGGGGGCCAGCAGATAGGCGGCGATGACCACCCGGCCGCCCAGATCGACTCCGCCCGCCGACTCCCCCGCACCGGCGCCGCCGGCGGCCTCCTCCCGGAGCATGGCGACGGCGTCGGGCACCGAAGGCTTAGCCGACGCGCCGTACGCTGCCACGATCCGGTTGGAACGCAGGGCGCGGAGCTGGCCCGCGAGTTCCTCGACATTCTGCGCGGCGGTGGGGTCGGAGGAACCGGCAGCGGCGAGGATCACGGCGTCGTTGTCGGTCACGCCGGCTTCGCGGAGACGCTGGTCCAGCAGGGCCGCGAGTCTCGGATCCGGCCCCAGCGGAGCAGCGGCGCGGGTGTCCGGCCGGCTCTTGACGGCACGGGCGATGTCCACCTTGACGTGGTAGCCCACGCTGAGCAGCAGGGGGACGACGACGGCGGACTCCCCCGCCGGCAGGCCCGCGACGACGGCGGGCAGCTCGGGGTCCTGAACGTCGACATAGGCCTCGCGGATATCCAGTCCCGGCCGCAGCGCGGCGATTCCGGCGCGCAGCGCATTGACTTCGGCAGCACCCTCAGTACTCGAGGTGCCATGGGCGCAGGCGATCAGGATGGGGCTATTCATAGCCGTTAGCGTAACCTTGGAGCCGCCCCATCCGCCCCTCGAGATTCGACCGGGACGCTCCATGACTTTTTCCTTTAGCGCCGTCCTGATCTGGCTGGACCTGGCCGGCGTCTTCTTCTTCGCCGTGTCAGGGTCCCTGCTCGCGGCGCGGAAACAGTTCGACATCATCGGCTCGCTGCTGCTGGCCTCGGTGGTCAGCCTGGGCGGCGGCGTCATCCGCGACATCATCATCAACGCGGGTCCGCCCACGGCCTTCATCAACCCGGCCTACCTGGCGCCGCCGCTGCTCGCCACGGTGCTGGTGTATTTCCTGTTCTCCAGCGTCCAGCGCTTCACCTCCCTGCTGGTCCTGTTCGACGCCGGCGGCCTGGCCCTGTTCTGCATCACCGGGTCCCTCAAGGCAATAGCGGCCGGGATGAACCCCATTGCGGCCGTGCTCCTCGGGGTCACGACCGCGGTGGGCGGCGGCCTGCTCCGGGACATTACCGCCAATGAGGTGCCGCAGCTGTTCGACCCGAAGGATCTGTATGCGCTGCCGGCGTTCGCGGGGGCGGCCCTGACGGTGGTGCTGTCCGTCACCGGCACCTTCAACGCGGTCAGCGCGGGTGCCGTGGCTGCCGTCGTTTTCGCCTTCCGGGTCACTGCATGGCGGCGCAAGTGGCACGTTCCGCTGGCGGTCCGCGGCTGGCACCGGCTCGGCCTGAACACCGGGGATGGCGGGACCAAGGATTAGCTAGGATAAGAACCATGACTGACATGTTCCTCGAGAAGTTCCGCGCGCTTGTTCCGAAGTATCTCGAAGACGAATGGCAGGAAGAGGATGGACTCCCGGCCGACGAGCTGGATGCGGCCCTCGCCGAGCACAAGTTCCAGGTGCCGCTGGCATTGCGGGAGTTCTACCTCGCGGTCGGCGGCTGCGAGGACATCATGGAGGCGTACCACTACTTCTGGGACCCCGAAGAGCTCGAGGTCGATGACGAAGGCTTCCTCATGTTCCTCGAGGACGAGGAAGAACAGTTCACCTGGGGCTTCCGGGTCGGCGACCTCAGCGTTCCGGACCCGATCGTGTACCGCCGCAACAACGCCCGCGCCCAGTGGAAGAGCGAGGAAGGAACCTTCTCCGAGTTCGTCTTCGACATGTTCGAATGGGCGTTCAACGACGAGGACGAGGACTAACGCAGGCTCCGATCCTCCCCGTCCGCCGATCCTCCCCATGTTTGGCGGCCTTCACCGGGGTGTCGGGGCCGACCCGCCGGAAGTCTGCGCCGTCGGAAGTTCGTACGTGGGGAAATTCAGCGGATGACTCGGCCGCGCAGTACCTGCCACACCTCATCGATGACTTTTTGCGGGTTGTGGACCACATCTTGGTACCCATACCGAAGTACTGCGTAGCCCGTAAGGGTGCTGGCGTTGTTCCGCCGTCTGTCCTTCTTCACTTGAGCGGGCTCCAGATGGGTGCTTCCGTCAATCTCCACGATCAGGAACCCCTCAAGCAAAAAGTCCACACGGCCAATCCCGGGCAGCTCCACTTGCGTCTGTGTGTAGATGCCCTGGACCCTGAACAACAGCCTGGCAACGACTTCAATGGCCGAGTCCGCCGAGCCATCGACCAGCTCAAGAACCGCGCGGGCGGCACCGTTCCGATTTCCCGGCAGCCGCTGCCCCAAGTAGTCCAGCGTCGTACGCCCCTGCAACAGGGCGCTTTCCACCATCACCGCGGCTTCCATCGGGGGCAGGCACCGCAGAGCATGGAGCAGGGTGTCAGTCAGCCCGGCAACAGGACGGGGAAACTCCGGCGGCACCAAGCTGCCGCGGTGGATTACGACGCCGGCGGCGGACCCGTGCCGGCAAAGGAGATGAAGCCGCTCGGGTGCGTGGAGCCGCCACAGACCCTGGTGCGGCGCCGCCGACGCGCAACACAGCAGTCCATTGGTCAACACCGCCGCCACCAGATCAGGAGCTGCGCCCGCCAGTGTCACGATTCCATGGCGCAGCCGCACGATTTCCCCGGCCGAGACGGCGTCCCTGACAGTCCGTTCAGAGAAGCCTGCCTGCAAAAGCGTCCCCGTCCGTGCCACGGAACCGGCGTATTTCAGGTAACTGGTGAGGTCCATGCACCCAGCACAGTCCCGTACTCGACAGAGGGACAGGCGCAGTGCAGCCTATGTGGGCCAATCCGCCGCCGGCGATCCCCCAACTTTGGAGCAGCGGTACGGCGCGTCGCCCCGGTTTCAGGCTTGGCCCACGCCAAAGGTGAGGAGACTCCGCCAACCCAACCATCAAAACCCGTGACAACAAATTTACAGCCTGCCTAGACAGCGTGACATTTCTGTCATAGGCTCAGTCATGGGTTCACTAAATGCCTCCGGTGGATCTGATGCGAACGGAGAAATGGCCCCGGTTCCGCACAACGGATGACTCGAAACGTTGTGAGGAACCGGGGCCATTCCGTTTAAGACTGGCAGCCCCGCCTGCGGGAACTCAACCGGCAAATATCAGCTGGCGCGGTCCACCACGGCCAGCGCGAAGTTGGTCAGCGAGTCCTTTACCACTCCCTCGGGCAGCGGCGCGAGGGCGGCAATAGCCTCATCGGCCCAGGCACGGGCCACCACCCAGGATTCGGCCGTGACCGGGTGCTCCCGCAGGCCGGCGACCGCGGCCGCGAGGGCCTCATCGGAGCTGAGGTCACCGTCGATGAGCTTCAGGAGTTCGACGGCGGTCAGGTCCCCGTCGCGGGCGGCGTTGCGCAGCAGCAGCACGGGCAGCGTCGGCACACCCTCGCGCAGGTCGGTGCCCGGGGACTTGCCGGACTTGACCTTAACGCCGGTGACGTCGATGACGTCGTCGGCGAGCTGGAAGGCGACGCCCACCTTTTCGCCGTACTCGACCAGCATCGGCTCGTAGGCTTCATCGGCGCCGGAGAAGATCGCGCCGAGCTGTCCGGAGGCCGCCACCAGCGAACCGGTCTTGTCGGCGATGACGGACAGGTAGTGCTCCACCGGATCCTCATCCGGGCGCGGACCCACGGTTTCGTGCAGCTGGCCCAGGCACAGCCGCTCAAAGGTGCGCGCCTGGATGCCCAGGGCACGGGAGCCAAGTTCGGAAACCAGGATGGAGGCCCGGGCAAAAATCAGGTCGCCGGTCAGCACCGCGACGGAGTTCCCCCAGACCTCGTGCGCCGTGGGGGCGCCGCGGCGGAACGGCGCGGAGTCCATCACGTCGTCGTGATAGAGCGTCGCCAGGTGCGTCAGTTCAACGACGACGGCGGCCTGCACCACGGCGGGCAGCGAAGCGTCGCCCAGGTGGGCGCAGAGCAGGGTCAGGAGGGGGCGGATACGCTTGCCGCCCGCTTCCACGAGGTGGCGCGACGTCGCGTCAGCCAGCGGATCCGAGTTGGCAATGGCCTCGCGGAGCTTCTTCTCCACACGGGCCAGGTTCGTGGTGATGGCGGGCCCCAGTTCGGGGTCCCCCGCGATCGCGGCGAAGCCGGCCGGCAGCTGCAATCCGGTGGCGATGGCGGTGGTGTTGAGGTCGGGCTCAGAGCTCGGCAGGCCGTGTCCGGCGTGCGTCCAGCTTTGGTCTGCAGAGTTGGTCACGGGTTAACCCTAACTTTTGTTGCGGAATCCGCGGAGTTGGCGCTGGAGTGCGAAGTGCCGTGCGTGCCGGACGGGCCCTGGTTGGACGTCGCCGGGACCAGCGATTCCAGGACCCGGATGACGCGGTCCTCGAAGCCCTTGGCCGCGGGATCGGTCAGGTTGGCCAGCAGCCGCACCACGAACCGCATGAGCACAGGAATGGGCATGCCCGTCCGGAGAGCCAGTTTCATCACGGCCGGCTTCCCGATCAGGGCGGCGAAGGCGCGGCCCAGGGAGAAGTGCGACCCCCACTGGTCCCGCACGTAGTCCGCGTACCCTGCAAGCCGGGCATCGGCGTCGGAAGCGCTCCACCGGCCGGAGGCAGAACGGGACGCGGAAAGAGAAGCGGAACGAGACGAAGCGTCGATGATGAACTCGGCCGCGAAACGCGCGGACTCCATGGCGTAGGAGATGCCCTCGCCGTTGAACGGGGAGACCATGCCGCCGGCGTCGCCGAGCAGCAGCAGCCCCGGCGAATAATGCGGGGTGCGGTTGAAGCCCATGGGCAGCGCGGCGCCGCGGATCTCGCCCACCTGGTTCTCCGGGGTGAAGCCCCAGTCGGCGGGCATGCCGGCGGTCCATTCGCGCAGGACCTGCTTGTAATCCAGCTTGCCGAATTCCTTGGAGGAGTTCAGGATGCCCAGGCCGACGTTGGAGGTGCCGTCCCCGACGCCGAACACCCAGCCGTAGCCGGGCAGCAGTTTGCCGTCGCGGCCGGGGAGCTCCAGCCAGCCCTCCATCCAGTCATCATCGTGCCGCGGCGAGGTGAAGTAGGTGCGGACGGCGACGCCGAGCGGGCGGTCGTCGCGCTTCCGGAGGCCGAGCGAGACAGCGGTGCGGGTCGAGTTGCCGTCCGCCGCGAGGACGACGTCGGCGGGAAAGTCGCGGGTTTCGCCGGTCTTTCGCCCGGCGTCGTCGAGCAGCGCGGCCCGGACCCCGGTGACGCGGCCGTCGTCGGAGCGCAGTGCCTCGGTGACGCTGTGGCGTTCCAGCACGACGGCGCCCGCGGACCGGGCGTGCTGCGCCAGTTCCTCGTCGAAGCCGAGCCGGGTCCGGATCAGCCCGTACTGCGGGAAATCGGAGACCTCGGGCCAGGGAAGTTCGATGCTGCGGCCGCCGGCCAGCAGGCGCAGGCCCTTGTTGCGGCGCCAGCCCTCGGCTTCGGGGTGCGGCAGGCCGAGCTTCTGGATCTCGCGGACGGCGCGGGGAGTGAGTCCGTCGCCGCAGACCTTTTCACGGGGAAAGCTGGTCTTTTCCAGCACCGTGACGTCGATGCCTGCCCTGGCCAGGTAGTAGGCGGCAGTGGATCCGGCCGGACCGGCTCCGACGATCAGTACTTTCACGGCAGCGACGAACTAACGCGCGGGCCGGGTGTTGCGGCGCAGCCTCGCCACCGGTCCGGTGTGGGCGGCCAGGGCTGCGGCGCCCGCGGCGGGGCCGGACTCCGTTCCGGGCTTCACGGCCCGGTGCACGGCGACGATGCCGCCGCTGAGGTTGCGGTAGGTGACGCTCTCCCAGCCGGCCTCCTGCAGCCAGGCCGCGAGGTGGTCCTGGTCCGGCCAGGCGCGGATGGATTCGGCGAGGTAGACGTAGGCGTCCGGGTTCGACGAGACCTTGACGGCGATCGCGGGCAGCGCGCGCATGAGGTATTCGGTGTACATGGTGCGCCACAGCGGCACCACGGGCTGGGAGAACTCGGCGATGACCAGCTTGCCGCCGGGCTTGGTGACCCGCAGCATCTCGGCGAGGGCCTTTTTCGGCTCGTTGACGTTGCGCAGGCCAAAGGAGATGGTGCTGGCATCGAAGGTGTTGTCCGCGAACGGCAGGCGGGTGGCGTCACCGGCGATGAAATCGATGTCGGGGCGGCGGCGCTTGCCGACCTTGAGCATGCCGAGCGAGAAGTCGCAGGCGATCACGTCGATGCCGGCGTCGGCATACGGTTCGCTGGAGGTGCCCGTGCCGGCGGCGAGGTCGAGCACCCGCTGGCCCGCCTTCACATCCATGGCTTCGACCACGACCTTGCGCCAACGCCGTGTCTGCCCCATCGACAGGACATCGTTGACGACGTCGTATTTGGGGGCGACGTCGTCAAACATCGTGGCTACTTCGTCCGGACGCTTATCCAAGGATGCTCGGTTCACCCTGTCATTGTCTCAAATGTTCGGCACACCCACGAACCACGCCCTGAGCAGGGCCTCCGGCGGGTCGGGAGTAGGGTTAGTCTCACTATGACCAGCGCGCCCCGTACCAGAATTATCAGGACACTGACAGTCCCCCTCGATGCAGAATCATTTCCCGGGGGGCTGCCTTCGTTTCTGGTCCGCGACGACCTTCTCTGCTGGACCCGCCGCGAAGCGGGCCTGGTCGGCTTCGGCGAGGTGGCCCGGTTCACCGCCACAGGACCCGAGCGCTTCCTCGAGGCGGACATCTGGTGGCGCCACCTGGTCCTCGAAGCCGAGATCGAGGACGCCGTGGAGTGGCCCGGCACCGGCCCGGTCGCTTTCGGCTCCTTCGCCTTCTCCAAAGCCTCCGCGCATGAGTCGCGGCTGATCGTCCCGGAAATCGTCGTGGGGCTCCGTGGCGGCGAGGCCTGGCTCACCCAGCTGACGTTCGACGACGTCGAACTCACCGCAGCGGGCGCCCGCGCCGCACTGGACCGCTGGCTTGGCAGCGGCGGGGCCGTAGCCGGTGCCCGTGCTGGTGCGGGCGGCACCGTACCGGACGGCCCGACGTCGGAAGCCGGCGCCGGTGCCGCTGCCGCACAGGCGGGCAGCGCCGTCGTCCGCCCTGTGACGTTGGCCGCCGGGGCAACGCTGCACACCGGGTCGCTGAGCGAGGAAGCCTGGATGGCCGCCGTCGCCGCCGGCGTCGAAGAGATCCGGGCCGGTGCCCTCGAGAAGCTGGTACTGGCGCGGGACATCGTGGCCACCCTCCCCACCGGCGTCAATGCCGCCCAGGTGCTGCGCGAACTGTCGGCCCGGTACCGCGAATGCTGGACCTACGGCGTCGACGGGCTGGTGGGCGCCACTCCGGAGATGCTGATCCAGGTGGAGGGGCGCACCGCGCAGGCCCGCGTCCTGGCCGGCACCCTGGACCGCCGCGACGCCGACGGCATGGCGGGCTCGCCGCTGGAGTTCGCCGAGCGGGTACTGGCGGGGTCCGAGAAGCAGCGGCACGAACACGACATCGCCATCCAGTCGCTGACCACCCAGCTGGCGCCGTTCTCGGAGGCGATGAACGCGCACAGCGAACCGTTCATCCTGGAGCTCCCGAACGTCTGGCACCTCGCCTCGGACGTGAAGGCCGAGCTGACCGAGGTCGAGGGCCATGTGCCCACGTGCCTCGCCCTGATTAACGCCCTGCATCCCACGGCGGCGGTCTGCGGCACGCCGACCACCGTGGCGGGCGCCCTGATCCGCAAGCTGGAGCACCTGGACCGCGGGCCCTACGCCGGGCCGGTCGGCTGGCTGGACGCCGCCGGCAACGGGGAATGGGGCATCGCGCTGCGCGGCGCCGTCATCGAGTCACCGGAGACGGTGCGGCTGTACGCTGGCTGCGGCGTCGTCGAGGGCTCCGTGCCCGAAGCCGAGCTCGCCGAGACGTGGGCGAAGTTCCGGCCGATGCTGGAGTCCCTCGGCATCAACAGCTAGAGTCCGGGATAAGAGACACTGCGGGCCTGGCGGACCTTGCGCTAGTCTCGACATTAGTTATCCAATGGTGAAACAAAGTTTCCTGTGATGCACATCTCGTTTTCGGCGATACACTATAAGCCGTTTAAGTCACGCCTGCTCCTGCAATAACCTGCAACAAAAGGGAAGAAACCATGCAGCTCAAGTCCCTCGCCACGGCAAAGTTGTCCGCCAAGGCAGCCGCAATCCTCGCCGTCGGCGCTCTCACGCTCACGGCCTGTGGCGGCAGTTCCACCCCCGCAGCCTCCTCTGAGGGCGGCGTGCAGCTCATCACCCCCGGCAAGCTGACCGTTTGCTCGGACGTGCCCTACGAGCCGTTCGAATTCCAGAAGGACGGCAAGATCGTCGGCTTCGACATGGACATCGCAGCGGAGGTGGCCAAGGACCTGAAGGCCGAACTCAGCGTTGTGGACAGCTCCTTCGAGGCCATCGAGACCGGTACCGCCCTGACCCAGTGCGACGTCTCGATCTCCTCGATTTCCATCACGGACACCCGCAAGTCGGTCATGGACTTCTCCGACCCGTACCTTGACGACGACCTGACCCTCGTGGCCTCTGTCTCGTCAGGCATCACCAACCTCGAAGGCGCCAAGGGCAAGAAGGTAGGCGTCCAGCAGGCCACCACCGGCGCACAATATGCCAAGGATAAGGGCCTCGACGCGCAGCAGTTCGAGGACACGGGGCTCCTTGTGCAGGCGCTCAAGGCCGGCACCATCGACGCCGCCCTCGGCAACCAGTCCGTCCTCGGCTACGCCATCAAGGATGACTCCAATTTCAAGCGCGTGGAGAACTTCGCCACCGGTGAAAAGCTGGGCATCGCCATCAAGAAGGGCAACACCGCAATGGCCACCCAGGTCAACGGCACACTCAAGCGCCTGACAGACGACGGCACCATGGCGAAGTTCAAGACCACCTGGTTCGGCGAAACTTCCAAGTAGCCAGCACCCGGCCTGAGACCTACGCAGTTGAGGCCCCGTACCGCTGAACAACAGTCCGTACGGGGCCTCAACTGCGCGAAACGAATGTGAGAACACCATGGCAATGACCGCACGTCAACGAGCCAGAGTCAGCCTGTACGTCCAGGCGGGGATCTTTGTGGTGGCTGTGATCGCCCTGATCCTGGCCACGGACTGGAAGACCATCAGCAACAGCGTCTTCAACTTCGCCAAGATTGGCCCGATGTTCCCGGACATCATCCTGGTGGGCCTCAAGAACACCCTGATCTACACGGCCCTTGGCTTCATCGTGGGCCTGTCCGGCGGCCTGCTGCTGGCCCTCATGAAGCTCTCCTCCTTCCCGCTGTACCGCTGGATGGCCACCGGCTACATCGAGTTCTTCCGCGGCATCCCGGCCCTGCTGGTCTTCATTGCGTTCGGCTACGGCGTGCCGCTGGCCTTCGGTGTCTCCTGGAACGTGGCCGTGGTGGTCATGGTCTCGCTCGGCATGGTGGCCTCGGCCTATATTGCCGAAACCCTGCGCGCCGGCCTGCAAGCCGTGCCGAAAGGCCAAATGGAGGCCGCCCGGTCGCTCGGAATGCCGCAGTGGCGGGCGATGGTCTCCATCGTCATCCCGCAGGCGTTCCGGATCGTCCTGCCGCCGCTGACCAACGAGGTCATCCTGCTGACCAAGGACTCTTCGCTCATCTACGTGCTGGGCCTCACCGCTTCGCAGTACGAGCTCACGAAGTTCGGCCGCGACGGCATCTCCAGCCTCGGCGCGGGCCTGACGCCGCTCCTGGTCGCCGGCGCCTTCTACCTGGTGATCACCATCCCGCTGAGCCTCTTGGCCCGGAAGTTCGAAAGCCGCTCCGCGCGGACAAAGCGATAGGCAGGACAGTCATGAACGACGTCGTACACAACGCGAATGACCGCAGCGGGGCCGTCAAGGCCGCTGGCGTGTCCATCACGGACCTCCGCAAGTCCTATGGATCCAACGAGGTGCTCAAGGGCATCAGCCTCGAGGTGAAGCCCGGCGAGGTTGTCTGCCTGATCGGCCCGTCCGGCTCCGGCAAGTCCACCCTGCTCCGCTGCGTCAACCTGCTGGAGCAGCCGAACGAGGGCAGCGTCCACGTCGGCGGCTTCGAGGCAACCGACCTGGATGTGGACATCGACAAGATGCGCCGCAAGGTGGGCATGGTCTTCCAGCAGTTCAACCTCTTCCCGCACCTGAGCGCGCTGAAGAACTGCACCATCGCCCAGACCAAGGTGCTCAAGCGCAGCCAGGAGGATGCCGCGGCCGTGGCCATGAAGAACCTGGAGCGTGTGGGCCTCGGGCACCTCGCCGACCGTTTCCCTGACCAGCTCTCCGGCGGCCAGCAGCAGCGTGTGGCCATTGCCCGCGCGCTGAGCATGGACCCCGAGCTGATGCTGTTCGATGAGCCCACCTCGGCCCTGGACCCGGAGACCGTAGGCGATGTCCTGGCCGTCATGCGCAACCTGGCCAAGGAGGGTATGACCATGCTTGTGGTGACCCACGAGATGGGCTTCGCCCGCGAAGTGGCCGACCGCGTGGTGTTCATGGACGGCGGCGTTGTGGTGGAGGAAGGCGTGGCCGAGCGGGTCATCAGCGCCCCCACCCATGCCCGCACCAAGGAATTCCTGCGCCGTGTCCTCGACCCGACGCACATCGACATCGCGGAGTAATCCTTTCGCGCCGATTTCGGACAGCCGCTACGTGGATCCACGTGGCGGCTGTCCGTTTTCGTAGCGGATTCCCGGTCACCTACTGCGCGGAGAGGACTCCGGCCACCGCCGCGCCTACGGCGGCCCTGATGCGCACGTGCAGTTCGCGCAGCCCGCGCCGGTCCGTCCGCACCTCGATGATGCTGCGGCCCTCCCACGGTTCCGCCAGCGCCCCGGCGAGCTCCGCCGTCGTGCTGACCGGGCGGTGCGCCACACCGTAGGCCGCCGCGAGGGCCGCAAGGTTCACGCCGTGCGGGGTGCCGAAGAGGCGGTCGACGGCGGTTCCGTAGCGGCCCGCGGCCTCGACAGCACCGTGTTCCAGCAGCCCGAAGATGGCCCCGCCCGCGTCGTTGAGGACCACCATCCGCAGGTTGGGCTCCTCTTCCCCTGCACCCAGCAGCAGCCCGCCGGCGTCGTGCAGGAAGGTGACGTCGCCCAGCAGCACGGTGGTTTCCTGCCGGCCGCCCAAGGCAATGCCCGTGGCCGTGGCCAGCGTCCCGTCGATGCCGGAGAGGCCCCGGTTGGCGAACACGACGGCGCCCGGCTCCGCGGCGGGCGCGCCGGCGAGGTCCACGTCGCGGATGCCATTGGAGGAGCCGAGCACAAGCTGTCCGCGCGTATGTTCCCAGACCAGGGCGCCGACGGCGGGCCCCGAGACCTCCGCGGAACCGGAGAGCGCCGTTCCGGCCAACGCCACGCCGACGGCGTGCTGCGCGGCGGCCCCGGCCAGGAGCCAGGCATCGAGCCACGCCGCGGACCCGCGGCCGGCGAAGTCGGCCAGGTCCGCCAGGTTGTCGAGCGGGAGCTCGGTGCGGCGGCCGGGCTCGTACCAGGCCACGGGCACCGGCTGGTACAGGGCGGAGGGGACGTCGGCGCGGGCCAGCAGGGCGCTCACGGGCCGGGAGAGGGTGGGCCGGCCGAAGAGCACCACGCGCTCGATCGGC
The DNA here is from genome assembly GCF_052113365.1 of Arthrobacter sp. YAF17. Lineage (NCBI taxonomy): Bacteria > Bacillati > Actinomycetota > Actinomycetes > Micrococcales > Micrococcaceae > Arthrobacter > Arthrobacter sp. YAF17. The sequence goes on along the minus strand of NZ_JBFRDB010000020.1, from coordinate 41,875 downwards.
TGCGCGGCGTCCGGGCCGAACGCATCCAGGACAATCCGGTACGGTCCCACGGCGTTCGGGCCGAACCGCGCGTTGGAGGACGGCTCGGCAAGCAGCGGCAGGCCGTGGGCCCGTGCGAAGGCTTCGGCGACCGGACCGGCGTCGTGCCCTGCCAGCACCACGGTGCGCCGTTCCGGCAGGCCGGCCGAGGCGGGCGGGAAATCGAGGGCCAGCGGACCGCGGGGCGCGCGGTACACCCGGCGGCCGGATTCGGGCGGCAGCCGGTCGCCGGGCGCGGGAACGAGCGGGTCGCGGAAGGCCAGGTTGAGCTGCACCGGCCCGGGCGGGGTGTCCTCGAAGGCGCCAGTGGCGGCGCTCAAGGCGGTCTCGACCGCGCGCCGCGGGTCGCTGCCGGCGGGCACATCAGCCGCGAAGCGGACATGCTCACCGAAGAGATCCAGCTGCACCGTGGTCTGGTTGGCGCCCGTCCCGCGGAGTTCGACGGGACGGTCGGCCGAGATCACGACGAGCGGGACAGCGGCGTGGTTGGCCTCCATCACCGCCGGCAGGAGATTCCCGACGGCGGTCCCGGAGGTGGTGAGCACGGCCGCGGGCGCCCCCGTGGCCAGCGCCAGGCCCAGGGCCGTGAAGCCGGCGTCCCGCTCGTCGATCCGCACCAGCAGCTCGACCCGGCCGGCGGCGTCGGCCTCGGCCAGGGCGTAGGCCATCGGCGCCGAACGTGAACCGGGCGCCACCACCACATAGCGCACCCCCTCGAGCAGCAGGGCGGCGACCGCGATCCGCGCGGCATCAACCGCGCTCAGCTCCCCCGCGCCCGGGGCATCCCCGCCTTCGCCGTGCCCCGGGCTCACATGTTCTCCGGGGTCTCGATGCCGAGCAGGTCCAGGCCTTCGGACAGCCGGCGCAGGACCAGGGCACAGAGGGCCAGCCGCGACTCCCGGACCGAATCGTCGGATTTCAGCACGGGGCACTGGTCGTAGAAGGACGTGAAGAGCTGGGCGAGTTCGAACAGGTACGTGCACAGCCGGTGCGGCTCCAGCGCCTCGCGGACCTTGTGCAGCGTGGCGCCGTACTCCAGGAGGTGCAGGGCCAGGGCGCGTTCGGCAGGTTCGACGACGGCGATCACCGTCGCCGGCGTGCCGCCGTCGCTGTCGGTCCCGGCTGTTTCGGTCCCCGCGCCTTCGGTCCCGGCGGTGTGCTCCTCCAGCACACCGGCCTTGCGGAGGATCGAACGGATCCTCGCGGCGGCGTACTGCACGTAGGGGCCGGTGTTGCCGCTCAGGGCCAGCATCCGGTCGAAGTCGAAGACGTATTCGGTGTCGTGCCCCACGGAGAGGTCGGCGTATTTCACGGCACCGATGCCCACCTGCCGGGCGGTCGCAGCGCGTTCTTCCCCGGTGAGTTCGGGCCTGCTGGCGTCGATGACGGCGCGGGCGCGGTCAACGGCTTCCTCCAGCAGGGCCATCAGCTTGACCGGGGCACCGGAGCGTGACTTCAGGATCTTCCCGTCCTCACCCAGCACGTTGCCGATCTGCACGTGCACGGCCTCCACCGTGTCCGGCAGCCAGCCGGCGTCGCGGGCTGTGGCCATGACCATACGCAGGTGCATGTTCTGCGGGGCGCCCACCACATACAGGACGCGGTTGGCCTCGAGCTCGCGGACCCGGTACCGGATGGTGGCGAGGTCCGTGGTTCCGTAACCGTAGCCGCCGTCGGACTTGCGGATGATGAGCGGCATCGGCTGGCCGTCGCGGCCGGTGAAGCCGGCCGGAAAAGTGCACAGGGCGCCGTCGCTGATCCGGGCGATGCCGCGTTCCTCGAGTTCGTGGCACAGCTGTGCCAGATGGGCGTCGTAGGAGCTTTCGCCGGCGATGTGGTCGTCGGTGAGGCTGATGCCCAGCATCGAGTAGATGGCGTTGAAGTAGCGTTTCGACTGGGCCACGAGCCGCTGCCAGACGGCGAAGGTATCCGCGTCGCCGCCCTGCAGGGCCACCACCCGGAGCCGCGCGCGGGTGGCGAACCCGTCCTCATCGGTGGCGGAGGCGTCGAACTTGGCCCGGGCCGCCTGGTAGAACGCGCTCGGATCATCGACCAGCAGCGCAGCCTCCGGGGAGTCCTCGCCGATCTCCAGCCAGTGCTCGATCAGCATGCCAAACGGCGTGCCCCAGTCGCCGATGTGGTTCTGTCGGATCACGGTGTCACCCAGCGCCTCAAAAACCTTCACAAGGCTGTCACCCACCACCGTGGTGCGCAGGTGGCCGACGTGCATTTCCTTCGCGACGTTCGGGGAGGAATAGTCGACGACGATGCGCTGGGCTTCCGCCGCGGCCGGGGCCCCGGGAGACTCGGCGTTGAGCAGCTCTTCGATCCAGGTCCCGTCGAAGGTCAGGTTGATGAAGCCGGGTCCGGAGATTTCGACGGCGGTGCAGATCCCGTCCAGGTCGAGGGCAGCGACAATCCTGGCGGCGGCGTCCCGCGGCGGCATGCCGACCTTCTTGGCCAGTGCCATGGCGGCGTTGATCTGGATGTCGGCGAATTGCGATGGCCGGACCACGGGATCCGTCCCGCGGTACTCTTCGCCGAACGCGCTGGCAATTGCTGCCTGGACTCTGGGGACAACCATTTCGGCCGGATTATTCACACTGTTCAAATTATCAGTTCCTCCCCGCCCCGACGCTCCCTCACATCCGGCGGACAAATCCGGAACGCCCCCGCAGATCTGGCCGCCACAAGAGGAACGCTCCCCCACTTCCTGTCCGTCGAGCAGAGGAAGTGAGGGAGCGCCGGCCCCGATCCCGCCAAACGTGCGGGAGCGTCAACCAACAGCCCGTCAGAAGTGAGGGAGCGCCGGTCCCGACCCGCCCAACGTGCGGGAGCGTCAGGAAGGAGCTAGCCGTCCTTGCGGAAGACCTGAACGACCGCGGGGCGCGGGGCGCGTGCCTGGCCCCGCGCCGGCGTCGTCCCGGCCGGAACGTAGTCCGGGAAGTAGGACAACGGGGCCTCGAAGGTGCCGTCCTCGCCCGGGTGCTGCACGGAGACGAACACCGTGCGCTCCTGGTCGTGGATGATCGGCCCGCAGGTTTCGCCGTCGCGCGGGACGGCGAGGAACTGCTCCACCCGTCCCCGCTCGGCGCCGTCGAGGGTGACCTTGAACAGTCCGTCGGCCTTGCCGATGCCGGAGGGGGCGCCGTCGGTGGAGATCCAGAGGTTTCCCACCGAGTCGAACGCGAGGTTGTCCGGGCAGGAGATGGGCGAGACCTGGTCCGCCGGGAAGCCGGAGAAGTAGGTCACGTCTCCGGAGGCGGGATCGCCGCAGACCATCAGCAGGTTCCAAGTGAACTTCGTGGAGGTCTGGTCGCCGGTCTCGGTGATCTCCACGACGTGGCCGTCGCGGTTTTCGTTGCGGGGGTTGATTTCGGTGGCGCCTTCCTTGCCGGCCTTGCCGCGGTCCGAGTTGTTGGTGCAGGCGACGTAGACCTTCCCGGTGTGCAGGCTGGGCTCGACGTCCTCGCAACGGTCCATCTTCGTGGGGCCCAGCTTGTTGCCCAGCGCATCCACCCTGCCGGCCTTGTCGGCAGCCACGCGGGTGTACACGAGCACTTCCTCGACGGACATCCCGGCCACCTTGGATTCCCCGCCGACCACGAGCGGCAGCCACTCGCCCGTGCCGTCGAAGCTGCCGTCGGCCGGCACTGCACCCGTCCCGGTGATCTCGGCAACCGGGGAGTTGCCCGTAAACCTGGCAACGTACAGGTCGCCGGCGGAGAGCAGCGTCATGTTGTGCTTGCGGTCGCCTTCGCGGTACTTGCCGGCGGAGACGAACTTGTAGAGGTAGTCGAACCGCTCGTCGTCGCCCGAATAGGCCACCACGTGGCCGGATTCGGCCACGATCACGTTGGCGCCCTCGTGCTTGAACCGGCCCAGGGAGGAGTGCTTCTTCGGCGTCGACGTCGGATCGAACGGGTCTACCTCCACGATCCAGCCGAAGCGGTTGGCTTCGTTGGCGAAGTCGGGGTTGCGGGTGTCGAAGCGCGGGTCGTCGAGTTCCCACCGGCGGGCCGTGGGCTTGTTGGTGAGCCCGTAGCGCTTGTCTTCGGCGGAGGTGCCGGGCGAGACGAAGTACCCGTTGAAGTTCTCTTCGCCGGAGAGGATGGTGCCCCAGGGGGTGGTGCCGCCGGCGCAGTTTCCCAGGGTTCCGAGGATGGTGCGGCCGGTCGGATCGGCCGCGGTGCGGACCAGCGGCGAGCCCGCCACCGGGCCGGTGAGCTCGTACGCCGTGGTGTTCAGGTAGCGCCGGTTGAGCTTTGCGCCCTTGACGTAGCTCCAGGGCTTGTTCTTGTTTTTGCGCTCCAGCTCAACGACGGAGAGCCCGTGGGCCGCGGCGCCGATCGCCCGGACGTCAGCGGCGGCCAGCGAGGCGGGGAACATGATGGTCTCATTCGTGTATTCGTGGTTGGCGAACAGCACGGCACGCCGGCCCTTGCTGCCGGGAAGTTCGAGGATGTCCGTGTAGTCGTTGTTGTAGCCGAACTGCCGAGCCTGGGCTGCCGCGCTCTGGTTGTTGAGGTCGAAGTCCGGGGCATCGTCAAAGATCGGATCACCCCAGCGGATCAACGGCTGCCAGGTGAAGCCTTCCGGAACGGTGAAAGCGTCGACGGCGGCGTCGACGGGCGCAATGGCGTCGAACCGGAGCTTGGACGGGCCGTAGCCGTTCTTGGCTGCCGCGGAAAGGCCTGTTCCGCCGTCGGCCACCGCAGTCCCGGGCGAGGTGAGGGCTCCCCCGAACGCGACGGCGAGCGCGCCGGCGGCACCGAAGCCCAGGGCCGTGCGGCGGGACATCGTGGCCGAGGCGATGTCGCGGAAGTAGCTGTTCGAGCTGGTGTTGCAGACCTCGCCCGAGCAGGCGTTGTCGCACTTCAGCGCGCAGGTGACGGGGCTGCGCTTGCCTTTGGTGTGGCCAAGCATGGGCAGCAGGGAAAATTTGCGTCCGGAGGAGACAGACATGGAGAGACCTTCCACGGGGTGGTTGCGGGCCTCCCCACCGTTCCAGCCCCGGGGTACGTGCAGGGGTCGCCTGGGTAAAGTTGCGGTGAATTCGCCGCCAGAACTGAGGGAGCGTCACGCCCACGCCCGCCAGAACTGAGGGAGCGTCACGCCCACGCCCGCCGGAGGTGAGGGAGCGTCGCACACACGCCCACCGCAAGTGAGGGAGCGTCCTAACGGGACGGGGCGGCCAGCACCGCATGGACCCGCCGCAGCCGGTCCAGCCACCAGTCCCTGCGTTCCGGGGACGCGGCGTAGCGGGACAGCAGCCCCGGATCGGCGGCGACCTCGCGGAGGCGGATGGCGCCGTCGTCGGGGACGAGGGAATCCCGGGTCACGTCGGCGCCGAGCAGGGAGACGGTCCCCAGCCCGCAGGCGTAGGGAAGTTCGGGCAGGGCCGCAGCGAGCGCCAGCCCGGCGCGGATCCCCACGGACGTGTCCAGCGCCGAACTGACGACGGCGGGGAGCCCGGCCTGCGCCACGATGTCGAGGGCGCGCCGCACTCCTCCCAAAGGGGCCACCTTTACGACGATCAGGTCCGACGCACCGGCGCGGGCCACCTTGAGCGGGTCGTCCTCCTTGCGCACGCTCTCGTCCGCGGCGATCAGCACCGGGACCCCGGCGGCGCGCAGCCGGCGGCGGACCTCGGCGAGGCCGGCGATGTCCGGGACCGGCTGTTCCGCGTATTCCAGCCCGACGCCGGCCAGCCGCGTCAGTGCCGCGACGGCGGTCGGCACGTCCCAGCCCCCGTTCGCGTCGACCCGGATCGCGGCGTCGGGGAGCGCTTCGCGGACCGCGGCAACCCGCGCCGCGTCGTCCTCAAGCGACTGGCCCGGCTCGGCGACTTTGATCTTGACGGCGTCCACCCGCCCGAAGCGGGCCAGGATTTCCGGCACCCGGTCCGCAGCGACTGCGGGGACCGTGGCATTGACGGGAATCACCGTACGCAGCGGGGCCGGGAAGCCCTGCCACCCGGCTTCGACGGCTGCGGCGAGCCAGCGGGCGGCTTCGACATCGCCGTACTCCGGGAAGGGACAGAACTCGCCCCAGCCCTGCGGTCCGGGGAGGAGCAGGGCTTCGCGCTGGGTAATGCCCCGGAACCTCACCCGCATCGGCAGGCTCACCACCCGGGCAACGTCGAGAAGCTCATCCAGTCCAGGGAGCTGCACCATCTAGCCGACCGTCGAATCGGTAAGGTGTGTCAGGTCGGCCAGCAACGGAAAAACGACCTCGAACAGCACGAACAGAGCGCCCGCCAGGATAGCCGCCGACAGAAGGATCCGCACCCAAAAAGGCCCGGGAAGTTGCCGAAAAAGCCAGGCGTACATGGTCTACCCTTTCCCCTGCAGCGCAGCGAGCTGCTTGGCGATGGCCGCCGGAGGTCCGGCGTTGAGCGGCTGCCATGAATCGAATACCGAGTAGGCGATGATGCGCTCCTCCGACCCAAAGCGCGGATTGCAGCTTGTCATGGTCAATAGTCGTTGATCCGGCTGGACGCCGGGTTGCGCCGGCACCGGCAGGATCACATCCGTGCGGTCCGGGAGGACGATCTCCTGGTTCCGGAAGACGTAGGTGTAGAAACCGTCGGCGGTCTGGACGTAGATCTTGTCCCCCGGCACCAGTGTGTGGATGTTGTCCAGGACTGCGCCGTGCGTCTGGCGGTGCCCTGCCATCGCAAAGTTCCCCACGGCTCCGGGCATGGCCGTTCCCGCGTAGCGGCCCAGCCCCAGGGTGTCGATCACGTCGCTGCTGGTGCCCTCGATGATCGGCCGGCTGTACTCGGCCCCGAAGCGGGGCACATAGACCACGCCGATCGCCTGCCCGTGACGGGCTGCGCTGCCGACCGGCACGGCCCCGGAATCCGCAGGGTCAGCAGGATCCGTCTTCCCCGGCAGGGTGCCGGCGGGATCGCCCGGAACGGGCACCTGGTGCTCCTGGACGAACTGCTTCACGGCCGCCCCCTGCGCCGCGTCCGCCTCAACGTTTGTCCACCACAATTGCCAGGCGACGAAGAGAGCCGCAATCACGCCGAGTGTTATCAGCAGTTCGCCCATGATCTGGACGGCCAGCAGGGAACGACGCCGGCGGGGGCGGTGCGTTTCTCGCGCAACTTCGGCGCGGCCATTCAGTAGGTTCGACATGCCACTCCTGTTGACTACCGCTGGACGCTGCCGATGAAGCATCGCCCATTCGGAAGAATCGGCAAGACCGACGATTGCACAGTTCCGGACCGGATCTGCGCCATCACACATTCGTTCTCGCCCAGGACTCCGACGTCGACGGCGTCCGCGGCCAGTCCGGTGGGGGTCCGGGACGCCGAAACCTCGACGGCGGCCGGGGCGAATCCGGCCGCGGACAGGCTCTCCAGGACCTGTGCTGTACTCGGTTGCGGCGAGGACGCCACCAACGTGCGCAGCGCCGCCTCGACGACCGCGGACACGCCGGACGGGGCCGGGGTCTTGGCCGGTCCCGCAGCGGATGAGGAAACGGTAGGGACATCTGATGCACGTGCCGGAGCGGCGCTCACCGATCCGGCGGACACGGTTGATCCGGAGGTGACCGTGGGGGCGGGGGCCGAACACGCCGCCATCCCGACGATAAACGGCAGGAACGCTGCTGCCAGGCCCACGTGCACGCCGCCACTGAACCGGCTGCCGATGGACCCGAGGCCGCGGCGGCGGAGGGGTGCCTGGTCGCGGGAAGTCATCGGAATCATCCTTTCATAGAGTGGCCGCCGCTCCGGCTCCCGGGCCCCAGGGACGGACATGTCCCACCCCGGGCCGGCGGACGCGGAGGACATGACCAGTGGGCGCGTCCAGGAGTGGACATATTGGCACGATGTCCGCTCTTGGCGGCAAGGGAGGGGCATGTGCCGGGCGCTAGGGAAGCGCCGGGTGCCTCAGTTCCCAGACGTCCGCTGCGGCGCCGTGCGGCAGTTCCAGCTGCCACTCCTCACCGGGGCCGGGGTAGGCACGCACGGTGGTGGGCACCGAGCCGTGGCGGTAGACCTCCACCATCGAGGCATCAACGAAGATTCTGAGTTCGTCGCCGCCGGCGACCGTGTCCGCGAGAATGGTCCGCCGCTGCCCTGCCGACGCGAGGACCAGCCGGATGGCACCCTCTCCCCCGACCACCCGGACCTCCGCCCCGGCCGGCAGCCTCAGGGTGCCCGCGGCACCGCGGTGGAGGCGTGCGCCACGGTAGGCACGGAGCTCGGTCGCGGGTTCGACGGCGAGGACCCCGCCGTGAACGGAGAGCTGGCGGGGGAAAGTCAGGACCCCTGCCCAGCCGGCGTCGTCGATTTCTCCCTGACTGCGCCCGGGACGTCCCTCACGGTCTTCCGCCTCGCCGGACCACCCCCACAGCAGCGCCCGTTCCGGTAGTGCGAGAATCTGCGGGGCGTAGAACTCCCGGCCCAGGTCGGCCCTCCCGCCCGACGCCGGACGGAACACCGGCAGCCCGGCGGCGTTCGGGGCGAGCGAGCCCAGGAGGTAGCCGACGCCGTTGGGGTGGTCGTGGTGGTCGGTCCCGAGCCACAGCGAGGCCATCAGGAGCCAGGTGTCCGCCCCGGACGAATCCGGGACCCGGACCAGCTGCGGGCACTCCCAGATCTCCGCGGGCAGGTGCCTCGCAGCGAGCGGGTCCTCGGTGCTGACCCAGATCCCCTCGTACCTCCAGTGGCGGAGGTCGTCGACGGTGTACAGCAACACGGCCGCGTGGCCGGAGGCCAGCCCGGCACCCTGGAGCGCGAAGCGGCGGCCCTGGAAGATGAAGAGAAAGGGGTCGCGGACGGCGGTGACCTGCGGGTCCGGGGGTATCTCCGCGGCAATGTGGCCCTCCTGGGTCCAGGTACGCAGGCCCTTGTCCGCCCGGGCCAGGACCACGCGGGCATGGCCGCCCACTGCCTCGACCCCGGAATACGCGGCGGTGGGGACGCCGCCGTCGTCCGTCACGACGCCCGACCAGCAGCCGAGCGCGTCCGGTCCGCCGGGCTGGGGCCGGAGCGCCACCGGTTCCTCGTCCCAGTGGACCAGGTCCGGGGAACTCAGGTGTCCCCAGCAAATGCCCTGATGCCGTGCCGAATCCGGGTTGTACTGGAAGAACACGTGAAAGCGGCCGTCCGCGTAGCCCAGGCCGTTGGGATCGTTGATCCAGCCCCGCGCGGGCCTCGGATGGAACTGGGGAAAGGCCGGGTCCGGATGCTGCGCCGCGGTGTCCATGGCCAAAACACTACCCGCGCCCTACGGCGGGCACCCTCAGAAATTTCGCAGAGTTGTGTGGGAACCTGATACGGATGAGTTTTCGGCAGGATCACACCAGCAGGCACACGGCGTCGGGCTACCCGCAGCCGCCGTCCAAGCCTGCCCTTAACGGCCCCGCCGCGAACCGCGCGGCCGGCATTCCCGGACGGGGATCCGGCTTCCTGTTCCTGCTGGCCACCCTCGGCAGCATGGCCGCGCTCGCCGCGACGTACTATTTCTTCGTCCGCACCACCACCGGCCAGTTCATCGACGAATCAGCCCTCGTGGAGGCGGTGGAGATCCACGGCACCGCCGGCAAGGCCGCGAACCAGCTCCTCGACTGGCTGCCCGCGCTGTCCCTGCTGATCGCCACGGTGGTGGTTCTCTTCGTGACCGTGATGCGGCGGCGCTGGGCGGCCGCCGGGATTGCAGTGGCGGCCTGCGTGGGCGCCAACGTGGCCACCCAAATCCTGAAGGACATCGTTCCCGTCCGGCCCTACCGAGGGGTCGAAACCCTGGAACTGAACTCGCTGCCTTCCGGGCACACCACCCTGGCCGCGTCCGCCGCGGCCGCGGTGTTCCTGATGGTCTCCCCGCGCTGGCGGCCCCTCGTTGGCTTCCTGGGCGGCAGCTTCGCCGTCGCCACCGGCGTCTCCACGCTGATCAACCAGTGGCACCGGCCCGCCGACGTCGTCGCCGCCTTCCTGGTGGTGGCGGTTTTTATGCTCCCGGCGGGCTGGCTGATCATTCGCAAGGGGCCGGACTGGAACGTCTGGGACGGCTACGGACAGCATTGGGCATCCTCGCGGCTGTGGCTGGCGCTTCCTGCCATGGCGGGTCTCGTCGCGGCCGCGGTTGCCGCCTTTTCCCTGCTGAGCGTCGCCGCAGGAACCGGTCTGGAGAACAACACCACGCACTACTTCTGGGCCGGAACCGCGCTGATCGTTATCGCGGGCTACCTCGCCACGGTCACCGGCGTGTGGCTGTTCGGGCATGCGGCACGACGGCGGCCCACGCCCCGCCGCTGACCTGCCGTTTACATCCGGCCCGCCGGGGGCCAGAATTAGTCCCGCACAGCCACTGGCTCAGGAGCTCACTGGGCCGACCCAGGGTAAAGCTTCCACGTCGCGAGGGACTTTCATGAGCACTGATTCTCCGGTATCACGGAACGCTTCACCAGGCGTTTCACGGCGCGCCGCCACCCTCTCGTCCGTCCCGTCGCAACAGCGGATCAACACCTTCCTCCGGAACTCCGTCTACACCCGGCGCCAGCACGAACCGGGGATCTGTGACTTCGCCCTCGGCAAYCCGCACGAGATGCCGCAAGCCGCCTATGTCGAAGCCTTGGCGGACTCGCTGACGCCACGGAACGAGCGGTGGTTTGCCTACAAGACGAACGAGCCGGCGGCGCAGGCCGCGGCCGCGGCCTCCCTGCAGCGCCTCCTGGGGCTGCCCTTCGAGCCTGCGGACATCCATCTCACCACGGGAGGCTTCACCGCGATTCCGCTGGCGCTGAAGGCCGTCGCTGACCCCGGTGACGAGGTCATCTTCACCCTGCCGCCCTGGTTCTTCTACGAACCGCTCACGATCGAGGCCGGGCTGGTGCCGGTCAAGATCCGCTGCGACCCCGAGACGTTCGACGTCGACCTGGCGGCGCTGGGGGCCGCCATCACGCCGCGCACCCGCGTGGTGATCGTGAACACGCCCAACAACCCGACCGGCCGGATCTACCCGCCCTCGCTCCTGCAGGATCTGGCCGACATGCTGGAAGGGGCCTCGCGCAGCAACGGGCGGCGGGTCTACCTGCTCTCCGACGAGCCCTACAACCGGATTGTCTACGACGGCGCCCGGTTCCACAGTCCCGCCGAATACTATCCGTACACGCTGCTGGCCTACTCCTATGGCAAGACGCATCTGGCGCCCGGGCAGCGGATCGGCTACCTGGCGCTGCCGCCCACCATGCCGGACCGCGGGCCGCTGCGTGAGGCGCTCACTGCCCTGCAGATGGCGATGGGCTGGATCCACCCCAACGCCCTGATGCAGTACGCCCTGCCGCGGCTGGAAGAGTTCGCGATCGACGTCGGGCAGCTGCAGCGCAAACGCGATCTGATGGTGGCGGCGCTGACCGCTGCGGGGTATCAGGTATCGCGGCCGGAAGGTGCCTTTTATCTCTTCGTCCGCACTCCCGCCGACGACGACGAGCAGTTCACCGCCGCCCTCGCGGACCAGGACGTGTTTGTGTTGCCGGGAACGCTTTTCGAGACGCCGGGCTATTTCCGGATTTCACTCACGGCCTCCGAGGACATGATCCAGCGCGCCCTGCCGGTCTTTGCTGCAGCGATCCAGCGCTCGGGCGGCGCCGTGGCCACTTAGCCGGCAGCTGCGGCCGTCATCAGCGCTGAGATACAGCCCCTGCTACAGGTTGGATGGGCGGGCGGCAGCCGGACGTGAACCAGCGGCTTAGGCGAGCGCGGCAACCAGCGCCCTGGCGATCCACGCCCGGTAGGCCGGCAGGGTCCAACCGGCGTCCCGGACCAGTGCCCGGTAGACCTGCGGGTGTCCCAGCGACCAGATGGCGGCGGCCGCCTCGGCATCGGACATCCCGGAACTCAGGCCGCCGAGCGTCCGGGCCGCCGCGGCGGCCTCCCCATAGCGCCGGAGCCGCTGCTGCCCGCGGTCCCTCTCCAGCTGCGCCGCCGAGTCATCTACAGCCGCGGCCTGGGCGATGACAGCGTTGATCCCGGCCGTGCGCGGATGGACCTCGACAAACCAGTCCGCCAGCACATCGACCAGCGCTTGAAAGTCGGCCGCCTGCCGCGTGCGCTCCCGCATGAAGTCCAGCACGCCCGCCTGCGCTCCCGGCCCCGCCGCCGCGCTGTCCAGCACGGCCGAGAGCAGGGCGGCCTTGTTGCCCACGGAGTTGTACACGGTCTGGACGGCCACCCCGCTCTCGGCGGCGATCCCGTCAATGGTGGTGCGGACGTACCCGTCGGCAGCGAACAGCCGGCCGGCCGCCTCGACGATGGCGTCCCGGGTCCCGGCCGCCTGGATCGACCGCCTCGTCGTCTTTTCCATATCATTAGACTATCGCTCTAGCCACTAGAACGGTATTCTAATTGATACGAAGAAGGTTCTCCCAGCTAGGAGCCGGCCATGGATCAGAACAGTCAGCCGCTTGATGCCGTGGTGATCGGAGCGGGCCAGGCAGGCCTGGCCGCGGGTTATCACCTCGCCCGGACGAAACTCCGGTTCGAGATCCTGGAGGGCGACACGCGGCTCGGCGAGACCTGGCGCCGCCGCTGGAATTCCCTGCGACTGTTCACCCCGGCCCAGCACGACGGACTCCCCGGGCTGCCCTTCCCGGCGCCGCGGAACACATTCCCGGGCAAGGACGAGTTCGCAGACTACCTTGAGGGCTACGCTGCGCATTTCGGCCTGCCGGTGCGGACGGGGGTCCGGGTGGAGGGCGTCCGGCCGGCGGGTGCCGGGTTCGCCGTCGCAACCCCGGCCGGCACGGTGCGGGCGCGCAATGTCATCGTGGCGGCCGGGGCAAACGTGCTCCCCCGCATTCCGCACCCCGCCACCGGGCTGGACTCCTCCATCCAACAGCTTCACAGCTCGCAATACCGCACGCCCGCCGACATCCCGGAAGGTGACGTGCTGGTGGTGGGTGCCGGAACGTCGGGCGCGGAAATTGCCTTGGAGCTGTCCGGCAGCCACAGGGTGCTGCTCTCAGGCCGTCCAACCCCGCACGTCCCCGACCCCCTGCTCCGCTACGCAGGCGCGGCGTATTGGCGGTTCATCCACTCGGTGCTGACGCTGGGCACACCGATCGGGCGCAAGGCTGCGGCGAACTTCCACCAGCGCGGGGCACCGTTGATCCGGATCTCCCTCAAGGACCTCGACGGCGCCGGAGTGGTCCGGGTGCCGCGGATGACCGGCACCACGGACGGCCAGCCCCGCTTTGACGGAGGAGGGTCCGCCGTCGTGCGGACGGTCATCTGGGCAACGGGCTACAGCCCCGGCCTGGATTGGATCGACGGGCTGGAACGGTCGCCGTCGGGCTGGCCGCACACCGAACGGGGAGCCGTCCCGGGGATTCCGGGGCTGTACTTCGTCGGCCTGCCATTCCAGTACGCCCTCACCTCGGGCCTGGTCGGCGGGGTGGACCGGGACGCGGCGTACGTCGTCCGGCAGCTAGAAAGGCGCCTGCCGGATCCCTCAGTAGTTGCGCCGGTGCTTCAGCCTGGGGATGGTGACGGCGAAGACCGCGGCAGCCGCGAAGCCCAGCACTCCGGTGGCGGCCACTCCGGCGCCGAGCGAGACGACGGCGGTCACACCTGAGAGCAGCACCGGTCCGCCGGTGGCCCCGGCGTCGGCCATGAACCGCCAGATGCCCAGGAACTGGCCGCGGCCGTTGTCGGGCGAGAAGTCGGCGCCCAACGTCATGTTCAGGCCCGAGCTGATGCCGTTGCCGAAGCCGATCAGAAGCGCGGCGAGCAGCAGGCCCGTGAAGCCGGCGCTGAGCGGGATCAGCAGCAAGGCTGTACCCATGATGAGGGTGGACGGGATGGCCACCCATTGCCGGCCCTTGCGGTCCATCAGCTTGCCGGCCGGATAGAAGACCAGCATGTCGATGGCGCCGGACAGTCCGTAGATCAGGGACGCCTGCGTCGCGTCCATCCCGAGGTGCTCGGCCCAGAGCGGGATCACCACCTGCCGGGACGCCCGCAGCGCACTGAGCAGCAGCACTCCCATGCCCACGGTCAGGAAGACCCCGGCGTGGGAGACGGCGACGCTGCGCAGCGTTGCCTGCTGGACGGCGACGCCGTCGTCCGCCGCGGGCTTGGCCACGAGGTCAGGGATGGTGACCGACAGGACAGCAGCCGCGGCCATGGCGATGACGCCCACCCAGTAGGCGCCGGTGATGCCGGAGAACTGCATCACCGCAGCGCCGATGAAGGGGCCGATGAAGATGCCGATCCGGTTGACGCCGCCGAGCGTGGACAGGGCACGAGCCCTGATCATCACCGGCACGGCCTCGGTCAGGTACTTCTGCCGGGCCAGGCTGAAGACGCTCGCTGCCATGCCGACAACCACCATGGCCGCGGCCAGCAGCCAGATCCCCTCGGGCAGCAGCGGGGACAGTGCGGCGGCGGCCAGGGCGAGGGTGCTCGCGGCGGCTGCACCGACCATGGCCCAGCGTTCGCCGAACTTCATCGTGATGAGTGAGGCCGGCAGGTTGAAGAACCACGAACCGAGCCCGATCAGCGTGACGATCAGTGCGGCGACGGCCACCGAGGCGCCGAGGTCGCGGGCGGAGAGTGCCACCACGGGCAGGATGGCACCTTCGCCGAGGCTGAACAGCAGTGCCGGGCCGAAGGCGGGGACGGCGATGCTGCGGAGGCTGAAGGGCGCGTGGCTGGTGGTGGTCATCCCCCTCATCCTAGGCCCGATTTACCGCACCCTCCGGCCGACCGTGGCGCGGCCGACCTTTCCGGTGCACTCGACATAGCCTGGCAGGTCCCCCAGTAAAGTTCTCCCGCGCGACTACCGTTTACGCAGGCGGTCTTTTACCCGGCGGTACCGCCGGCGCAGTAGGCTGACCAGGCTGGCGTCGTTGATGGCCTCCTCGAGGGACTTGAGCCGCTCCTCGGTGCGGGCGGAGCTCTCGACAAGCTCCCGGAGGAGACCTTCGGAGTAAGTCTGGCGGTGGTGGAAGTGGCCTATCTCCGCGTCCTGGTGCTTCGTGAGGTACAGCATGCCGCCCAGACCGACCTCCGAAACATATTTCCGCAGGTATTTTTCCCGCACGGCGCGATCGAACGTCTGGTGTGCAGAGTCGGCGACGATGACGCTGTTGCCGAGGTCGCCGGTGGCTTCCCTGCGCTGGTGCCAGAAAGCAAGGGGCGCCCCGTCGATGAATCCGAGGTGATGGCCCTGCAGCATCCGGAGCTGGAACTCCCAGTCGCCCACGGCCTCCAGCGCCTCGTCGTAGTAGCCCACGGAGTCGTGGACTGAACGGCGGTACAGCAGCGAGATCGGTACGCACCGGTTGGACCGGAGAGTATCGGAAAGGGTAATTGCGCGGACATTGGGTTCAAATATTTCTCGGCTTACCTCCTCGATTCGGCCGTTCCCCAGCCGCTCGAAGACGATTTCGGTCCGCACACCCACACCAGCATCATCGGCCGCGCGGAGATGGTCGACGGTTCGCTTCAGGAAGTCCGGATGCCAGGTGTCGTCGTCGTCGTGGATGGCGATGAACTCGGATTCGCTTGCCGCTATACCAGCGTTCGAGGCCGCTTCCATTCCGAGGCTGATTTGATGGGTGAGGATCCGGACCCGGCCGTCGAGTTCATGCCGGTGCCGTTCGATCACGGGGTCGACCTCGGAGGTATTTCCGCCGTCGTTGACAACCACCAGAATCCAGCCCGTGAAGGTCTGCGCCAGGACGTCACGAACGGCGCGCTCAAGCAGCACAGCCCGGTTCTTGGTCCGCATGATGATCGCGACGGAAGGCAGTGATTCACTCGTCATTTGATTAGTTTCCCCACGAGAGTCCGGATCGGTGCAAGTTTGCGGATGAGCGCGAAGCTCCTCGAGTCGAGCCAGCGTTGTAGCTGCTCCCTGGCCACTTCCGCGTCCCGCGTCGCGGCACCCAGCCGGCCGGAAAGGTGTTCCCGTTCGACTCGGAGCTCCGCCGTTTCAGCGGACAGGGGCAGGAAGAAGGCTTTGCTGAGGGCTGCGCGCTTGACCCAGGTTCCCTGGAAAGACAGGTCCGTCGCGTGAGAACCAGGCTCGATGTTGGCGTCGATGCCAGCCAGCCCGTCGGCGCCCGCGAGTGCCGCAGTGACCCTGTCCCACCAAAGGGCGAATTCCTCAGCCTTGACGGTCCGGATCGCTGCCAAATGGGCCGCGACGTCGCTGCGGCGCTTCCAGACTTCCTCAACCGCCGAGCTGAAAGTGCCGTCGAAAAGCGATGGAAGTGTGAGAGCCAGCGGGCCTAGCCCCCAGTTCTGCAGTGCCCCGTTCAGACGGGCGTGGCTGTAGTCCTCGCAGGCCAGCGCCACCACAGGAAGACCCGCGTCGAGGGCGAAGACCACCGAATGGTAGCGCGAGGTGATGACCATGGAAGCGCCGGCGGTTAGGGCGGCTGTGTCCTCGGCTGACAGAATCGGCGGCGCCACCACCGGAACAGTCATGGCCGCTGCTATTTCGGAATGCACCCCCTCGTCTCCGTCGCCCAGGCCAGGGGTGCTCATGTGCGCCAGCAGTACGACGGCGCATCCGGTAGCCAGCGCCGCCTGATCCAAGGCGGCGGCAACCGCCTTGATGTAGGCTTCCCGGTCCGCGGGGCCGTGACCCCCCGAGAACGTGGCCGCGATGTACGGGCCTGCGGGTGCTAGGGAATCGCCGACGTCGACGCTCTTCACCTTGGCGGCGGCCCTCCCCGCATAGAACGTCGCATCATCCAGGCAAGATGCCACCTTGTGCTGCCCGGTCTCTGCCAGGTGGCGCGCCAAGGACAGTGTGTAGGACTCCCGGGCGCCGACCAGCGCTGCCCGGCCTATCAGGTCCTTGGCGACATCGCGGTCCCGGCCGTAGAGGACAGGACCAATCGTCTGACCCGCGATGGCCACAGGCAGTCCCAGCGCACACGCGATCCCAGCGACGGCGGCGCGTTCGTAGAGCAGCCAGCCGTACGTCGAATTCATGTTGCCGCCGCCGGCGATCAGCAGAGCATCACAGGCCCGCATGGCAGTGATCAGGTCCCATACTTGGTCCTCCGGCGGCAAAGCATCAGTGTCCCCATGCGCTGCCCGGATGACCAGGTCCAGGTACTCGGCACGTTCCTCGGGCGGCCACGGAAACTGCAGGGTGGGCGCTGCGGCTTTCCTGAAGAGGCGGCGGGTTTCCTCCACATTTCGGGTCAGCAATAAGACGTCCTCGTGCCCTCGAGCCCCAAGCTCGTCCACGCAGGCGTGGGCCATGGCCTCGTCGCCGACGTGGTAAACCGGCTGTCCGACATCCCCCAATAGAGCAATTCGCATGCCCCAATTCTGCCGTATGGGACTTGTGGCAACGAATCCGCTTCCAAGGTCAACCGGCAGCTGAACGCCGCCCCGTGCCCTGTCCGGCGCGCACGATGGTCCCTGGAATCTGCGGCGATTCGGACTACGCAATGAACAATCACTCGTTCCGCGCCGACTGGACTCGTTGAAGAAAAGTAGTGGCATAATCTGGTGAGCTGCCGCATACTCGGCATCTTTTGATGGCTTCCCGTTCCTCTGGACGGACTGTTGGGGGAAATCTTGAATATTGCTCCGCGTCGTGGTGTCACTCCACCTGCTAATCCACCGAAGGGCCTGAAACGACGCATCGCCGCAACGTTGGCGGCAATTGCTGTCGGCTGCCTGCCCGTCGCGTACAACCCGGCGGCAGCGTCAGCGTACGCACCGACCCTGGTGTCATCCGGGCTGGAAGGTACCGCGTTCATCGACGTCGACCCGTCAAACCAGTTCTACAACGAGATCAGCTGGCTGGCGGCCGAACGGATCTCGACAGGATACTTCGACCAGACGTTCCGACCCGTCCAGGCGGTGAACCGCGACGCGATGGCCGCGTTCCTGTACCGGCTGGCTGGTTCCCCCGATTACACACCACCGCCAGAATCCCCATTTACGGATGTGACCCCGGCGACGCAGTTCTATAAGGAAATCACTTGGCTGGCGTCCCGGGGTATCACCACGGGCTACTGGGACAGGTCCTACCGTCCGCTGCAGCCGGTGAACCGGGATGCGATGGCAGCCTTCCTGTACCGGTTCGCGGTCAAGCCGGCCTTCACCGCCCCTGCTTCTTCCCCGTTCGGGGACATCGGGGTGAACACGCAGTTCTACAGCGAGATGAGCTGGCTTGCGGACAAGGGCATTTCCACCGGATGGTCCGAGGACCGTACCTACCGTCCCCTGCAGCCGGTGAATCGTGACGCGATGGCGGCGTTTATGTACCGGTTCAAGATCAAGCTGCCGCCGAACAACCAACCCTCCTTTGGCTCCACAGCCCTGGACATACTGGCCACCCTGCCCATCAAGGGCCGGGCGCCGAAGACCGGGTATGACCGCGAACAGTATGGCCCGGCGTGGTTCGACGTCGACCGCAACGGCTGCGACACCCGCAATGACATCCTCCGCCTGCAGTTGACCTTCCGCGGCGACAACGGCTGCATCGTGGAATACGGGCACCTGGAGGACCCGTACACGGGCACGGGGCTCGACTTTGTCCGCGGCACCACCACGAGCTCGGCAGTGCAGATCGACCATGTCGTAGCCCTCTCGGATTCCTGGCAGAAGGGAGCGCAGCAGCTCAGCTACGAACAGCGTCTGCAGTTTGCCAACGACGCGTTGAACCTACAGGCCACCGACGGACCCACCAACCAGCAAAAAGGCGACGGCGACGCCGCGACTTGGCTGCCGCCGAACACCTCCTACCGCTGCGAGTACGTCGCCCGGCAGGTTTCCGTCAAGGCAACTTATGCGCTCTGGATCACCCAGGCCGAACACGACGCCATGGCGGGGATCCTCAGTAACTGTGCCGGACAGCTGGCTCCCACCAACCAGACGGTGCCCGTCGCACTGCCACCTGCCCCCAAGCCGCCTGCTCCGGAGCCAACGCCTACTCCCACGCCGACGCCGCCCCCGGGACCGGTCGTTCCGGCCAACCCCGGTGACGCCGTTAACTGCGGAAGCTTTGCCACGTGGCGAGATGCGCAGAACTGGTTCAACACCTACTATCCGTACTACGGGGACGTGGCGAAACTGGACGCCAATAAGGACAGGATCGCCTGCGAGACCCTCCCGGGCCACCCATAAGTGAGTCGTTGGTTCCGGTAACAGGCCCAGATTCGGCACTTCCTCAACAGCACATCAAACCGCAGGATTTAGTGGGACCAATGAACAATGAGACATTGCCAGGAAACCCGACGCCGGCAATCGCGGCTTTGGCTTTGGGCTTGCTGTTGTCCGTCACGGTTGCGCCGGCGGCCAGCGCTGCCGTGACCCCCACTTCCGGCCAACGCCTGCTCGCCGCGGAGGCAAGCCAGCGGTGGCCGGATCTCCGCGGAACCATACAGCAGGCCGAAGCTTCCTCGCCGTCGTTCGCCGATGTCCACCCCGGGTCCCCCTTTGCAGCCGAGATCCAGTGGCTTGCGGGCAGGGGCATCAGCACGGGCTGGGCCGAGCCGGACGGCACCAGCACCTTCCGGCCGCTGAGCCCGGTCAACCGAGACGCCATGGCGGCCTTCATGCACCGCCTCGAAGGCAAACCGGATTTCTCGCCCCCACCCGTCTCGCCGCTCGTCGATGTGGCGCCCACCGACATGTTCTTCAAGGAAATCATCTGGATCACCGCCCGGAATATTTCCACCGGATGGGATGAAGGCAGCGGCACGAGGTCTTACCGCCCAGGCCAGCCGGTTAACCGGGATGCGATGGCCGCTTTCATGTACCGACTTGCAGGCAGGCCCGCTTTCAACCCGCCTGCAGTTTCGCCCTTCGCTGACGTATCCAAAGACAACGTCTACTACCACGAGATCACGTGGCTGGCCGCCCAAGACATCTCCACCGGCTGGACCGAAGCGGACGGAACGAAGACCTTCCGACCGGTCCAACCCGTGAACCGCGATGCCATGGCCGCCTTCATGTACCGGTTTGATGCCAAATCCGCCTGGATCTAGAACAAGTGCAGAGTGGGCTGTCCAGTCCCCAGGGCAACACGTAACCTTCATCCCAGCCTGTGCTGTTTTCTTCGGCCGCCAGCCAGCCGACCTCCGTGAAGAATTGATTTTGCCCGCCATGTCCTGGAATGCTGGCGAGGCTGTGAGTCCGGTTTGCCAGCGAGGCGGCAGAGGAAGGCGGCCAAGGCGTCGCGGTTCACGGGCTGAAGCGGACGGAAGGTGCGGTCCTCGGGCCGACCGGTGGAGATCCCCTTGCTGGCGGGCCAGGTGATTTTCTTATAGAAAAGGTTGTCGGTCGCCACATCGACAAACGGAGAGAAAGCCGGCGGCGTAAATGCAGGCTAGCCAGCCAACCTGTACAGGAAGGCCGCCGGGGCATCCCGGTTGACCAGGGTCAAGGGACGGGAGACATCGACCCGCCCGGTTCCGTCCAACAGGACGCTTCCCCGGCCCGACCATGTCCGTAGACCGGGATGCAATGGCAGCGTTCATGTACCGCTGGAACACCAAATACGGCACGCCCTCACGAGCCAAGCAAGCTGAAAGAAGCCGGACCAGCTCACCGAGCTGGGCCGGCTTCTTTCGTTGCCGGGCTCTGTCGGCGGCTGGCAACCGTGCAGGGGCCCAATACGGCGTCGGGCCCTAGAGACGGACAGGGCCGGCGCGCCGGGGGCGGTCAGGCATCGAAGTGCGTGCGGACTTCCCCCGCGGTGAGGTTGCGGAGGACCTCGGCGGCGACGTCGCGGAGCTTCTGGTTCCGGTTGCTGGAAACCCGGGTGAGGATGCTCATGGCTTCCTCCTGGGAGCACCGGTTCTGGGCCATTACGACGCCGCAGGCCAGATCGATCGCGGTGCGGTGTTCCATGGCAGCCTGGAGGTCCTCGGCGCGGGACTGCGCGGTGCCGATGCGGACGGCCAGGCGCAGGGAACGGCCCGCGAGGTCGGCAAAGCCGGATGCCTTGGCAATGATGTCCTCGGTGAACACTCCGGTGGCGGGGCCAAAAAAGTTCAGGGCGGCCACTGCGTCCTGGCCGATTTCCAGTGGTACGCCGAGGGTGCTGCGGCAGCCTTGCGCCGCGAGCTGCAGCTGGTAGGTCGGCCAGCGCGGATCAGTGTCGACGTCGGCCAGCAGCACCACGGACCGGGTCCGGAGGGCTTCGATGCACGGGCCGTCGCCCAGGCTTTGCTCGATGCGGTCCAGGGTCACAGCCCGGGGACTGCTCCCCGCCACGGTGGCCGTCTTCTTCCGGCGCTGCAGCGTCACGCCGCATTCGATCTCGGCGCCGGCGGCGTGACTGAGCGTGGCCGCCGAGAATTCGGCGAGGCGGCCGAGGAAGTCCTCGACGTTCCCGGTGTCCATGAGGAGGTCCTGCAGTTGCAGTGCGGCGTCGTCCCCGGCGTTGTTGGTCATTCCTAAAATGTAGGTCGGACCCCGGCCGGGCACAACTTCCGCCGGCTGCGCCACGGGCCCACGCGCCTAGACGTAGCCGTCGACGATCGCGGCGGCGATCTCGCGGTAGGCGCGCCGGGTTTCCGGGCGGAGCACGTCGAGGGTGACCAGGTCGCCGTCGGCCACGCCGCGGTCGTGCGGCACGGCGATCAACTGGCGGCAGATGCCGGACAGGTGGTCCTCGATCGCGTCCTTATCCACGCGTGAGGAAACCTCGTCCTTGTCCGTGATGACCACGATGGCGTTCCGGGCGAGTTCCTCGTACCCGTGGCCGGCCAGCCAGTGAAGGGTGCTGCGGGCGCGCTTGGCGCCGCTGACCGCATAGCCCGCCGCGATGATCAGGTTGTCCGCGGACTGCAGGATGCCGCTCATGGCGTTGTGCGTGACGCCGGTGCCGCAGTCGGTCAGCGCCACAGAATAGTAGGCGGAGATGAGTTTGCGGATCCGCAGGTATTCCTCTGCGGTCAGGGAGTCGGAGACCTCAGGATCCTGTTCCCCGGCGATCAGGTGCAGCCGCCCGGCGTGGTGCATGTACCGGGCCAGGGCGGTGAGGGAATCGATCGACTCGATGTTCTTCAGCAGGTCGGTGATGGTGCGGGGTGTCTGCTGCTGGTAGATACCCTCGCCGAGGGCACGCTCAACGAGGTCGCCGGAGTCCGGGTTCGCGTCGATGGCGCACGGCGGGTCACCGCGGAACTCGGCGAGGGTCAGCCCGACGCCGACCGTTGTGGACGTCTTGCCGATCCCGCCCTTGAGGCTCAGGACGGCGGTGTTGTAGCTGCCCTGGAGTTGGCGGGAGATGCGCCGTGCCAGTTCGTCCTCTTCGCGCTGCCGGGCGCTCGGGCCCAGGTTCAGTCCGCCGCCGGTCAGGGAATAGAGGGCGCCGCGGAGGCCGCCGACCGGCCGGGGCTTCTGCTCGCGGACAAAGAGGCCAGGGGAGCTGATGAAATCGGGGGCCGGGGAGGTCAGCGCTGCAGCCCGGCTGGCGGAGCGGGTGGCCCGGGCCGGCGGCGCGGGTACGGCGGGGGCGCTTTCCGGCGCCGCCGGCACGGCCGAACGCCGGCACAGGGGCGCGGCCGCTTCGAAGGCAGGCGACTCGGCCTCAAAGTCCTCGAACGCCTCTTCATCGAAGGCCTGCTCGTCGAACGCCTGCTCGGCAAGGTTAGTTGCCGGGCCGAAGCCTTGGGCGGCCGAGGCGGGCGGAGCCGCAGGCGGCACCGGCGTGGCGGGGACCTGCCGGATTACGGGAACGGCGCCCGTGGCGGCGTTTCGTTCGTCGGCTGCTTCGGCAGCTTCCGCCCAGGAGTTGCGTCGCAGGGGACGCGCCGCCGGATTGTCGACGGCGTCGGAGGTTGTGATCGGCATGGTTCCTGTCCGGGCGTCCGAGTCCTCGCCGCGGCGGCGGTCACGCCGGCGCCGGAGTTCGGGTTGTTTTGCCTCAGCGGCAGCGTTGGCTGTGTTGTTGTCCACCGGATCGGGCATATTGGTCCCCCCTGGGACTCACAGCGCAGGCGGCTGCGGTGCTCGTTTGAATTGGTCCAAACTGCAATTCTAGGGGCATTCCCAAGTCCCCTTACCATCGACGGCCCAAACCCGCGGACTCAGTGGTGCGCGCGGGTCTCCTGCAGCCGCGTGATGAACCAGCGGGACTGCTCCGGCCCGTAGGGCAGGATCGGGATGGCCTTGGTGGCGTCGTCCGGGGTTTCCCGGGTCGCCTGGGTAGCCTGCCGCACGGCAGTGGTCATGGTGTTGGCCATGGTCTTGACGAACTGGTCGCTGCACGGTTCCCCGTGGCCGGGAATCAGGAATTCGTAGCGGTGCCGCAGGGCCGAGAGATGGCGGAGGGCGTCGGCCCATTCCTCGGGAAAGGAATCCTCGAAGGACGGGTGGGAGCCCTGCTCCACCAGATCGCCGGCGTAGAGGGTGGTGCCTGTTCCGACGAGGAGGTCGCCGTCGGTGTGGCCGTGGCCGAGGTAGAAGAACGTGACAGTCTGGCCGCCGAGGTCCAGGAGGACCGGCTGGTCTTTGACGATCGCGTTCGGGACGACAATGTCGGTGGTGCTGCCTTCGCCGGCAGCCATTTCGGGCTCATCGGCCCCGACGGCGCGGCGCTGGCTGTCGCCGTTTTCGCCGATCTCCGCGGCGCAGTTCTCATGCGCCCAGAACTCGGTCACACCGGCATCGGCGAACACCGCGTTGCCGAAGAAGTGGTCGTAGTGGGCGTGGGTGTTGACGACGACCAGCGGCAACTGCGTCTTTTCCCGCACCGCATCCAGGATCTCGCGACCCTGCCGGGGTCCGCTGCCGGTATCGATCACCAGGGCGCGTTCGGCGCCGACAACCAGGCCGGTGTTGAGCAGGGAACTTTGGGTGGTCAGGACGTAGTTGTCCTGGCCAACCTCGAGCCATCGTGACATTAAATCTCCGTATTCCGGGCGGTGTTCCGGCGTCGTTGGTGCGATGTTCTGCCCTCAATTGTACCCACCGGAGCTGGCCGGAAGCTGGAAGCGGGCCCCGCGCGGGCGGTCTTTCCGCCCGCGCGGCGCCGGCCGCGTTCAGAGGTCCGCGAGCACCGAGCCGGGGTTCTCGATCGCGTCGGCCACGTAGCGCAGGAAGCCGCCGGCGGTCCCGCCGTCGCACACCCGGTGGTCGAAGGTGAGGGTCAGTTCCGTGACCTTGCGTACGGCCAGTTCGCCGTTGACCACCCAGGGCTTGTCGATAATGCGCCCGACGCCGAGGATCCCGACCTCGGGGTGGTTGATGATGGCGGCCGAGCCGTCCACCCCGAAGACCCCGTAGTTGTTCAGCGTGAACGTGCCGCTGCCCAGCTCCGCCGGGGTCGCTTTGCCGTCGCGCACGACGGCGGTGAGCCGCCGGATCTCGGCGTCCAGTTCGCGGGCACTGAGTTTGTCCGCGTTCCGCACTGACGGCACCATCAGGCCACGGTCGGTCTGGGCCGCGAAGCCGAGGTTGACACCGTCGAAGGCAACAATCTCCTGGGACGCTCCGCCGGTGGTGTCTTCCGTGGTCACGATCCGGGTGTTCAGCTCCGGGAACTTCTTCAGCCCGGCAGTGACGAACCGTGCGATGAACGCCAGCAGACCCGGCGTGTGGTGCGGGTCAGCCTTCTTCAGCGCGGCACGCATCTCCACGAGGGCAGTGGCGTCTACATCCACCCACACCGTGGCTTCCGGGATCTCGGAACGGCTGCGCGTCATGTTGGCCGCAACGGCCTTCCGCACGCCGCGGACCGCGGTCCGCCCGGTAACGCCCAGCCCGGTGCGCGCATCGGTGTCGCTGCTGCCCGCAACCGGCGCTGCCGCTTGGGTTTCTACCGGCGCCGCCTCCGAACGCTCAACGACAGACGGCTTGATACGAGCCTCAACGTCGCGCCGCATGATGAGCCCGCTGGCCCCCGAGCCCTGGAGTTTCCCCAAATCAACCCCATGGTCCCGCGCCATCCGCCGAACGAGCGGAGAAATAACAGCCCCCAACTTCCCGGGAACCCGCGTCCGCATCAGCAACAAATCGTCCGCAGCCTTCTCCGCAGCAGACACCCCAGCAACCGGCTCAACCACCGCAGTCCCGGCAGCCCCCTTACGAGCCCGAGTCCGCCGAGCAACCCCATGCCCGCCAGGAGTCCCGTAACCAATCAAGACATTCCCGGACCCGGCCTTCTCCTCCTCGCGATAGGCCTCAGCGGCGGCAGCAGCAGGCGAGGAAGAAGCGGCAGGCGAGTCAGGCGACAAATCAGCAGCAGGCGAGTCGGAGACCCTGGCAGGTGAGTCGACAGCGCTACCAGCCGGCGCAGGCAATGCCGCCCCGGGAGTGGCATCTAAGGCACCGGACGAGGGCCCCGATGCGAGCTTGCGAGCATTGGGAAGTCCGGGGCCGCTGTCGGAGCCGGACGGCATGCTGCTTGCAGCAATGCCGTCCGGCGAAGGGGCTGGGGCGGCATTGCCTGTGGCGGCGCCACCAGCATCATCCGCGCCGGCCCCCCGGGCACCCGCACCGGAGGCAACGGAAGCACCAACTGGAGTCACCGAAATCAAGGGCTTGCCGACGTCGAGCGTCTGGCCGGGCTCGCCGTGCAGCACGGCCACGGTCCCGGCGTACGGGGAGGGCACCTCGACCATGGACTTCGCGGTCTCAACCTCGGCGATCGGCTGGTCGACGCGGATCTCGTCACCCACGGCCACGAGCCAGTTCACGAGCTCTGCTTCGGTGAGGCCTTCGCCCAGGTCCGGGAGGAGGAATACTTTCGGTTCGCTCATGGTCAGTCTTCCCACTGGAGGTCGTCAACGGCGTCGAGGATGCGGTCAACGCCGGGCAGGTAGTAGTGCTCAAGCTTGGGCGCCGGGTACGGCACGTCGAAGCCGGTGACGCGGCGGATCGGCGCGGCCAGATGGTGGAAACAGCGTTCCTGGACCCGGGCCACGATCTCGGACGCCACGGACGCGAAGCCGTGGGCCTCTGCGATGACCACGGCGCGGCCGGTCTTGCGGACCGAAGCGCAGACCGTTTCGTCGTCGAACGGCACGATCGAGCGGACGTCGATCACCTCGAGGGAGCGGCCTTCCTCGGCGGCCGCCGCGGCGGCGGCGAGCGCCGTCGGGACGGACGGTCCGTAGGCGATCAGCGTGGCGTCCGTGCCGGGGCGGGCGACGGCGGCCCGGCCTTCGGAGGACGTGCCGCGCTCGATGTTCTGCGTGTGTTCGGCGCGGAGGGCGCCCAGGTCCACCTGGTCCTTGGACCAGTACAGCTTCTTGGGCTCCATGAACATCACGGGGTCATCGGAGTCGATGGCCTCGCGGAGCATCCGGTAGCCGTCGGCGACGGTGGCGGGCGTGAAGACCTTGAGCCCGGCGGTGTGGGCGTAGTAGGCCTCGGAGGAGTCGCAGTGGTGCTCCACTCCCCCGATGCCGCCTGCGTACGGGACCCGGATGACGATAGGCAGCTTCACGGTGCCCTTGGTGCGGTTGTGCATCTTGGCGACGTGGCTGACGATCTGCTCGAACGCCGGGTAGGCGAAGGCGTCGAACTGCATCTCGATGACCGGGCGCATGCCGTTCATAGCCATGCCCACGGCCATGCCGACGATGCCGGATTCGGCGAGCGGGGTGTCGAAGCAGCGGCTCTTCCCGAAGGTCTTGGTGAGGCCGTCGGTGATGCGGAAGACGCCGCCGAGCATGCCGACGTCCTCGCCGAAGACCAGGACCGACTCGTCGGCGTGCATGGCGTCGGCCATGGCAGTGTTCAGGGCCTTGGCGAGGGTGATGGTCTGCGGGCCGGTCTTTTCGGCTTCAACAGCAGCCTTGGCGGCCGCCCGGGCGGTCGCGGCGCTGACGTTGCCGTTGACTTCGGAGGACGTGGTGATGGTGGGGCTCATCGTGAGGCCTCCTCGGAGGTCGTGGCGGATGCGGCGTCGCGGGCGAGTTCGTCGGCAAGCAAAGCGGACTGTTCCTTCAGCTGCGGCGTCGGTGTGGAGAACACGTATTTGAACAGGTCCTGCGGTTCCACCGGGACTTCCTCGCTCAGGCCTTCGCGGAGCTGGGCCGCAACGGCTTCCGCCTTCTCGGCGATCCCGGCGGCGCGCTCGTCGTCGAGCAGTCCGCGGTCCGTCAGATAGGTCTTCATCCGGCTCAGCGGGTCCTTGGCCACCCATTCGGCGACTTCGCTGTCCTGACGGTACCGGGTGGCGTCGTCGGCGTTGGTGTGCGCCTGCATCCGGTAGGTGTGGGCCTCCACCAGCAGGGGGCCGGAGCCTTCCCGGGCGAGCTTTACGGCCCGGCCGAGCACGGCCAGGAGGGCCACAATGTCGTTGCCGTCCACGCGTTCGCCGGCCATGCCGTAGCCCACGGCCTTGTGCGCGAGGGACGGCGCGACGGACTGGTGCGCCAGCGGCACGGAGATCGCGTACTGGTTGTTCTGGACGAAGAACACGACCGGGAGGTGGAACACCGCGGCGAAGTTCAGCGCCTCGTGGAAGTCCCCTTCGCTCGTGGCGCCGTCGCCGCACATGGCCAGGACAACGGTGTCCTCGCCGCGCAGCTTCGCTGCGTGGGCCACGCCGACGCCATGCAGCAGCTGGGTGGTCAGCGGGGTGCACTGGATGCCGACCTTGTGCTTGGCCGGGTCATAGCCGCCGTGCCAGTCGCCGCGGAAGAGCGTCATGGTCTGGACGGGATCAACGCCGCGGGCCATCACGGCCACGGAGTCGCGGTAGGTGGGGAATATCCAGTCACCGTCGGACAGGCAGAGGGCGGCGGCCACCTGGCAGGCCTCCTGGCCGTGGCTGGACGGGTAGACGGCCATGCGGCCCTGCCGGACCAGGGCGGAGTTCTGGTCGTTGACGCGACGTCCGACGACGAGCTGCTCGTAGGCGGCCACCAGCTCCTCGTCGCCGGGGAGGGCGTACTCGTGGCCGGGCTGGGTGCCCTGCTCGGTGTGGGGGTTCAGGGTGCCGTCCGGGCCCACCATTTGGATCTGGTGCCGGGCCGGCAGCATGTAGTCCTCAACAGTGATGCCGAACTTGCGCACCGCCTCGCTGACGGCGTCTCCCGGGGCTCCTGCTGGAACTTCCGGGCCGGGCGCGGCAGCGCTGGACGCTTGGTCGTCGGCTCCCGCTTGCTGCGCAGTGTGGTCTGCGGAGATCGTCATTGGTCCGTCCTTCTGTAGCCACTATTCATTCCCAGTATGGCTCGGGGAGATGTTTCGTATCCAGCTCCAGCGGAAATCGTGGAGAAGTCCAGAATATTGGCCTATTCTGGAAGACAAATCGTAAGTGTGAGCTGGATTACCGGCGGAGGTTGTGGACAAATGGCAGAGGCCGAGGCGGAACCGGCGGCGGTGCCGCTGGATGATGTGGACCGGAACATCATTGCGGAACTGACCAGGGACGGCCGGATGTCCGTCACGCAGGTCGCGGAGAACGTCCACATCTCGCGCGCCCATGCGTACACGCGGATAGCCCGGCTGACCGGCGAGGGGGTGCTGACCAAGTTCACGGCGCTGGTGGATCCCATTAAGGCCGGCCTGAAGTCCTCGGCCTATGTGACCCTGAAGGTCCGGCAGCATTCCTGGCGGGAGCTCCGGGAGCTGCTGCGGGCCATCCCGGAGGTGCACCACATTGCGCTGGTGGGCGGCGACTTCGATGTGATCCTGCTGGTGCGTGCAGTGGACAACATTGATCTGCGCCGGGTGATTTTCGACCAGTTGCAGTCCATGCCCGGCGTGCTGGACACTCAGACGTTCCTGGTGTTCGAGGACCTGGACACGCGGTAGCGCAGCGACGGCGCGCTAGCTGACGAAGGCCTTCATCCAGGCCTTGAGCTCCTCGCCGAATTCCACCCGTTCGGAGGCGATCGAGATGACCGCCTTCAGGTAGCTCAGCTTGTCGCCGGTGTCGTAGCGGCGGCCAGTGAAGACCACGCCGTACACGCCGCCGCCTTCGCAGCCGGAGACGGCCAGCGTCTGCAGGGCATCCGTGAGCTGGATTTCCCCGCCGCGGCCGGGCTCTGTTTGCTCCAGCACGTCGAAGACCGCCGGGTGGAGCACGTAGCGGCCGATGACGGCAAGGTTTGAGGGGGCATTGGCTATGGACGGTTTTTCCACGAGTCGGTTGACGCGAACATGGCCTTCGCCGTCGACGGCCGAAACATCGGCGCAGCCATAGGCGCTGATCTCGGCGGGATCCACCTCGATCAGGGCAACCACCGAGCCGCCGGTCCGGGCCTGCACGTCGATCATGGTGCTCAGGAGGTCGTCGCGCTCGTCGATCAGGTCATCGCCGAGCAGGACGGCGAACGGCTCGTCGCCGATGTGCTGGCGGGCGCATAGGACAGCGTGGCCCAATCCCCTCGGGTCCCCCTGCCGGACGTAGTGGAGGGGCCCCAGCGCGGAGGCGTGCTGGACGGCTTCCAGCTTTTCGAGGTCGCCCTTGAGCTCCAGCGCGCGTTCGAGGCTGGGCTCACGGTCAAAGTGGTCCTCGAGGGCGCGCTTTTGCCGTCCAGTAATCATCAGCAGGTCGGTCAGGCCCGCGCGGACAGCTTCCTCAACGACGTACTGGATGGCCGGCTGGTCGACCACGGGCAGCATTTCCTTGGGCATCGCCTTGGTGGCAGGCAGGAAGCGTGTCCCGAGTCCCGCGGCCGGAATGACAGCCTTTGTTACTGCTTTCCCCGAAGTCATAACCGAACCATACAAGCGCATTTTCTAAATGAGAATGGCTTCAACCAAAGACAAGTACCGAGACAACCCGGTCTCAGTACCGCCCGTTTTCCGGCCCGGCTAGCCCCTGAAAACCGGGGTCCGCTTCTCCTGGAAGGCCCGGAATCCCTCGGAGTAATCCTCGGTCTTGCAGAGGCGCGCCTGCTCGGCGTTCTCTTCCTCCATGGACTCCCAGAGCCCCAGCCGCTGGTCCCGGATGTGCGCCACGAGATCCTTGCTTGCAGTGAACGCGCTCGTGGCGCCGGTGGCGGCCTTGGCCACGATCGCCCGGGTGTTCTCCAGCAGGTCAGCCGCGGGCATGGCCCGGCTGAACATCCCCTGGGCCACGGCATCCGCGCCGCTCATGAGTTCGGCGGTGTAGATCAGGTCCAGCGTGCGGTGCATGCCGAGCCGTTCGGTGAAGTACCAGTGCCCGCCGGAATCGAGCGTGGCACCAAGGTTCGCGAAGGGGGATCCGAACTTGGCGTTCTCCGCCACGTACACGACATCCGTGGCGAGGAGCAGCCCCAGCCCCACACCCAGGCAGGCCCCCTGGGCCGCCGCGAAGGTGGGGGCAGGGAAGGCTGTCATCTTCTTCAGCAGCGGCTGCAGGAGCCCGCCCAGGTACCCCTGGACGTCGTCGGTCTCCGGCGTGACGCCTGCGATGTCCCGTCCCGCGCAAAAAGCGCGGCCCTCTCCCCTGAGCAGCAGCGCCCGCACTTCACCGCGCGAGGCGGCGGCAGCGGCGTCGTCGTACGCCTTCGACAGGTCCCGGAGGGCCTGCTCGTCCAGCGAGTTCAGCTTGTAGGGGGCGTTGAGGACGATCTCGGCGACGCCGTCGGCGATGGAGAGGGAAATCATGGGGCTCCTCGTTGGAGTGGTACCGGGTGGTGGGTTAGACGTCGAAGTCGACGGTGACTTCCGGCGTCGTGGGGTGGGACTGGCAGGTCAGCACGTAGCCCTTGTCCAACTCGTCCTGCTCGAGGGCGTAGTTCTCGTCCATCGTGACGGCACCGGTGACCACCTTGGCGCGGCAGGTTCCGCAGACGCCGCCGGCGCATGCGAACGGGACGTCGGGGCGGACCCGCAGGGCCGCGTTCAGGATCGACTCGCGGGCGTGGGTGGGGCTGGCCACCTCACCCTGGAGGCCGTCCAGCTTGAAGGTGATCTTGTACGTGGCCTGCGACTCGTCCACAACCACCGGACGGCCGGCGTTGCCCTCGGGGCGGTCCGRCTTGCCTGTGGTGAACAGCTCGAAGCGGACGTGGTCGGCGTTGACGCCGCGCTCGGCCAGGGTGTCCCGGCACAGCTGGACGAGCTCGAACGGGCCGCACAGGAACCACTCGTCGACGTCGTCGGCGTGGATGGCGGTCCCCAACAGGGCCTGCAGCTTCTCCGCGTCGATCCGGCCGCTGAGCAGCGGGGCGATCCGCTGTTCACGGGAGAGCACATGGTGCAGGGCGAGCCGGGACGGGTACTTGTCCTTCAGGTCGGCGAGCTCCTCGAGGAACATGACGTCCATGGCGGCCTTGTTCGCGTAGACCAGGTCGAAGCGGGTTTCCGGGTGCGCGGCGAGCAGGGTGCGGGCAATCGCGATCACCGGGGTGATGCCGGAGCCCGCGGCGATCGCGACGAAGGAACCCGGCTCCCCCGCCAGCTCGCTGGCCATCTCCTCGGGGTGGTTCATCGAGTTCATCAGGTTCTGCTCTTTGCCGTCCCGGCCGTGCTTGGACACAAACGCGCCCATCGGGCTCATGACGTCCAGGACGTCCCCGGCTTTGAGTTCGGCGTTCGCCCAGGTGGAGAACAGCCCGCCCAGGTCCTTCTTGATCGCGACCCGGATCTCGCTGCTGCCGTCCGCGAAGCTCCGCGGCTCGGCGCAGATCGAGTAGCTGCGCCGGATTTCCTTCGGCTCGCCGGACTCATCCGGCAAGGTGGTGCGCAGCGCGACGTACTGGCCCGGGAGGTAATCGAACTGGCCGGCGAGTTCAGCCGGCACGCCGAAGGTCACCTCGATCGCATCATCAGTGAGCCGGCGGACCTCGTCCACCGTCAGCGGGTGGAAGGACGCACGACGGCGGCCGGTGGCTGCAGCCGTTTCAGCGGCGGTCTGGCGGACAACAGTCATGGGAGCACCTGTTCCTTACAAAACTTTGAAGTAGTCGAACGGTTCCTTGCAGTCCTGGCAGACGTACAGCGCCTTGCAGGAGGTGGAACCGAAGCGGGTGAGTTCCTTGGTGTTCAGCGATGAACACTGCGGGCACTTGACGGCGAGGGACAGGCGGACCGGCCCGGCGTGCCGCAGGGCGGCCGAGTGTCCGGACGGCGGAGCGATGCCGTACTCCTGCAGCTTGGCCTTTCCGGCCTCGCTCATCCAGTCGGTGGTCCAGGCCGGGGAGAGGACCATCTCGACGTTGACGCTCGGGTAGCCGCCGCTTTTAAAGGCAGTCTTGAGATCGTCCCGGATGGCGTCCATCGCAGGGCAGCCCGAGTAGGTCGGCGTGATGGTGATATGAACGGTGGGCACCATCACGCCGTCGGCTGCGTTTGGTTCCTTCGTCACCTGGACGTTGCGCAGGATCCCCAGGTCCTCGATGGTGAGGACCGGGATTTCCGGGTCGCAGACGGTGGCGGCGAGTTCCCAGGCCTTCTGCTCGGGTGTCTTATGCTCCGCCGGGCGGCCGTCCGCGGCCGTGGGGTGGCTGACATACATTTCCATGGTGGTTACCAGCTGGCTCCGGGGTACTCGCGGGCGAGCACCTGCATTTCGGCGAGGAGGTAGCCGAGGTGCTCGGAGTGCAGTCCCCTGCGTCCGCCGCCGGGAGCGGGCTGGACCTTGGGAACTTCCAGCTCGGCCGCGGCCAGGACCTCGCCGGTCAGGCGGTCGAAGTCGGCGCGCAGGCTGGACGGCTCGACGGCGGCGCCGCTCGCGCTGAGGCGGGCGGTGAGCTCGTCGTCGCGGAACAGTTCGTCCACGTAGGGCCAGATGGCCTTGAGTGCGTGGATCATCTTCCCGCGGGACTCTTCCGTGCCCTGGGCGAGGCGCAGCACCCACTGGGCGCTGTGATCGCGGTGGTAATCCACTTCCTTGACGGCCTTCGCGGCAATGCCGGCGAGGGTGGCGTCGGTAGACTGCGCCAGCCGGCGGTAGAGCTCGAACTGGTAGTAGCTGACCACGAACTGGCGGGCGATGGTTACGGCAAAGTCGCCGTTGGGGAGTTCGAAGATCTCGACGGAGCGGAACTCGGGCTCGCGGCGGAAGTAGGCGAGGTCGTCCTCGCTCCGGCCGTCCAGTCCGCCGGCGTAGCTGAGGAACGAACGGGCGTGGCCCAGCTGGTCGAGGGCGATGTTGCCGAGGGCAATGTCCTCTTCGAGCTCAGGGGCGCGGGAGATCCAGTGGCCCAGGCGCTGCGCGAGGATCAGGGCGTCGTCGCCCAGCCGCAGGGCGAACTCGGCGACGTCCTCGTCCGGCTTCGCGGTGCCGCGGCTGACAGCGAGCGCGATGTCCTCGGGGCGGAGGGCGTTGCCGGGGGTGATGCGGGTGGCGCTGGCCGTGGCCTCGCCAGTGCCGCTTGCGCCCTTGACGCCGACGTTGAGGTCGCCGTGGCCGCCGGTTTCTGCCGTAGTTTCGGGTGAGGTGCTCACAGGTGCTTCACGCCCTCGCTCTTGGTGTAGTACGTCGCGTGCCGGTAGTCCTTGCCCTGGGGCGACTCGAAGAACGATCCCTTGGCATCAGGGTCGCTCGAGGCGATGGCGTCGGCCGGGACAACCCAGATGGAGACGCCTTCGTTGCGGCGGGTGTAGAGGTCGCGGGCGTTGCGCAGGGCCATGGCGGCGTCCGGCGCGTGCAGGGAGCCGGCGTGGACGTGGGAGAGGCCGCGGCTGGAGCGGACGAAGACTTCCCAGATGGGCCAGACGTTTCCTGCGTGCGGTTCGGGGGTTGTCATGCTGCGGATTCCTTCTCTGCTTGCTTTTTGGCCTGCTTTTCCGCGTACGCTGCTGCGGCTTCGCGCACCCAGGCGCCGTTGTTGTGTGCTTCGCGGCGCCGTTCCAGGCGCTGGGCGTTGCAGGGGCCGCGTCCGGCGAGGACCTCGTGGAATTCATCCCAGTCCAAGGGGCCGTGCTCCCATTTCTTGGTGTCTTCGTTGAACCGGATGTCCTTGTCCGGGAGGGTGAGCTCCAGGACCTTAACCTGCTCCATCATCATTCCGACGAAGCGGTTGCGCAGTTCGTCGTTGCTGAAGCGCTTGATGTTCCAGGCCATGGACTGCTTGGAGTTGGGCGAGTCGTCATCCGGCGGGCCGAACATCATCAGGGCCGGGGCGTACCAGCGGTTCACGGCGTCCTGGGCCATCTGCTTCTGCTCCGGCGTGCCGTGGGAGAGTTCCAGCAGGATCTCAAAGCCCTGGCGCTGGTGGAAGGATTCTTCCTTGCAGACGCGGACCATGGCGCGGCCGTAGGGGCCGAAGGAGGCGCGGCAGAGCGGCACCTGGTTGGCGATAGCGGCGCCGTCGACCATCCAGCCGATGGCGCCCATGTCGGCCCAGGTGCGGGCGGGGTAGTTGAAGATGGAGGAGTACTTGGCCTTGCCGTCCATCAGGTCCTGCATCATCTGGTCGCGCGGCTGGCCGAGGGTTTCGGCGGCGGAGTACAGGTACAGGCCATGGCCGGCCTCGTCCTGGACCTTGGCCATGAGGATGGCCTTGCGCTTGAGACTGGGGGCGCGGGAGATCCAGTTGGCTTCCGGCTGCATGCCGATAATCTCCGAGTGCGCGTGCTGCGAGATCTGGCGCAGCAGGGTCTTGCGGTAGGCCGGGGGCATCCAGTCGCGGGGTTCGATCCGCGAATCGTCCGCCATGACTTTGTCGAAGTATGCCTGGCCTTCAGCGTCACGCCGGGCCGCATCTTCGGCGCTCTGTTCGTGCCGCGCCGCTGTTGGTTCTCCGGGCACTGACTGCAGGGTCTGCGATGCCATGGTTGCTCCTATGCATTTCCGATAAATAATTACCGACCGTTCGTTCAGGATATGCGGAAGGCGGGAGATGCGTCAAGCACAACGGCGCCCCGCAGGCAGGCATGACGGCGGCCGTCCGGCGCGGCTGTCATCAATGCGCATATTGTGGCGCCTGTCACTATTTGGCGCGCCGCGGTGGTAACGTCCGGCCATGGAAACGTCGCCGGAACCAAAGGAAGCTGCCGCAGGCCCCGCCGCGGCGCCGGGCGGGATGGACCGCCGTCGGACAATTATCATCGCCATCATCGCCGGCCTGGCAGTGGTCGCAGTAGCCTTTGCGGCATTATTGCTGAACCAGCCGCGGACCGAACCCGCGGCCACCGTGGAAACTTCCGCCCCGGCGCCGGAGACCACCCCCGCACCCACTCCGACTCCCACTCCGACGCCGACTCCGGATCCGCCGCCTACGGCGCTGAACATCCTGCTGATCGGCAGCGACAGCCGCGTGAACGACCGCGCAGTCGCCGCGTCCGGCGGAACTTCCGACCAGCGCGGGGACACCCTCGTCTTCATCCACCTCCCGGCAGACCGCACGAGCGTCTACGGCATCTCCATCATGCGTGACCTGTGGGTGGACATCCCCGGCTACGGGTCGGCCAAAGTCAACGCCGGACTCGAACTGGGCGGCGTGCCCCTCATGACCCAGACCGTGGAGGCCTTGCTGGGCCAGAAGATCGACCACACGGTGATGGCGGACTTCCAGGGCTTTGCTGCCATGACGGACGCCCTCGGCGGGGTGGACGTCGATATCAAGCAGCCCTTTCAGGGCACGATCGACGACCACGTCTATTTTCCAGCCGGCGTGAACAAGCTCACCGGGCCGCRGGCGCTGTCCTTTGTCCGCGAGCGCAAGGCGTTCGCGGACGGCGATTACCAGCGGGTGCGGAACCAGCAGACCTTCCTCAAGGCCCTGATGGCCAAAATGGCGGCCGAAGGCGGGCTGTCGGACCGGAATACGGTGAAGCAACTGGTGGCGACCGTCCTCCCCCATGTCACGGTGGACCCGGGGCTCACAGTCGAGACGCTGGAACGCCTCGCCTTCAGCCTGCGCAGCACGGCCCCCGGCAACGGCGTGTTCTTCACGCTTCCCACCGCCGGCGTCGGCACCACCGGGACCGGCCAGTCAGTCATCTGGCAGAACCCGGCCGCCACCGCCGCCGTCGCCGCCGCCCTGTCGTCCGGCACCCTGGGCGAGTACATTGCCGCGAACGGGCTGCAGAACGGGAACTAAGGGCCGCGCCGGCAACTCGGGCGCGGCAAATGAAGGCACRCGCCCGTTGCCCTGATAGTAGATTGGACAAATGACCCAGACTCCCGCGCAGCCGTCCCCTCAGCCCCCTGTTGCCAAGAAAATTCCCGCCCTCCGCACCCACCACGGCGATGCCTTCGAGGACAACTACGAGTGGCTGAGGGACAAGGAATCCGCTGAGGTCGTGGAGCTGCTCAAGGCTGAGAACGCCTACCAGGAGGCAGTGACGGCCCACCAGGAGCCGGTGCGAGAAGCCATCTTCAAGGAGATCAAGGGCCGCACCCAGGAAACGGACCTTTCCGTTCCCAACCGCAAGGACGGCTGGTGGTACTACACCCGCTCCGTGGAGGGCCAGGAATACGGCATCCAGTGCCGCGTCCGGGCCGAGGACACCGGGGACCGCGTGGCCGACTGGACTCCCCCGGCCGTGGAGGTCGGCGTGGAGATTCCGGGGGAGGAAATCCTGCTGGACGGCAACGTCGAGGCAGCGGGCAAACCGTTCTTCGCCGTAGGCGGGGCCGCCGTCACCGTTGACGGGAACCTCTACGCCTACGCCGTGGACAACGCCGGTGACGAACGGTTCACGCTGCGCATCAAGGACCTGCGGACCGGGGAGCTGCTTCCCGACGTGATTGAGAACGTTTTCTACGGCATCTCGTTCTCCCCCGACGGCACACGGATCTTCTACACCGTGGTGGACGACTCCTGGCGCCCCTACCAGGTGAAGTCCCATGTGCTCGGCACGCCCGTCGCCGATGACGAGGTCATCTACCAGGAGGACGACGTCGCCATGTGGCTGGGCTTCGAGCTCTCCGCCGACCGGCGCCACCTGGTGCTGAGCATCGGCTGCTCGGAATTCAGCGAGACCCGCCTGCTGCGCTTCGACGCGCTCGACGCCGGACTCCGCACCGTGATCTCCCGCGACGAGCGCATCCTCTACGAGGCCGAGCCGTTCCTGCTGACGGACGCCGCGGGGCAGCAGGCCGAGGCCATCGTCCTGACCCACAACAAGGACGCCATCAACTCCATGGTCTCCCTCGTGGACCCGGCCGAACTCGCCAAGCCGCTCGCCGAGCAGCACTGGACCGCCGTCGTCGAACATTCCGACCAGGTGCGCGTCAACGGCGCCGGCGTCACGTCGACTCACCTGGTGGTCTCCGTCCGCAAGGACACCATCGAGCGCGTGCAGGTCCTGCCGCTGGCCGGGCTGGGCACGCCGGAGCAGGGTGCACCAGTGGAGCCCGCTTTCGAGGAGGAGCTCTACACCGCAGGCGTCGCCGGCTCCGACTACGAGGCGCCCGTGATCCGGATGGGCTACACCTCCTACTTCACCCCGTCCAGGGTCTACGACTTTGTGCTTCCCACCCCGGAACAGCCCGCCGGCGAGCTGCTCCTGCGCAAGGAGAGCCCGGTCCTGGGCGGCTATTCCGCCGCGGACTACGTCGCCACCCGCGAGTGGGCCACGGCCGCGGACGGCACGCGGATCCCGCTCTCCGTCCTGCGCCACGTCACCGTTGCCCGCGATTCGACGTCGGCGGGCCTTGTGTACGGCTACGGCTCCTATGAGATGAGCATGGATCCGGGCTTTGGCATCCCCCGGCTCTCCCTGCTGGACCGGGGCATCGTGTTCGTCATCGCCCACATCCGCGGCGGCGGCGAACTCGGCCGGCACTGGTACGACACCGGCAAGAAGCTGCAGAAAAAGAACACCTTCACGGACTTCATCGCGGCCACCGACTGGCTGGCACAATCCGGCTGGGTGGACCCGGCACGCATCGCGGCCATGGGAGGATCGGCCGGCGGGCTGCTGATGGGCGCCGTCGCCAACCTGGCCCCGGAAAAGTACGCGGCGATCGTGGCGGCCGTGCCGTTCGTGGATGCCCTGACCACCATCCTGGATCCCGAACTGCCGCTCTCCGCGCTGGAGTGGGAGGAATGGGGCAACCCGATCACCGACAGCTCCGTGTACGAGTACATGAAGTCCTACACGCCGTACGAAAACGTCCGGGCAGTGGCGTACCCCAAGATCGCTGCGGTCACCTCGTTTAATGACACGCGGGTGCTTTACGTGGAGCCCGCCAAATGGGTTCAACGGCTGCGCGAACTCAATACCGGCAGCGAGCCGATCGTGATGAAGATCGAGATGGAAGGCGGCCACGGCGGCGCCTCGGGCCGCTACGTGCAGTGGAAGGAACGCGCCTGGGACTACGCCTTCGTCGCCGATTCCCTGGGCGCCACGGACCTCCTTCCGGGGGCCGGGGTTAAGTAGCGTTCCCCTCATCGGTTGCTCCGTACCCGCCCTTTTGGGACCGCATGAGGGCCGTTACGGAGCAATCGACGGGTCAGGGTGTGCCTTGCCGGGCCGTCACTGTGGCGGCGCCACGCCATCGCCGATTCGCCACGAGTGGCCGCTATGAGACGCCTCATAGCGGCCATTCGCGTCCAGCGGTCGGGCCAACCACGCTCGACGCCGGCCCGTCGCCCATTCGCGTCCAACGGGGGAACCAACCCGGGCTCGACGGCGGCCCGTCGCCCATTCGCGTCCAACGGGGTGATCCGTTGCTCCGTAACTGCCCTCTTGAGGCCGCATTAGGGCAGTTGCGGAGCAATCGTTGGCGGCATCGTCACGGATTTTCGGGAGTCGCCTACCGGATAGATGCTAACCATGCTTACTATTGACCAGCATGAGGCACATCGGTCTGGAAACTGCTCACTGGGGGCAGCAGAAACTGTGCCGGAACTGGAGCTATTCATGAGCACTGAACAGGGATTGACCCCGCTGAGCGAC
The DNA here is from genome assembly GCF_052113365.1 of Arthrobacter sp. YAF17. Classification (NCBI taxonomy): domain Bacteria; kingdom Bacillati; phylum Actinomycetota; class Actinomycetes; order Micrococcales; family Micrococcaceae; genus Arthrobacter; species Arthrobacter sp. YAF17. The sequence goes on along the minus strand of NZ_JBFRDB010000020.1, from coordinate 3,147 downwards.
GCTGAACTGATGGCGGAGGCAGGCACTGCACTACCGGACAAGGAGGTGGCCTCCATCCTGGACCTCAACGCAGACCTGGACCTCGGCATCAACGCCGCCGCACCGATCGACCTCGCCATCGCGGCCAACGCCAACGTCGCGGCCCCAATCGACGCTGCGGCCTCCGCGAACATCCTGTCCTTCGGTTCCGACGCCCAGGCGCTGTCCGATCAGGGCGTCATCATCAACCAGGGCATCGACGCCGATGCCACCGCAGAGTCCGCGCAGGACAGCACGATCGAGCAGGACACTGGCAGCACCGACGGCACCGACACGGGCGCCACGGATGTCACGGCCGAGGAAAGTGCCCTGCCCACCGACGTCGCCGGAGCCCTCAACTCCAACCTGCTCAACGTCAACGTGGACCTGGACGCCGCTGCCGACATCGCCGCCCCGATCAACGGTGCCGTGGCCGCCAACGCCAACGTCGCCGCCCCGATCGACGCCGCCGTCGCCGCCAACATCGGCTCCATCGACAGCAACGCCTTCGCCGTCTCGCAGCAGGATGCCATCATCAACCAGAACATCACGGGCGAAGCCACGGCTACGGCCGACCAGCAGTCCGACCTCCGGCAGTAGTTCCCCGGATGAGCACTCCCCTCGGCGGGCCGTCCAACCCGGACGGCCCGCCGGTTTCCTCTGCGCCTGATTCCCCGGCGCTAGCTTCATCTGTGCAAGCTTCCCCTGCGCCGGCTGCCGGCACCCTGCCGGTCCCGGTCCGGGCCGACGGCGTCCAGCTCCTCGGCGAGACCAAGGGTTCCGGCTACCGCGAGGCGCCCTCCCTGGTCCGCCGCGCCGACGGCCAGACCCTCCAACTGACGCCGCTGCTCTATCTGGTGCTCGAAGCGATCGACGGCACGCGCGGCGTCGAAGAAATCGCCAGCCGCGCCAGCACCGGATTCGGCCGGCTGGTCACTGCCGAGAACATCCGGACGCTGATCGACTCACAATTGCTGCCGCTGGGCCTGCTGCAGCTCGCCGACGGCTCACAGCCGGAGGTCCGCAAGGCCGACCCGCTGCTCGGAATGAAGTTCCGCTACACCGTCACGGACCCGGAACGCACACGCCGCATCACCGCCCCCTTTGCCGTGCTCTTCAACCCGCTGATCGTAGTCCTGGTCACCGCGGCGTTCCTCGCCAGCTGCTGGTGGGTGCTGATGGTCAAGGGCCTGGCCTCGGCCACGCATGAAGCGTTCGCCAATCCGGGCCTCGTGCTGCTGATACTGGTGGTGACCGTGTTGTCCGCTGGGTTCCACGAATTCGGGCACGCTGCGGCAGCCCGGCGCGGCGGAGCAACCCCCGGCGCGATGGGCACCGGCCTGTACCTGATCTGGCCCGCGTTCTTCACCGACGTCACCGATTCCTACCGGCTGGGCCGCGCCGGACGCATCCGGACCGACCTCGGCGGCCTGTACTTTAACGCGATCGTCGCCGTCGCCATCATGGGCATCTGGTGGGCAACCGGCTTCGATGCGCTGCTGCTCGTCGTCGTCACCCAGGTGCTGCAGATGGTCCGGCAGCTCCTGCCGCTGGTCCGCTTCGACGGCTACCACATCCTCGCCGACGCCACCGGGGTTCCCGACCTGTTCCAGCGGATCAAACCCACCCTGCTGGGGCTCCTGCCGTGGCGCCGGACTGACCCCGAGGCGCAGGTCCTCAAGCCGTGGGCCCGCGCCGTGGTCACTGCCTGGGTGCTCATCACCGTTCCGCTGCTCCTCTTCAGCCTTGTCCTCATGGTGCTGTCCCTGCCGCGGCTCCTCGGCACGGCGTGGGACAGCGCGCAGAAGCAGTACGCCATGTTCAACCACAGCTTCGGCAGCGGGGACATGGTCGACGCCGCAGTGCGGATCCTGGCGATTGCCGCCGTCGCGCTTCCCGTGGTTGGCATCTTCTACATCCTGTTCCGCCTGGGACGGCAAATCATCACCGGCCTCTGGCAGAAGACCCGCGGCAAGGCGCTCCAGCGCGGGACGGCCCTCGCAGTGATCGCGTCCGTGGTGGCAGGACTCGCCTGGGCCTGGTGGCCCGGCGCCGAAACCTACCGCCCCGTCCAGCCCTACGAGCGGGGCACCCTGGCCGACGCCACCACCGCCGTCTTCCCAGCCGGCGCAACCACAGGCATGAGGGAGGGCCAGTCAGGGCGAACCGTCGCGCTCTGGCCCGCCGGCGCCCAGAAGCCCACCCGTGAGCAGCCGCAGCTCAGCATGGTCCTGGTGCCGCGGAACGCCGGGACGGCCGGGGCCGGGAATGCGGCGCCGCCGTCGTGGGTGTTCCCCTTCGACCGGCCGGCCGCACCCGAGGAGGACGGCAACCAGTCGCTCGCCGTCAACACCACGGACGGTTCCGTTGTCTACGACGTCGCCTTCGCGCTTGTCTGGGCCGACGACGGCGGGGACGTCACCACCCGCAACGAGGCCTACGCCTTCGCCAGCTGCGCGGACTGCGCCGCCGTCGCGGTCGGTTTCCAGGTGGTGCTGATCGTGGGGCAGACCGACGTGATCGTCCCGGAAAACCTCTCGGCGGCCGCGAACTACAACTGCGCGCGGTGCCTGACGTACGCCCTGGCGAGCCAACTGGTCCTCACGCTGGACGGACCGTTGAGCGCCGACGGTATGACCAGGCTCAACGCGCTGTGGCAGCAGATCGCGGAGTACGGGCGGAACCTGCGGAACGTGCCGCTCTCGGAGATCCAGGGGCGCCTGGACGCCTTCAAGCTGCAAATCATGGAGGTCATCAGGAGCGACCCCAGCGCCACCCCGGGCGGTTCCACCGGCACGGCCCCCGCCACGACGGGCAGTTCGCCAGGTCCTTCGACCGCACCCCCTGCCACGCCGGGTCCAACGCCCGGGGCCACTCCGGGTGCCACCTCCGGGGCCACGCCTGGTGTGGCGGGTACGGCGCCAGCAGCTACCTCCACTGCCACGGCGCCAGCAGGGACGGGCCCGGCCGGACCGCAGCCCACGCAGTCCGCGGGAACGGCCACCGGGCCGGCGCCTGTCACTCCGTCGGCCGCTCCAACCGCCACAGCCCCGCCGGCACCGTAGGCACCGCTCCGGTTCCGGCTGACGACGCGCCAACGGACCAGCGCTACGCGGATTCCCGTAGCGC
>NZ_JBFRDB010000019.1:67138-68864 GCF_052113365.1 Arthrobacter sp. YAF17 | reverse complement strand
ATGTTCACGAGGAACATTGCCGCCAACTGGAGACTCGGTGTGCTGCGGGCAGCCGGAACTAGATGCTGCGGACCGCGATCACGGCGTTGTGGCCGCCGAAGCCGAAGGAGTTGCTCAGCGCCGCGATGCTGCCCGACGGCAGGTCGCGGGCGGTCGTGACGACGTCGAGCGGGATCTCCGGATCCTGGTTCTCAAGGTTGATGGTCACCGGCGCCTTGCGGTCGTAGATGGCCATCACGGTCAGTACGGCTTCCACCGCACCGGAGGCGCCCAGCAGGTGCCCCATCTGCGACTTGGTGGCCGACACCGCGACGCTGTCCAGTTGCTTGCCCAGGGCGGCCTTGAGGGCCGCGTACTCGGGCTTGTCGCCCACCGGGGTGGAGGTGGCGTGCGCGTTGACGTGCACCACGTCCTCCGGCTGGATCCGGCCGTCGAACATGGCGGCCTTCAGCGCGCGGGTGGCGCCGAGGCCCTCGGGGTCCGGGGCCGTGATGTGGTACGCGTCGGCGGTGACCGAGGTGCCGGCCAGTTCGGCGTAGATCCGGGCGCCGCGGGCCAGGGCGTGTTCCTCGGCTTCGAGCACCAGGGCCCCGGCGCCTTCGCCCATGACGAAGCCGTCGCGGTCACGGTCGTAGGGGCGCGAGGCGTGCTCGGGATCGTCGTTGCGGCGCGAGAGTGCCTGCATCGAGGCGAACGCGGCGATCGGCATCGGGTGGATGGCGGCTTCGGCGCCGCCGCAGACCACGACGTCGGCCTTGCCGGAGCGGATCAGGTCCAGGCCCATGTGAACGGCTTCGGTGCCGGACGCGCAGGCGGAGACGGGGGTGTGGGCGCCGGCGCGGGCGCCGAGGTCGAGGCTTACCGCCGCGGCCGGGCCGTTGGGCATCAACATGGGCACGGTCATCGGCAGGACACGGCGCGGGCCCTTTTCACGCAGGGTGTCCCACGCGTCCAGGAGCGTCCAGACGCCGCCGATGCCGGTGGCGAAGGCCACAGCCAGCCGGTCGTGGTCGATTTCGGTGATGCCGGCGTCGGCCCAGGCCTCGCGGGAGGCGACCACGGCGAACTGCGTGGAGGGGTCCATGCGCTTGGCTTCGACCCGGCTCAGGACCTCGGTCGCGGCGGTGGTGGCGCGTGCGGCGAAGTGGACCGGCAGTTCGTACTTGGCCACCCAGTCGTCCTCGAGCGTGTGCGCGCCGGAGACGCCCTTCAGCGCGTTCTTCCACATCGTGGGGACATCGCCGCCGATGGGTGTGGTGGCACCCAGACCGGTAATGACTACTTTGCGTGCCATGGGATCACTCTCTGTCGGTGCGCCTGCCGTGTCCGGGACCTGGGGAAGGCTGCCGGGGCCTGCGTTTGAAAATCTCTGGGGTGGTGCAGTGGAGGGTGCTGCAAATGGCGCGGTCCGGGGGTGCAGTTGCGCCCCCGGACCGGCCGGGGCCGAAATTAGGCCTGTGCGTTCGCGATGAAGCTGACGGCGTCGCCGACGGTCTTGAGGTTCTTGACCTCTTCGTCCGGGATGCGCACGCCGAACTTCTCTTCGGCGTTGACGACGATCGTCATCATCGAGATGGAGTCGATGTCCAGGTCCTCGGTGAAGGACTTGTCCATTTCGACAGCCTCGGTGGCCAGGCCGGTCTCTTCGTTGACGATTTCAGCCAGGCCGGCCAGGATCTCTTCGTTGCTAGCCATTGGTGGCTCCTTTTCTTGTTGGTGCCGTGGG
>NZ_JBFRDB010000019.1:0-67076 GCF_052113365.1 Arthrobacter sp. YAF17 | reverse complement strand
GCCGGTGTGCCGGCAGCCCACGGGCGGTAATGATTCAAACCGAGGCTTCGGCTTGCTGTGTGATTTGAAGACGGGGAAAGACGGGGAAAACGGAAAGCGGGAACGCCTACGGAAGCACGATCACTTGGGCACCGAAGACCAGCCCGGCACCGAAGCCGATCTGCAGTGCCAGCCCGCCGCTGAGCTGCGGGTTTTCCAGCAGCAGGCGGTGGGTGGCCAGGGGGATGGAGGCGGCGGAGGTGTTGCCGGCGTCGGCGATGTCCCGCGCGATGATGACGTTCTCCGGGAGTTTTAGCTTCTTGGCCATCTCGTCGATGATGCGCATGTTCGCCTGGTGCGGGATGAAGGCCGCGAGGTCGTCGGAGGTGATGCCGGCGGCGTCGAGGGCCTGCTGGGCCACCTTGGCCATCTCCCAGACTGCCCAGCGGAAGACCGTCTGGCCGTCCTGGCGGAGCGTCGGCCAGGAGGCCACGTCGGTGGCTTCTCCGGCGCTCAGCGCGGCGCCCTGCTTGCCGGCCGTGGCGAGCTCGCGGAGGTCCAGCATGGAGTGGGTCATGCCGATCGCGTCCCACTTGCTGCCGTCCGAGCCCCACACCGACGGGCCGATGCCCGGGGTGTCGGAGGGGCCGATCACCACGGCGCCGGCGCCGTCGCCGAGGAGGAAGGAGATGGTGCGCTCGGTGTTGTCGATGACGTCGGAGAGCTTCTCCGCACCGACCACCAGGACGTAGTCGGCCGTGCCGGAGCGGACCAGCGCGTCGGCCTGGGCGATGCCGTAGCAGTAGCCGGCGCACGCGGCGGAGATATCGAACGCGGGGGCCGGCGTTGCGCCCAGGCGGTCGGCGAGGCTAGCCGCGGCGGACGGCGTCGCGTACGGGTGGGTCACGGTCGAGACGATGACGGCGCCGAGCTGGGAAGCCTCGATGCCGGCCTTCTGCAAGGCCTCGCGGGCGGCGCCCTCGGCCATGTCGATCACGCTGACGTCGGCGGGGGCGCGGTGCCGGGTGATGATGCCGGTGCGCTGGCGGATCCACTCGTCGGAGGAATCGATCCACTGGCAGACGTCATCGTTGGTGACGATCACGTCGGGCCGGTAAGCGCCGACGCCCATGATGCGGGTGTTCTCCTGCAGGGGCGCCTGCTTCAAGGTGGGAACGCTCATGCCTGTCCTTCCAGTTCTGCGAATAGGGCCAGGGCAGCGGACAGATCGTCCGGGGTCTTGACGGTGACGGTCCTTACCCCCGGCATGCCGCGCTTGGCGAGTCCGGCAAGCGTCCCGGCGGGTGCCAGTTCAATCACGCCGGTCACGCCGCGCTTCACGAGGGTTTCCATGCAGAGGTCCCAGCGGACCGGGCGGGACACCTGGGCGATCAGGCTTTCGACGGCGGCGGCACCGTCGGTGACTTCGGCGCCGTCGAAGTTGGAGAGCAGCGGGACCTGCGGGTTCCGCGGGTGCAGCGTGGGCCGGAGGGCCTGCAGCGCGGCGACCGCGGGGGACATGTGCGAGGTGTGGAATGCGCCGGCGACCTTCAGCGGGATGACCCGGGCCTTGGCCGGCGGGTTCTCGGCGAGGGCCTTGAGCTGGTCCAGCGTTCCGGCGGCGACGGTCTGGCCGGCGCCGTTGACGTTGGCGGCCGTGGCGCCGCAGGCCTCGATCGCGGCCAGGACCTCGGCCGGGTCGCCGCCCACCACGGCGCTCATGCCGGTGGGAGTTGCGGCAGCGGCGGCTGCCATGCCGTTGGCGCGTTCGCGGACGAACGTCATGGCTTCGGTTTCAGTCAGCACGCCGGCCAGGGCGGACGCCGTGATTTCGCCGACGGAGTGGCCGGCGAGGATCACCGGCAGGGTGCCGAGTTCGACGTCGAACAGGGACTTCGCGGCCACCAGCCCGGCGGCGACGATCAGGGGCTGCGCAACGGCGGTGTTCTTGATGGTCTCTTCGTCCGAGGTGGTGCCGTGGGCGGTGAGATCGATACCTGCGATTTCGCTGAGGGAGGCCAGTTGGCCTGCGACGGGCGGCAGTTCCAGCCAGGGGGCCAGAAAACCAGGGGTCTGGGAGCCCTGTCCAGGGCAGACGATTGCAAGCACGTATCCAGCTTTCCAAACTACGGCGTGATTATCGGTGCATTCATGCACCAAGCTCATCGGGTCACTTTGTAGGAAGTCTACAACTGATCAGGGGTTGTTACGCGACGGCTGCCGTTCGGTCGCGGGCTTCGGAGGGGCCGCAAGCCGGCCCACGACGAGGGCTGTCTGGAGCACAAAGGCCTCCCGCGGCAACAGCGGATCCCAGCCCGTGACGTCACAGACGCGTTTGAGCCGGTACCGCACGGTGTTGGCGTGTACGAAGAGTTCACGGGCCGTGGCCTCCAGCGAATGGCCCAGTTCGAGGTAGGTGCCGAGGGTCTCCACCAGGCCGTTGGACGCAGCCAGCAGAGGCCGGTAGATGTTCTTGACCAGGGAGCGCCGGGCGGCGTCGTCCCCGGAGATCACGCGCTCCGGCAGGAGGTCGTCCGCCGCCACGGGGCGCGGCGCGGCGGGCCACGCACGGGCAGCGGTCAGCCCCGCGAACGCGGACTGGGCCGAGCCGCTGGCCTCCAGCAGGGAACCCGCTTCGGCGCCGTAGACCACCGGCCCCGGAGCGAAGAGTTCGGCGAGCTTCAGGTAGGCGGTCTCGCGGTCGTGGACCCCACCGAGGATGAGGATGAGCCGGTCGCCCTGGATTCCGACGAGGGCGTCTTCGGCGAAACGCCCGGCGGTGCGGCGCAGTTCGCTGACGTAGCTGGCGCTCGGTTCGGACGGGGAATTGCCCACCATCACGGTGAACCGCTCCTGTGCCTTCCAGCCCAGCGCGGCGATCCGGGACCGCAGGGCATCGGTGTTTTCGCCGCGCAGGATGGCGTCCACGATGAGGGCTTCCAGCCGGGTATCCCACGATCCGCGGGATTCGGCGGCGCGGGCGTAGACATCGGCGGCGGCGAAGGCAACCTCGCGGGAGTACCGCAGCACCGCTTCCCGCAGTGCGCCCTGGTCCGCCTCCGGGGCGATTACGGGCACTTGGTCCTCGACCACTTCCACGACGATCCGGATCAGCTGGAGGGCTTTCTGCAGGCTGATGGAGCGGGTGAGTTCGGTGGGCGCGGTGCCGAAAACGTCGGACAGGATCCACGAGGGGGAGCTGGGGCGCTCGTACCAGGTGACGAAGGCGGCGATTCCGTTCTGGGCCACCATGCCCAGGGCCGAGCGTTCATCGGAGTTCAGCCGGCTGTACCACGGCAGGGATTTTTCCAGCTGGCGCAGTGTCGTTGTGGAGAGCTGGCCGACGCTCGCCCGAAGCTTTTTGAGGGTCTCGACCTTCTCCGGGGGCATGGCCCGTGAGGAGGGCTTGCTTTTTGCGGGAGTGGTGATCGGCTCGGACATGCATCGAGCATACGGTGCCTGCCGTCCAAGCTCCATTTGTGCAAAGGCTACAAGGCACGGAGTGCTGGGTCACAGTGCTGGGTCACAGCGCCGGATCCGAACGCCGTCGGCCGGCCGGACCGGTATGCGTACCGGCCGGCAGCCGGGACTAAAACGACGACGGCGGCCCCCGCCTTCCGGTGGGGACCGCCGTCATACGGGCTGGACTGGACTTAGGAGTCGCCGCCCGCGTTGCCGGTGGTGCCGGCGTTGACGTTGTGTAGGCGGTACTTCTCGATGGCCTGGGCCGGAGCCTGGGCATCCACCTCGCCACGGCGGGCGAGCATCTGCAGGGAACGGACAACCACGGAGTGGATGTCGTTCTTGAAGAAGCGGCGCGCAGCGGCACGGGTGTCCGAGAAGCCGAAGCCGTCGGCCCCGAGCGAGGCGAACTCGTTCGGGAGGAACTGGCGGATCTGGTCCGGCACGGCCTTCATGTAGTCGGTGACCGCCACGATCGGACCGGTCGCGCCGGCGAGCTGCTCGGTCACGAACGGCACGCGGGCGGGCTGGCCCGGGTTCAGGAAGGCTTCTTCCTCGGCGGCCATGGCGTCGCGGCGCAGTTCGCTCCAGGACGTCACGGACCAGACATCGGCGGAGACGCCCCAGTCCTCGGCGAGCACCCGCTGGGCTTCGAGGGCCCAGGGGACGGACACGCCGGAGGCGAGGATCTGCGTGCGCGGGCCGTCAATCTTGGCCGGCGCCAGCAGGTAGATGCCCTTGATGATGCCCTCGACGTCGATTTCCGCCGGTGCGGCGGGCTGCGAAATCGGCTCGTTGTAGACGGTGATGTAGTACATCACGTTCCGCGACGGGTCGTTGTCCGCCGGGCCCGGACCATACATGCGGTTGAGGCCGTCGCGCATGATGACGCCGATCTCATAGCCATAGGCGGGGTCGTAGGTGACCACTGCCGGGTTGGTCGCGGCCAGGATCGGGGAGTGGCCGTCGGCGTGCTGCAGGCCCTCACCGGTCAGGGTGGTGCGGCCGGCGGTGGCGCCGATGATGAACCCGCGGGTCATCTGGTCCGCTGCAGCCCAGAAGGAGTCACCCGTGCGCTGGAAACCGAACATCGAGTAGAAGACGTAAATCGGGATCAGCGGTTCGCCGTGCGTGGCGTAGGACGTGCCAGCGGCCGTGAAGGCCGCCACCGAACCGGCCTCGTTGATGCCGGCGTGCACGATCTGGCCGGAGATGGACTCCTTGTACGCCAGGACGAGCTCGCGGTCCACAGACAGGTAGTTCTGGCCGTTCGGGTTGTAGATCTTCGCCGTCGGGAAGAACGCATCCATGCCGAACGTGCGTGCCTCGTCCGGGATGATCGGGACGATCCTGTTGCCGAACTCCTTGTCCCGCATGAGGTCCTTGAGGAGCCGCACGAAGGCCATGGTGGTGGCGGCCAGCTGCTTGCCGGAGCCGCGGTTGGCGACTTCGTAGACCTTGTCCTCCGGGAGGGTGACGTCGGTGTGCTTGGAGCGGCGTTCGGGGACGAAGCCGCCCAGGGCGCGGCGGCGTTCCATGAGGTACTTGATCTCAGGGGCATCCGGGCCGGGGTGGTAGTACGGGGGCCGGTAGAGGTCCGCTTCGAGCTGGTCGTCCGTGATCGGGATGCGCAGGTGGTCGCGGAAGGCCTTCAGGTCCGCGAGCGTGAGCTTCTTCATCTGGTGGGTCGCGTTGCGGCCCTCGAAGTGGGTGCCCAGGCCGTAGCCCTTGACCGTGTGCGCCAGGATGACCGTGGGCTTGCCCTTGAACTCGGTCGCGGCCTTGTACGCGGCGTAGACCTTGTTGTAGTCGTGGCCGCCGCGCTTGAGGTTCCAGATCTGGTCGTCGGTGAGGTCCTGGACCATTTCCTTGGTCTGCGGGGTCTGCCCGAAGAAGTGCTCGCGGACGAACGCGCCGGACTCGGCCTTGTACGTCTGGTAGTCGCCGTCGACGGTCTCGTTCATGATCTTCACGAGCGAGCCGTCCTCGTCCTTGGCCAGGAGGTCATCCCACTCCCGGCCCCAGACGACCTTGATGACGTTCCAGCCCGCGCCGCGGAAGAACGCTTCGAGTTCCTGCATGATCTTGCCGTTGCCCCGGACCGGCCCGTCGAGGCGCTGGAGGTTGCAGTTGATCACGAAGTTCAGGTTGTCGAGCTTGTCGTTCGCGGCGAGCTGGAGCAGGCCGCGGGACTCGGGCTCGTCCATTTCGCCGTCGCCCAGGAACGCCCACACCTGCTGGTCGGTCGTGTCCTTGATGCCGCGGTTGGCCAAGTACCTGTTGGACTGGGCCTGGTAGATCGCGTTCATGGGGCCGATGCCCATCGAGACCGTGGGGAATTCCCAGAACTCCGGCATAAGGCGCGGGTGCGGGTAGGAAGAGAGGGCGTGGCCTTCCTTGGACTTTTCCTGCCGGAACCCGTCCATGTCCTCCTCGGTCAGGCGGCCTTCCATGAAGGCGCGGGCGTACATGCCGGGGGAGGCGTGGCCCTGGAAGAAGACCTGGTCTCCGCCGCCGGGGTGGTCCTTGCCGCGGAAGAAGTGGTTGAACCCGACCTCATAGAGGGTCGCTGCTCCGGCGTAGGTGGAGATGTGCCCGCCGACGCCGATGTCCGCCCGCTGCGCCCGGTGCACCATGACGGCGGCGTTCCACCGCAGCCATGCCCGGTACTTACGCTCGATTTCCTCGTCGCCCGGGAACTCCGCTTCCTGGTCCACCGGGATCGTGTTGACGTAGTCCGTGGTGGTGACCATCGGCACACCAACGCTCTGCGCGCCGGCCCGCTGGAGCAGGCTGCGCATTATGTACTGGGCACGCTCGGTGCCCTGTTCCTGAATCAGGGTATCCAGGGACTCCAGCCATTCGGCGGTCTCTTCCGGATCACGATCAGGCAGCTGGTTAGTCAACCCGCTGAGGATATGGGAGGTCTCTTCTCCTGCAGCCACGTCCAACCTCTCTTTGAGCGCATTCATCGGCACCCTCAGCTCCGGCAGGGTAACTGCCTGGCGTGAACGCGACGTGTGCGACATATCGGTTACAACTGCCCGGTCATGTGCGCCGGGCAAGGTCCAATCACAACTATTCCCGCCTGCGTCGGCGGGGCATTCGCCCTCGCGGGCGTAGTCGTCATCAGCCACTCTAGCTCTGACAGCTCGGGGATGCGTAGCTGTCGTGTGGGTGCACCGTCGTATTTGACCGGCATACTGGTTGTGTGACGAAGTGCCGCCAGGCGGTGCTTGTATCGCCGTGTGTGACGCAGAATATGGCGGATCGCGGGGCCAACAGCTTGAAGCGCAGGCGCAAAGGGTGTTGGCTTGGAGTAATGGAAATCACTAGAGCTGTTGAAAACACCAAGCATAGGAGCAACACGTGAGCGAGGCCGACGCCGCCACTTCGGTAAATGTGGCGGAAAAACTGGGTTTCAAAACCGGAGACCTGATCCAGGAATTCGGTTATGACGATGACGTCGACTTCGACTTGCGCGACGATATCGAAGATCTCACCGGCTCGGAACTCTTCGATGAGGACGACCACGAAGTCGTCGACGCCGTGATTCTTTGGTGGCGGTCCGACGACGGCGACCTCGTTGACACCCTGGTCGGCTCGCGCACCACCCTGACCGAGGGCGGCGTTGTGTGGGTGCTGACCCCCAAGTCCGGCCGGGTTGGCTACGTTTCGCCGGCTGACATCCAGGACGCTGCGCCTACGGCCGGCCTGCACTACACCACCTCCGCGGGCGTCTCCAAGGACTGGAGCGCCACCCGTCTGGTCACGCGGAAGAACAAGTGACCCAAACGGGCGCCGGCGTCATCGGGGATCCGCTGCTTGAGGCGCCGGCTGTGCCCGCCGTCGGCGAGGCCGCTCCCGACTTCGAATTGGTGAACCAGTTCGGCGAACCCGTGACGCTCTCGGAACTCCGGGGCCGGAACGTCGTACTGGTGTTCTTCCCGTTCGCTTTTTCCGGCATCTGCACGGGGGAGTTGTGCGAAATCCGGGACAACCTGGCGCTGCTCGAGGATGCCGACGCCGCCGTGCTGGGGATCTCGGTGGACAGCAAATTCGCCCAGAGGGCCTACGCGGAGAAGGAAGGCTACTCCTTCGACCTGCTGGCGGACTTCTGGCCGCATGGCGCCGTCGCCCGGCAATACGGCGTGTTCGACGCCGAAAGCGGGATGGCGAAGCGGGGAACGTTCATCATCGACGCCGGCGGAACCGTGCGTTACGTCGTGGTGAATCCCCGCGGCCAGGCCCGGGACTTCACCGAGTACCGCGCCGCCCTGGCGGGACTCGGCGGGAATTGACGCGGTGAGGACGAGGCGGCCCGGGATCGGAATGACGGGGTTCGCCAGCCTGCCCCCGGTCGCCGCCGGCGAGCCCGCCCGTGGCGAACTTGAGGTCCTGCAGGATATCCACGGCATTCTCGCGGGAGAACGCTTTGCGCTGCTGACCGGTGCCGGGCTGAGCACTGATTCCGGCATTCCGGACTACCGCGGACCGGGTGCCGCGCCCCGGGCGCCGATGACCTACCAGGAATTCATCGGCGCCGCGGACAACCGGCGCCGCTACTGGGCCCGCAACCACATCGGCTGGTCCCACCTTCGCCGGGCCGACCCCAATGAGGGCCACGCCGCCGTCGCCCGGCTGGAGAACCGCGGGCTGCTCACCGGCCTCATCACCCAGAACGTGGACCGGCTCCACGAGGACGCCGGGAGCGTCAACGTGGTGGACCTCCACGGCCGGTTCGACCAGGTGGTCTGCCTCTCCTGCCACCGCCGCTACAGCCGGAAGCTGCTGGCGGGCGTGCTGGAGGAACTCAATCCGGGTTTCCTGGAACGTGCCCTCGCCGCCGGGGTGGTTGAAATGGCCCCCGACGCCGACGCCACGGTCGAGGACGCCGCCCTGATTGAGAGTTTTGTCGTGGCCCAGTGCCCGGCCTGCGGCGGAACGCTGAAGCCAGATTTCGTCTACTTCGGAGAAAACGTCCCCAAGGACCGGGTGGAGCGCTCCTACGCCATGGTGGATGAGGCAGGTGCCCTCCTGGTGGCAGGCTCCTCGCTGACGGTCATGAGCGGCCTGCGGTTTGCCCGGCACGCCGCCAAACACGGAAAGCCCGTGGTCATCATCAACCGTGGCCAGACCCGCGGGGACGGGCTTGCCACCGTCAAGCTCGACGCCGGCGTCAGCGAGGCGCTCACGTGGCTCGCCGCCGAACTGCCCCCGCTGTGAACGGGGCGGGGGAGCCTTGGCCCGATTGGCGTTCCGCCGGGTTCATCCGGTACAGTAACTGTTCGTTGGTTGAAGCGCGGAAGCGTGAAAACAGCGGTTTGGGTCTTTAGCTCAGCTGGTAGAGCGCCACGTTTACACCGTGGATGTCATCGGTTCGATCCCGGTAGGACCCACCAAGTTACGCAGCCCCGTTGTTCTGGAAATCCCCGGAACAGCGGGGCTTTTGCGTGGTCTCGGGCGTGTCGGGTTCCGCAGAGTTCGTCCGCACTATTTCGGTGTCATCCGTAAAGTTACAGCCGCCACACATGGCCTGCAGGAACCAAACCGCCCTGAAACCGCCTCGGGCTTTGAAGACCGGAGCATTATTATTAGCCCATGACGGAAATCATTAAGTTCTAAAACCAGGCAGGGACCAGGACGGCTTCAAGGCGTCAGCGGTCGTATCCCGGCTGCGACCGCCGACGCCTCTCAACTATGCCAACTCGGGCAGATCCGCATCTTGTTGGTCGCGCATCATGTCAGAGTCAGTGGCATTGGAAGCGGCCCAGACACTCTGCGGATCGGCGCCGCCATCCAGGGCCTCGGTCATTGCATCGTGTAGGTCCATTCGCGCTTGATCCGCTGCAAAGTCCGCGGACTCACTGTCTGCGGAAGCAACCCAAACACGCGCCAAACTCTCGTCCACATCAGCCTCCAAAGTATTGAATCCACAGCGCCCCCAGCGGGAGGCAGATCGATTATAACCATCGGAGTGGCGCGAAACCGATCGGTGAAGAAAGTCGTTCGCGTGGCAGTGACGTAAGGCACAAACGGCTGTTAATCACGGCGGCGAGCGGCGCCTCTTCTGCCCCCTTCGTTTCAGGCCGGCAGGAACGACGCCATATCTCCAAGGAATAGTAAAGGTCCCGCCCATACCTTTACCTCGGACGTGGCAATGTCATTCGCTGACAGTCCCACACGGTGCATCCCAGCGATGTGCCGATTCCCCGAGGCTGGCTCCTGTGTCCCCCCATGAACTGGAGCCAGCCTGCCGGGAGGTGCCAGCCACTTACCCTTCGGCCCGTGCCCCCAAAGAGTTTTGCCATGGAACCCCGTCAGTGCATGCCTGAAGGCCGCACGGCGGGGCTATTTGTGCGCGGCGGACTGCGCCGCGGATATTGTCGGTGCCCCGGCCTACCGTGGCTGGCATGGAACACGTCATGGTGAAATCGGGCCCGGATGGCAGGCCCCAGGCGGTGGTCCGCGGCGGCCGCGAATGGATTGTCGGCGCGGAGCCGGTCCGCTGGTTCGAGCGGGTCAGTTGGTGGGAGGCGGAGCGGCGGATGCCCAAGGGGCTGAGCCGCGTCGACGTCGAGGTCTGGCAGGTCCAGGCGAGGCTGGGCCGCAACTCGGGTTCCGCCCTCACCACGATGGAAATCATCCGTGACGGACTGGGTGGCGGCTGGCGGCTCCGGGAGGCCATAGCGGACGCGGCGTAGCAGGGGGACGGCGGGTCTGAAACGCCGGGCATTTACGCAGGCATTGGAAAAGCCTTCCACCGCGACTATTGGGGGATGCCGCGGTGGAAGGCTTGATATGAATATACCGTGAACACTGGGAAATGTGAAACAGGCGGGGCTGATTCCGACGCGCCGAAATGACCATTCGATGGCGTAATTGACGGACATTCGACGGCCCGGCCCGGGCCTGGGGCCGGGGCGGACGGCGCCCGCACCGACACATTCCGTGCCGGTCCGTGGCCGCCACCTAGGATGTTTTCATGAACGACACGAGTGCCCGCCGAATCGCCCGGGTCCGCCCCCTTGCCCCCGTCTCTGACGCCGAGCACTTCTTCGTCGCCAACGATGCCCCGGCCTTCGACAGTGAAGCAGGCCGGGTGTGGACAGTTGTGGACTCGCCGTTCCCCGGTTCCTTGGCGAACGCCGGTAGTTCCCCCCGCACGGGGTGGGAAAACGGCGACACGGCCGACGAAAGCACGTTCACCTTCCTGGCGCCAAGCGCCCCGGCCAATGTCCTGGGCATGGCCCACAACACCGGGCCTGCGGGCCGGGCTTTGCCTCCCCAGGCCTTCCACAAGGCAGCAACCAGTGTGGTGGGGCCGGGAGACGCCATAGAACTGGGTCCAGACGTGGGCCATGTTGACCCGGAGGCTGAACTCACGGTAGTCGTCGGGAGCAGGGCCCGCGGACTGACGCTGGACAACGCACTGACGGCGGTCCTGGGGTTCACGATCGGAAACGACGTCTCGGCCAGGGACCTGCAGAAGACGGACGATCTCTGGATCAGCGCCAAGAGCCAGGACACGTTCACTCCGGCAGGGCCGTGGATCGTTACGGGGCTTGACGGCGCCAACTTGGCCATCGGGATCACCCACAACGGCACGGAGCTCAAGGCGGCGAGCTCGGCCGATCTGGGCTGGGGCGTGGCGGAAATCCTGGTTTACCTGACGTCGTTCATGACGCTTCACCCCGGCGATTTGGTGCTCACGGGCTTCCCTGCCGAGTGTGCACGCATCCACCCCGGCGACACTGTCACCTGCCGCGTCGAAGGAATCGGGGAGCTCACGAACCCCGTTGTGGCCRTCGGCTGACTCCGGGCCGGCAACAACCTGCGCTCGGGGCAGGCCGCTGTGGGAGATTGGCGACTCCAGACATTATGATGGTTACTGTTCAGCTGAATGAACAGCCGTTCGAACGGCGCCTGCGACACACACGCGATACCTGAAGGAGAATCATGGCCGATTCCCGAGCTCCCCGAACCTCTGATGGACTGGGAAGTGCCTCGCCGGCTCCGGCGGTCACCCGCGCCGCCGCCGTGTTGGAGGCCCTGGCTGCGTCTGCGACCGGACGGCTCACGCTGAGTGACCTCGCGCGGGAGTTGGGAATTCCGAAATCCTCCACATCGAACCTCCTGCTTGCCCTTGAAGAGGCCCGGCTCATCAACCGCCAGGGTGCGGAGTTCACCCTGGGGCGCAAATTGGTCGAGCTCGGCGCGGCCTACCTCAGCCGCCTTGACGAGGTCCAGGAGTTCTACCGTTTCTGTGAGCAGGCTCCGACGCTTTCCGGCGAAACAGTCCGCATCGCCATGCTGGACGGAACCAACGTCATCTACCTGGCCCGCTATGAGGGCCATCCCGCCGTGCGCCTGACGTCCAACATCGGCGACAAGATGCCGGTTTCCCTCTGCGCCGTCGGCAAGGCGCTGCTGGCACGGCTGCATGACCACGATATTGCCGAGATGTTCCCGGACGACGCCGAACTTCCGGTGCTGACCCCCAAGTCGCTGCGGACCGGCGCCGAACTCAAGGCCCAGCTCGAGGTCATTCGGGAACAGGGCTATGCCTTCGAGGACGAGGAGTCCACCACGGGTGTCGTCTGCCTGGCCGTTTCCGTCCCGACCCGCGGTGCGCACGGGCCCAGCCTGGGCCTGTCGGTCACAGCGCTGAAGGCCACCTACTCGGACGAACAGGGCGCCCTGATGGTCAAAGAACTCAAGGAACTGGCCCGGTCCCTGGGCAACCCCATGGGCTAACGCCGGCGCCAACCCCCGCGCGGTGGCGTCCCCGAAAAATATATCGGATTACACATTGGCTAGGTGATCACCATGTTGTACGCTGTTCAACATGGTGATCATCCTCTTCGAGGGTTGTTCATATCCCACCAGGCCAACGGGGGTCTGGAGTGTTCTTGAGGGAGTGCTTGTGACAACCAGTACCAATACACCGCTTGCTGAAGCCGACGGCGCCGTCGTCGATCCAGATCAGCTGCGACGGGCGACTCTTGCCAGCTCCGTGGGCTCGGCCCTGGAGTACTACGACTTCTACATCTACGGCCTGGCCTCGGCCCTGATCTTCGGGCCGCTCTTCTTCAAGCCGCTCGGCGACGACGGCGCACTAATCGCGTCGTTCGCCACGTATGGCGTCGGTTTCGCGGCCCGGCCCTTTGGCGGAATGATCTTCGGCTACATCGGCGACAGGTTCGGCCGCAAGATGGTCCTCATCCTCACTATCGGCCTGATGGGGACGGCCAGCTTCGCCATTGGCCTGCTGCCGACCTTTGAACAGGCGGGAATGGTGGGGGCCGTGCTCCTGGTCACCCTGCGCATCTTCCAGGGCCTGGGCGCCGGCGCGGAGCAGGCGGGGGCCACCACGCTGATCTCCGAAGTCGCACCCCGCCGCCGTCGGGGCTTCTTCGCTGCGCTCCCGTTCGTCGGCATCCAGCTGGGCACACTGCTCGGCGCCGGTACCTTTGCCCTGATCGCCATGGCGGACAAGGCCACCCTGGAGGGCTGGCTCTGGCGAGTGCCGTTCCTGTCCAGCGTGCTCCTGATTGCGGTAGCCATCTTCATCCGGCTGCGGCTGAAGGAAACACCCGTCTTCCAGGAACTTGAGAAGCACAAGAACGTGGCCAAGAACCCCATCGGACAGCTGTGGAAGCACTCCAAGAAGAACACCCTGATCGGGATCGGCCTGCGGATGGGCGAGAACGGGAACTCCTCCATCTACTCCGCCCTGCTTATCGCCTTCCTGGCGTCCAAAGACGGAATCTTCCCCGGCGACAAGTTCATCGGACCCGTCGGCCTGCTCATTGCCGCCGGCTTCGCCGCCGTGATGGTCGTGACCTTCGGTGCGCTGTCGGATAGGTTCGGCCGGGTTCCGGTCTACCGCTACGGCGCGCTGTTCCAGGCCATCATCGCGCTGCCGGCGTTCTACCTGGTGACCCTGGGCAACGTCACGCTCGTGTGGATCGTTATGGTGGTGGGCATTGCCCTGGGTGTCCAGTCCATGCTCGGCCCGCAGTGCCCGCTCCTGCCCGAACTCTTCGGTTCGCGGTACCGGTTCACCGGCGTGGCCATGAGTCGCGAACTCTCTGCCGTGATGGCCGGCGGGCTGGTGCCATTGGTTGGCGCGGCCCTCCTGGCTGTCACCGATCACTCCTGGCTGGTGCTCGCCATCTACTCCCTGGTACTTGCCCTCATCTCGTTCGTCACCACCTTCTTCACCCCCGAGACCGTGGGGCGCGACCTCCTCCTCACGGAGGACGCCAGCTAAGCCCTCGCGTTTGCTGCCCGGTCAGCCGGGCCGGCCGCGCCCCCTTCCGCTCAGGAAGGGGGCGCGGCTTCGCGTTTTGCGTCGCCGGGCTCGACACAGCGCGCATCGACCCAACACGAACCGACACAAAAGGGGCGGCCGTCCGTTGTTGGGAGGGCCGCCCCTGGGCGTGCAACCAGGACCGCAGAAACCCGGCCGAGGTCTGGATCTAGTAAAAGTGAACCGTGTCCACCACGTGGGGGAGTTCGCCGCCGTCGAGGTAGGTCCGCAGATTGCTGCAGAACCGTTCGGCGATCAGCCGGTTCTCGGCGGCGCTGAGGGCCGAGGTGTGCGGGGACACCATCACCTGGGGGTGGTTCCACAGCGGGCTGTCCTGCGGAAGCGGCTCCACGGCAAACACGTCCAGGCACGCGTAGGACACCTGGCCGTTCCCAAGCGCCTCCAGCAGCGCCTCCTCGTCCACAACGGTGCCGCGCCCCACGTTCACGAAGACCGTGCCGGGCTTCATGGCCGCAAAGACTTCGCGGCTGAAGAGCTTTTCGGTGGACGGCGTGCCGGGAAGGGTGTTGACGACGGCGTCCGCGGCGCCCAGCAGGCCGGCGAGGCCGTCGTTGTCCGTGACGTCCTGGATGCCTTCGAGGGGCTCGACCGTCCGCTTGGTGCCGCTGACGGTCATGCCGAGTGCGCGGGCGATCCGGGCAGTCTCCAGGCCGATCTCCCCGAGCCCGGTGACCACGAGGTGGGAGCCGTTGACCAGCCGCGTGGGGGTGCGCAGCTCGGGCCAGTTCCTTGCCGCCTGGTCCAGAGCCAGTTCCGCGCTGCGCTTGAAGCCGTTGAGGATGCCGAGGGCGGCGAACTCGGCGAGCGGCAGGGCGTGCACGCCGGCGGAGGTGGTCACCTTGAACTTCTGCAGCGTCCCGGCGTCGAGCCCCGATGCCTTCACGGCACCGCCGGCTCCTGCCGCCATGGCGTGGATCCACTCCAGGTGGGCATTGCTGCCGGCGATCCTTGCGAGACCCGCGGGGCTCTCGTTGGGGAAGCCGTACAGCACCTGGGCCTGGTTGAGCATGTCCCAGTAGCGCTCCTCCTGCTCAGGTGTCCGGCGGAAGTCCGGATCGCCCGAGTGGTCTGCGGGAAAGCGCTCCGGAGGCAACAGTTCCGGTTCGTAGAGGACGGTAACGGAGGGATCTACTGCGCGGATGCGCTCCACCAGCTCTGCTTCGAGCGGGACGGCGATCGCGACGGTGGTTTTAGTCGTCATGGTGTTCATCATACTGAATGGAGGCTAGGATATTGAACAGATTTCAAAGAGGGCCACTACAGACTAACCACGACGAAGTGAGGCAGCATGGATAGGGACCGGAAGGAAGCCGGCTTTGTGGGTCTGGGCCTGATGGGGGCGCCGATGGCGGCAAACCTCCTCAAAGCGGGTTGGGCTGTCAGCGCCTGGAACCGTTCGCCGGCGGCGCTGGAAGGAATCGAAACCCTCGGCGGCGACCGCGTGGCAGAGGTGGAAGAGCTCCGCGACGCCCCGGTCATCATCTTTATGCTCCCGGATCTGCCCTACATCGAAGACGCCGCCGCGGGGCTCCTGGCCAGCTGGTCCGTAAACCCGCCCGCAGCCGGAACCGCCGTKSTKGTCATGAGCAGYGTCTCGCCGGCSGCGGTSAAGGAATTCGGSGCGCGGGTGGCCCGGGCAAGCGGCGGRAACGCCGTCGTCGTCGACGCTCCCGTCAGCGGTGGCACCCAAGGGGCACTGGAGGGGACCCTGGCCATCATGGCGGGCGCCAGCGAAACTGACTTCCAGCGGCTCCTGCCGCTCTTCAGCGCCATGGGCAGCACCGTGCGGCGGCTAGGGCCGCTCGGGTCCGGATCGCTTGCCAAGGCGTGCAACCAGCTCATCGTGGGGACCACGACGGCGGCGCTCGCCGAGGCAGCGGAACTCGCCGAACGCTCGGGCATGGACGTCACTGCCCTCTACGACGTGCTCGCGGGCGGCCTGGCCGGCAGCAGGGTCCTGGACATCGTGGGCCCCCGGCTCGCCGCGAAGGACTACGAGCCCACCGGACCGGCAAAATTCATGCACAAGGACCTGTCCTTCGTGATCGAGAGCGCCGGTGCCGCCGGTGCCGCCGTGCCGATGGCGGAGGCCGGCGTCGAACTCTACGCGGAACTGAAACGCCAGGGGCTGGGGGACCGGGACCTTGCCGTCGTCCGGCAGGCCGTCGCGAATCTCAGCGACGCCGCCAGAAGCGGCACGACAGTCACCACAACCGTCAACACCAAGTGAGGATCAGCGAACCATGAGCGGACTTTTTGACCTGACAGGCCGGACCGCACTGGTCACCGGCTCCAGCCGGGGGATCGGCAACGCGCTGGCCCGGGCGCTGGCCGACGCCGGCGCCACGGTGGTGCTCAACGGGATCAACCCCGAACGGCTGAAAGCCGCGGAAACCGCCATGGCCGCGGACTACCCGCCGGGGCGGATCTCCAGCTGCGCCTTCGACGTCACCAGCGACACCGAGGCTGCCCGGGGCGTCGCGTGGGTGGAAGAGAACGTCGGACCGCTCGAAATCCTGGTCAACAACGCAGGCATCCAGCACCGGGTCCCCATGCTGGAGCTGGATGTCGCCGACTGGGAGCGGGTGATCTCCACCGACCTGACCAGCGCCTTCCTCGTTGGCCGGGAGGCGGCGCGGCACATGATTCCGCGCGGCCGGGGAAAAATCATCAACATCTGCTCCGTCCAGACGGACCTCGCCCGGCCCACGATCGCCCCCTACATCGCGGCCAAGGGCGGACTGCGCAACCTGACCCGGGCCATGACGGCCGAGTGGGCGGGGTCCGGCCTGCAGATCAACGGCATCGCACCCGGCTACATCCACACCGAAATGACCCAGAACCTCGTGGACGACGAGCAGTTCAATACCTGGATCCTGGGCCGCACTCCGGCGCATCGCTGGGGGACCGTGCAGGACCTCGCCGGCCCGGCGGTCTGGCTCGCGTCCGACGGCTCGAATTTCGTCAACGGCCAGACCATCTTCATCGACGGCGGAATGACAGTGGTGGTCTGATGGGCGGCGTAGCGGAACTTCCGGCCATGGCGGCCGCAGTGGTGGCCCACGCGGCGGGTGATCTCCGGATCGAGGACGTTCCCGTCCCCGCGCCGGCGCCCGATGAGGCAGTCGTCGAAGTCGCCTTCGGCGGTATCTGCGGCTCGGACCTGCACTACTGGCTGCACGGAGCCGCGGGGGAATCGGTCCTCAAGGCGCCGATGATCCTGGGCCACGAGATCGTGGGAACGGTCCTCGTGGCAGCCGGAGACGGCTCGGGGCCCGCGGCCGGCACGCGTGTCGCCGTGCATCCCGCCACACCGGGGCCGGGGTCCGCCCCGTATCCGCAAGACCGTCCGAACCTTTCGCCGGGCTGCACCTACCTCGGCAGTGCGGCGCGGTTCCCGCATACCGACGGTGCCTTCAGCCGGTACGCCGTCCTGCCCGCCCGGATGCTCCGTCCCCTGCCGGCAGGGCTGGACCTCAGGACAGCCGCGCTGGCGGAACCTGCGGCCGTGGCCTGGCACGCTGTCTCCCGTGCGGGAGACGTGGCGGGAAAGACGGCCCTCGTGATCGGCAGCGGGCCCATCGGCGCGCTGGCCGTGGCTGTCCTCAAGCGTGCGGGGGCGCGGCGGATCGTGGCCGTGGACATGCACGAACGCCCGCTGGAAATTGCCCGCGCCGTGGGCGCGGACGAGGTCCTCAAGGGCGACGATGCGGAGGCTATTGCGGCCGTCGGGGCCGACGTTGTCATTGAATCCTCGGGCAGCCACCACGGCCTGGCCTCCGCGGTCAAGGGTGCCGTCCGCGGCGGCAAAGTGGTGATGGTGGGGCTCCTGCCCTCAGGGCCGCAGCCCGTCCTGATCTCGCTGGCCATCACCCGCGAGCTGGAGCTGCTGGGGTCCTTTCGCTTCAACGACGAAATTGACGACGTCATCAATGCGCTCGCCGACGGATCGCTGCTGGTGGATCCGGTGGTCACCCACACCTTCCCGCTCGGCAGCGGACTGGAAGCCTTCGAGGTGGCCAGGAACGCGGCGGCATCGGGAAAGGTGCTGCTGGACTTCAGCCCGGATGCAGGGGAGTGAGCATGGCAGGGGCGCCACGGCGGCGGGGCAGGACGGCTAGGGCCGCGGGACCGCGACGAACACCCTCGGCTGGTCCTTCCACTCAGGTTCCATGTCCGAAATGGTCTCCCGCATGATCCGCTCCGAGGCCTCGCGGGCCGCCGCCGGGTTCCCGGCGGCAATCGCCTCCGCCACGTCCACGTGCCACTGCAGCGCCGTGTCGCGCGGGTGGTCCGGCATCAGGCCGTGCACGGTTCGCCCGGTCAGTGTCTCGGCCACCTGGCCCACCAGGTTGGCGAACATTTCGTTCCCGGAACCGGTCAGCAGCAGGGAGTGGAAGTGGATGTCCAGCTCCAGGAACTTCGGCACATCCCCGGCCCGGCCGGCGTCGCGCATCGCGTGCGAGACGTCCACCAGCTCGCGGCGGATCTCCTCCGGGGCGTTGGCGGCGGCCAGTTCGGCGGCCACGGGCTCGACGGCGGTGCGCAGCTCGGCGAGGGAGCGCAGCTGCGCGCCGCGGCCCTCGCCGGCGAGGCGCCACCGGATGACCTGGGGATCGAAGGGATTCCACCGGTTGGCCGGCAACACCCGGATGCCCACACGTTTGGTCGTTTCGACCAGGCCGAGCGACTGCAGGACACGCACCGCCTCCCGGACCACCGAACGGGAAACCTGGAGTTCGGCTTCGAGGTGCTCGGCCAGCATGATGTGGCCGGCCGGGAGATCGCCCGCCACAATGCGGGTGCCCAGGTGCTCAATCGCACGGTGGTGGAGGCTGGTTGACATAGTGGTAAGCATAGTGGTGCGGGTGCCGATCCGGCCGCCGTTTCGTCCCCGACCGGCGTGCAGGGCGCCGGAAATCATAGACTGTTTGTGACGCGCCATATTCCGCCACGTGGGCACTGCTTTCCAGCGGCCCGCGGAAATACATATGGTTTATTGACAGCCACTGATCCCAAGAAGAAAAGTTCCGCCCCACGCGCGGGACGAACTGCACTCGTTGCACAGAATGAATTGGAGTTTTGATGTCAGCACACATCGGTGTCACCGGCCTTGCGGTGATGGGGGCAAACCTCGCCCGCAACCTGGCCCGGAAYGGCTTCACCGTTGCCCTGCACAACCGGTCCGTCGAGAAGACCGACGCCCTGCTGGCGAAGCACGGCCAGGACGGCGACTTTGTCCGCACAGAAACCCTGCAGGAGCTCGTCGACTCGCTGGAAAAGCCGCGCCGCGTGCTGATCATGGTCAAGGCCGGCAAGCCGGTCGACTCCGTGATCGAGCAGCTCGAGCCGCTCCTGGAACCGGGCGACATCATCATCGACGCCGGCAACTCCCACTATGAGGACACCCGCCGCCGCGAAGCCGCGCTCGCCAAGAAGGACCTGCACTTCGTCGGCATCGGCGTCTCCGGCGGTGAGGAAGGCGCCCTCAACGGCCCCTCGATCATGCCCGGCGGCTCCAAGGAGTCCTACGACGCCCTCGGGCCGCTGCTGGAAAAGATCGCCGCCCACGTCGACGGCAAGCCCTGCTGCGCCTGGATCGGCACCGACGGCGCCGGCCACTTCGTCAAGATGGTCCACAACGGCATCGAATACGCCGACATGCAGGTCATCGGTGAAGCCTTCGACCTGCTGCGCTCCGGCGCGGGCATCGAACCGGCGGACCAGGCAAAGATCTTCGAAGAGTGGAACAAGGGCGAGCTCGCCTCCTTCCTCATCGAAATCTCCGCCGAGGTCCTCGGCCACGTGGACGCCAAGACCGGCAAGCCGTTCGTCGACGTCGTCGTGGACGCCGCCGGCCAGAAGGGCACCGGCCGCTGGACGGTCATCTCCGCGCTCGAGCTGGGCTCCCCGACGTCGGGCATTGCCGAATCCGTCTTCGCCCGCGCCCTGTCCTCGCAGGCGGAGCAGCGTGTGCTGGCCCAGGAACTGCTGGCTGGCGGCGAGGCCGCCGTCGAGGTCCCCGAGAGCTTTGTCGAGGACGTCCGCCAGGCGCTCTACGCCTCCAAGCTGGTCTCCTACGCCCAGGGACTGGACATGCTCACGTCCGCGGCCAAGGAATACGGCTGGGACCTGAAGCTGGACGAGATCGCGTCGCTGTGGCGCGGCGGCTGCATCATCCGCGCCGAGCTGCTCAAGGAAATCACCAAAGCCTACGCCGCGGAGGAGAAGCCGGCCAACCTGCTCTTCGCTCCGGCGTTCACCAAGGCAATCGCGGACGTCCTCCCGGCCTGGCGCCGCGTGGTCTCGACGGCCGTGCAGCTCGGCATCCCGGTGCCGGTGTTCTCCTCGTCCCTGGCCTACTACGACGGCATGCGCCGCAAGCGCCTCCCCGCCGCGGTGATCCAGGGCCAGCGCGACCTCTTCGGCGCGCACACCTACGGCCGCGTCGACGCCGAAGGAACTTTCCACACCCTCTGGGGCGAGGACAAGTCTGAAATCGAGGCAGTGGACACCCACTAGTCCCTCGACCGACACCGACGGCCGGTGCTCCCGTTACTCTGGGAGCACCGGCCGTTCGCGTTTCCCCAGGAAACCCGTCCACACGGCCGTCCACGTCGCCGACCCAGGAGTGCAGCAGATGACCCAGCCCGTAGCATTTGTCACCGGTGCCTCCACCGGAATCGGTTTTGAGACCGCGTGGAAGCTCGCGGGCCGGGGTTTCACCGTCTATGCCGGGGCGCGGCGCGTCGAGAAGATGGAGCCCCTCAAGGCCCACGGGGTGACGGTCCTGGCGCTGGACGTCACGGACGAGGAGTCCATGGCCGCCGCCGTCGGGCAGGTGATTGCCGACCACGGCCGGGTCGACGTCCTGGTGAACAACGCCGGCTACGGTTCCTACGGATCGCTGGAGGAGGTGGAGCTGGCCGAGGGGCGGCGGCAGTTTGACGTCAACCTCTTCGGGCTGGCGCGCATGACCCAGCTGGTGCTCCCCGGGATGCGGGCGGCGGGGCGGGGGAGGATCATCAACGTGTCCTCGATCGGCGGCAAGATGTATGAGCCGCTGGGTGCCTGGTACCACGCCACGAAGTTCGCGGTCGAGGGACTCAGTGATTCGCTGCGGATCGAACTCAAACCCCACGGAATTGACGTGTGCATCATCGAGCCGTCGGGAACAGAATCGGAGTGGGGCGCCATCTCCGGCGACAGCCTGCTGGCCACGTCCGGCCAGGGGCCCTACATGGACCAGGCGAAAGTCGTCGCGGCGGCACTGGCTTCCACCGTGGGATCCTCGATGTCCACGCCCCCGGACGTCATCGCCGATGCGATCGTCCACGCCGCGACGTCGCCGCGGCCCAAGACCCGCTATCCGGTGGGCAAGGGGGCGCGGGCCATCCTGCTGCTGCGGCGGCTGCTGCCGGACCGGGCATTTGACGTCGTCATCTGGAGAATCTACAAGCGTTTTCCCGCGTAGCCTCTCCGGCTTCAGGCAGGGAAGCTCCGGTCAGATCCGGTATTCGATCAGGTATTCGGCCGGGTCGACGGCGGGCTTGGTTTCGCGCTGTGCGTCCCGGTGCCGCCATGTGGCCGGCACGCCCGTGAGGATCGATTCGGCCGGGGCATCCTTGACCACGACGGCGTTGGCGCCCACGGCGCTGTCCCGGCCGATGGTGATGGGGCCCAGGATCTTGGCTCCGGCGCCGATCACGACGCGGTCCTCAATGGTGGGGTGGCGCTTGACCTTGGCCAGGGAGCGGCCGCCGAGGGTCACTCCGTGGTAGATCATGACGTCCTCGCCGATCTCGGCGGTTTCGCCGATGACGACCCCCATGCCGTGGTCGATGAAGAAGCGGCGGCCGATCGTTGCGCCGGGGTGGATCTCGATCCCGGTCAGGAAGCGGGCCAGCTGCGAAATCAGCCGTGCCGGGAAGCGCAGCGCCGGGTTCTGCCACATCCGGTGCGTCACGCGGTGGAACCAGATCGCGTGCAGGCCGGAGTAGGCAAAGAAGTTCTCAAAAGAACCTCGAGCCGCCGGGTCGTGCGACCGGGCGGCGTCGAGGTCTTCCTTCAGTCTTGCGAAGAAGCTCACAAAGACCTTTCTACGAAATCTTGGGACAGGGCCGGGCTCAGCCGCGGATGTCGTCGTACAACACGGTGGAGATGTAACGCTCACCGAAGTCGCAGACCACAGCAACAATAAGCTTACCGGCGTTCTCCGGGCGCTTGGCCAGTTCCAGGGCCGCCCAGACGATCGCGCCGGAGGAGATGCCGCCGAGGATGCCTTCCTTGACGCCGAGCTCCCGGGCCACGCGGACCGAGTCCTCCAGGGTGGCGTCGAGGACCTCGTCGTAGACGTTGGTGTCCAGGATTTCCGGGATGAAGTTGGCGCCGATGCCCTGGATCTTGTGCGGGCCCGGGGCGCCGCCATTGAGGATGGCGGAGTCCTTCGGCTCGACGGCGATGATCTGCACGCCGGGCTTGCGCTCTTTCAGCACCTGTCCGACGCCGGTGATGGTTCCGCCGGTGCCGATGCCGGCGACGAAGATGTCTACCTTGCCGTCGGTGTCGGACCAGATTTCCTCGGCCGTGGTCTGGCGGTGGACCTCGGGGTTGGCCTCGTTGGCGAACTGCTGGGCCCAGATGGAGTTCTCCGTGTTGGCGACGATCTCCTGGGCCTTCTCGACGGCGCCACGCATGCCCTCGGAGCCCGGAGTGAGCACAATCTCGGCACCGTAGGCGCGGAGCATGACGCGGCGTTCCGTGGACATGGTTTCCGGCATGGTCAGGATGACCCGGTAGCCGCGGGCGGCGCCGACCATGGCCAGGGCAATGCCGGTGTTGCCGGAAGTGCCTTCAACGATGGTGCCGCCGGGCCTCAGCACCCCGGCCTTCTCCGCGGCGTCGACGATCGCGACGCCGATCCGGTCCTTGACGCTGTTTGCCGGGTTGTAGAACTCCAGCTTGACGGCCACAGTGGCGTCGAGTCCTTCGGTCAGCCGGTTGAGCCGAACCAGCGGGGTGCCGCCAATCAGCTGGGTAACATCGTCATAGATCCGTGCCATGGGTGTCTGCGCCTGTCTGTGGGAGGGGAGTACTGAGGTCAGCCTAACGAGGGCCCGCAGGCCCTAGCTAAGCATTAAGCCATGCAGAGTAATATTTCCGGGCCTTGGCCAGCTTTGGATTGATGATCACCTGACAGTAGCCCTGCTCCGGGAACTTGGCGTAGTAGTCCTGGTGGATTTCCTCTGCCCGGTGGAACACGGGAAGCCGGCTGACTTCCGTGACGATCGGATGCGCC
This sequence comes from Arthrobacter sp. YAF17, assembly GCF_052113365.1. Lineage (NCBI taxonomy): Bacteria > Bacillati > Actinomycetota > Actinomycetes > Micrococcales > Micrococcaceae > Arthrobacter > Arthrobacter sp. YAF17. The sequence goes on along the minus strand of NZ_JBFRDB010000019.1, from coordinate 44,001 downwards.
CACAGCGACTGGTTCCGGCCGATCGCGTCCTCAAAGAGGATCTTCTCCTCGGTGGTCTCATAGAACATCGAGGAACGGTATTGCGTGCCGACGTCGTAACCCTGGCGGTTCAGCGTGGTGGGGTCATGGAGGGCGAAGAACATGTCCAGGACAACCTCCGCCGGGATGATCTCCTCATCAAACGTGACGGCAACGACTTCGGCGTGGCCGGTGGTTCCGGAGCAGACGGAGTAATAGTCGGGGTTGCGGTCGTGGCCTCCGGTGTAGCCCGAAACGACCGCGCTGACACCCTTGGTTTTCTGGTAGACGGCGTCGAGGCACCAGAAGCAGCCTCCGCCGAGGACAAAAGTTCTCATGCACTGTTCAATGGTCGAAGGGCCCCGATGATTCCCGGAGTCTGCGGGGCCGGCCGTTCCATAGGGTAAAAATGTGGGTATGGAACCTGTAAACACCGATGTTTCAGCCAGCCCTTCCGATGGAAGCGACGCTGCCGGCAACGGATCCGCGGAAACGCCCGGGGCCCCCACCCTGGGCATGATCCTGCTGGCCGTCGAGGAGCTCTGGCCGGAATCACTCGCCGAGGACTGGGACGAGGTGGGCCTCGTGGCGGGCCACCCTTCCGCCGGGGTGAGCAGGATCCTCTTCGCCGTCGATCCCACCCTCGAAGTGATCGAGGAAGCCATCGAGTTTGGCGCCGAACTGCTCATCACCCACCATCCCCTGCTGCTGAAGGGCGTCACCTCGGTCGCGGCCACCACCGCCAAGGGCCGGGCCGTGCACCGCCTGATCGAATCAGGGACGGGGCTGCTGACTGTGCACACCAACGGTGATTCCGCCGTCGGCGGCGTCTCGGATGTCCTGGCCGACGCGCTGGGACTGCAGAACGTCGCCCCGCTGAGCCCTGCGGCGAACGGCCTGCCGGAGGAAGGCATCGGGCGGGTCGGGGACCTCGAGGACGTCCTGACCCTGGGCGACTTTGCCGCCCGCGTCTTCGGCATCCTGCCCGCAGTCGCCGGCGGAGTGCGCGTTTCCGGGGACCGGGACGGGCTGGTCCGCCGCGTGGCAGTCTGTGGCGGCGCCGGGGATTCGCTCCTCGGCGAGGTCCGGGCCAGCAACGCCGACGTCTTCCTGACCGCGGATCTCCGGCACCACCCGGCGTCGGAAGCCCGTGAGGCGGCGGTCAACGACCGGCCGTACCTGATCGACGTTTCCCACTTCGCCAGCGAGTGGCTGTGGTTGCCGGCTGCCGCCGAGGCGCTGGGCAACGTGCTGAGCGACCAGGGCCACGACGTCGAGATCCGGGTCAGCACCACCAACAGCGATCCGTGGGACTTCATTCTGACTCCGGGCTAAGACTGGCGTGCGAGGGGCACAGGGTGAGCGGAGCGAGGCCGCGGAGCACGCTAGGCGCTAGAGTCTAGGGAGCGCCGATTAGGTGCCCGGCTCCGGCCGGCAGGGAACAAGCGGAGGTAAATAGTGGCCAAGGCAGCACCGGCGGAACAGTTGAAGTTGCTCGAATTGCAGGGACTTGATGCGAAGCTCAAATCCCTGTTCAACCGCCGCCGAAGCCTTGAAAGCGACTCCCGGATCACCGATCTGGAAGCTGCCCTCAGCGTGGCCAACGGCGAACTCGGTGCCGCGAAAGTGGCCGTCCACGACGCTGAACTCGAGCTCAAGCGTGCCGAGGCGGACGTGGAGCAGGTGGCCTCCCGGATTGAACGGGACGAGGCGAAGCTCAACAGCGGCACCGGCCTGTCCAAGGACCTCGTGGCCCTGCAGCGCGACCTTGTGTCCCTGAACAAGCGCCGCTCCGACCTCGAAGACGTTGAGCTGGAAGTCCTTGAGCGGCTGGATTCCCTCCGCCTGCGCCAGGCCACGCAGCAGCAGATCGTGGACGACATCCAGGGCTCCTTCGGCTCCATCCGTGCCGAGCTGGACGAGAAGCTCGCGGAGATCGGCGCCGAAGCCACAGTGGTGCGCGGCCAGCGTGCCGAATTCGCCGACGGCCTGGATGCCGGGCTGCTGGCGGTCTATGAGAAGACCCTGGCTAAGCGCGGTGTCGGCGCGGCCCGCCTCTTCCACGGAACGTCCGAGGGCTCGGGCATGCAGCTCAGCCCCGGCGACCTCGCCGAAATCAAGGCCGCGGCCGAGGACGACATCGTGTTCTGCCCCGACTCCGGCTGCATCCTGGTCCGTTCCGCCGAGTGGAGTGGACCCAACCTCCCGACTGCCTAGCCGTCAAGGCCGTTTCGGGGCCCGAAACGGCCCCTGCCGCGAGCTAGTTGGGCAGGATGATGTTCAGGGTGTGCGGCTTCCTGGCCGTGCCCTCCACCAGTTCCACGGGCCACTTTTCGGCCGCCGCCTTCCGCAGCTGGGCGGGAGTCTGCGGCGCCTTGCCCCGGCGGGTCAGGAGGTGCCGGGCGAGCTCGCCCCGGGTGTGCTTGGCGAAGTGGCTGACCACCTTCCGCACGCCGCCGACCTCGGTGAACACGTTCACCGCAACGGTCTGCGGCGGCGGGGGAGCCCACGCGGCGGCGTAAGTGCTGGAGCGGCAGTCCACCAGGAGTTCGCCTGCCGAGGCGGCCGCGAGGGCCTCACTGAGCTGCGGCTTCCAGAACGACGCCAGCCGCCCGACGCCGGGCAGTGCGGTGGTCATTGACAACCGGTAGGCAGGGACGCTGTCGCCGAAGCGGATGGCACCCCAGAGCGCGGAAATGACCAGCACGGATTCATCGGCTTTGCGCTTCTGCGCCGCCGTCAGTGAGTCATAGCCCAGCGCGTCGTACAGCACCCCGGAGTAAACCTGATGGGCAGGCGCCGCCGGCTCGGCGTGCAGCCGCGTGTTGCGTTCGACGTCGGCCCGCAGCGAGGCTCCGACTCCCAAGAGCGCCAGGGCGTCCTCGTGGGCGCTGACCCTCCCGAGACCCTCCAGCACTTTGGCCCGGTAGGCGTTCAGTCCGGGGAAGCTCAGGGACGTCCAGTCGACGGCGTCGCCGGCCGTGGCGGGGGTCTTGCCTTCGGAGGGCGGCAGCAGAATCAGCACCGCACAATCTTAGCGGTCCATTTCCGGCGCGGGTTCAGGTGATGTTGCTGCCGAGGAAGGACAAGACGTCGGGGAGGATGGAGCGCCAGTAGCCGTCGTCGTGACCGCCGGGCTGGAAGCCGCCTTCGACGTCGCCCGGCAACTCTGCGCGGTAGGCGCGGACGGTGGCGGCAAGGTCGTCCCCGGTGCCGCAATCGACCCTCTTGGGCAGCGCCGCAAGCCGGGGCCGGAGCGCGAACACGTCGTTGGCCGCGAAGTCGGCCGGCCCGTCGAAGGCACCCTCGATGCGCGAGTCGTAGTTGTCCCACACCGCCGGACTCATGGCCGCGACGGCCCGGAGCCCGGGCAACCGGCCCTGGGAGGCGAGCAGCAGGGAGCCGAAGCCGCCCATGGAGAGACCGAAGAGCCCGACCCGGCCGAGGTCGAATCCGTGGCCGCCCAGAAAGGGAACAAATTCCTTCACCAGCATCGACTGGGTGTCACTGCCGTCCGCGCGGGCATGCCACCAGGTGTTGCCGCCGTCCACGGCCGCCACACCAAACGGCGTCCCGCCGGCATCAAGGTGCCGTTGGAGGGCCTCGTGGGCGGCCAATCCGTCCAGTAGTACCTTGTGGCTTCCGCCGAGACCATGCAGGAACACTGCCACGGGCAGTTGCGGCTGCGCGCCGCCGCGCGGCATGTCCGGTGCGGCCACGGCCCAGTGGCTGGTGACCCCCGGGCGGTAGGCGGAGACGAACGAGCCGCTGCTGGTCCGGACCGTCAGAGGCTCGGCGCGGGCCGGCGTAGCGTTCGTCGTCGGGCCGGCGGGTGCCGCGGGGGAGGTGATATCAGGCGCGGTGTCTGCAGTGCAGGCCGCCAACACGGAGGCGCCAAGGCCGATTCCGGCCAGCTCAAGCAGCCGCCGCCGGGTCAGGTCGGACTGGTCCATTCCCCGATCATAGGCCGGGCCGCCGGACGTGTCGCCGGACGCGTCCCCGCTGACCGTAGAATGGACAGCGGATGGGTTGACCAGGCGGCCGCGCGTCACGCAAGTGGCTCGAGGAACGTCCGGGCTCCGCAGGGCAGGGTGGTGGGTAACGCCCACTCGGGGTAACCCGCAGGCCAGTGCCACAGAGAACAGACCGCCTGCATGCCGCGCGTGCGTGCACGGGCTGCAGGGCAGGTAAGGGTGAAACGGTGGTGTAAGAGACCACCAGCTTCCCGGGTGACCGGGAAGGCTAGGTAAACCCCACCCGGAGCAAGGCCAGACAGGGCACGTTTGAGGGCTGCCCGCCCGAGTGTCCGGGTAGGCTGCTGGAGGGCGTCGGCAACGGCGTTCGTAGATGGATGGCCGCTACTCCCACGCCGGTAACGGCGCGGGAACACAGAACCCGGCGTATCGGTCAACCCATCCATTCACCCCCCAAGGAGCGCTGTCCTCCCTGCCGCGGGCCGTCCACCTGCCGCGTTGCAGGTAAATCCAGATGCTTGACATCATCCGCGCGAAACTACAGACTTCACTCAACGCTTGGGGGCGGCGTTTCGGCGATGGTTGAGGAGTCAGAGTGCCGGATGACGCAGCATACGACTATGTGATTGCCGGGGGCGGGAGCGGCGGCAGTGTTCTGGCGGGCCGGCTCAGCGAAGACCCCTCAGTCCGCGTCCTGCTGCTCGAGGCCGGCAGATCCGACCGCCATCCCCTCATCCACATCCCCGCAGGCTTCCCGAGGCTCAAGAACGGGCCGTACCAGTGGGACTATGCAAGCATTCCGCAAGCGCACAGCAACGGCCGCCGCATCCCGCTGGCCCAAGGCCGCGTGCTGGGTGGCGGCGGGTCCATCAACTCCCAGGTCTTCACCCGTGGTGTGTCTGAAGACTACGACAGCTGGGTCAAGGATTTTGGTTGCGTGGGCTGGTCCGCCGACGAGGTGAAAAGGTACTTTGTGCGCTCGGAGTCGAACAGCCGGCTCTCGTCCCCGTACCACGGAACCCAGGGCCCGCTGGGAGTATCCGACCTCCTGCGTCCCCACAAGCTCTCGGCGGCCTTTGTGCAGGCGGGCCAGGAGTACGGACTGCCCTACAACAGCGATTTCAACGGGGCCGAGCAGTACGGCGTCGGTTTCTACCAGACCACCACGAAGAACGGCCGCCGGTGCAGCGCGGCCGTTGCCTACCTCAAGCCCGCCCGCAAGCGGCCCAACCTCACCGTCCGCGCCAATGTGACAGTATCCAAGGTGATCATCAAGAACGGCCGGGCAGTCGGGATCCACGCCATCGAAGGCGGCAGCCCGCGAACGTACAGCGCCAACCTCGAGGTGATTATCTCGGCCGGCGCCTTCGGTTCACCCAAGCTGCTGCAGCTGTCCGGCATCGGCGACCCGGAAGATCTCGCCGCCGTCGGCATCGATACCGTCCATGCCCTGCCCGGCGTCGGCAAGAACCTGCACGATCACTGCGACGTGGACATCGTCTACGAGCTCAAGGATTACCACAGCCTGGACCGGTTCAATCAGGTGCGTCCGGCCACGGTCATGGCCGGCGTCGAGTACCTTGCCTTCCGTTCAGGACCCTTCGCTTCAACCCTCGTCGAGGCCGGCGGCTTCAGCTACGCCAACCAGGAGGAGAAGACCCCAGACCTGCAGTTCCACTTCCTGCCGGCCGCCCGGGCGGGAACGGGCGGTGCTGCCTTGAAGCCCGGGTTTGGTGCCACGCTGAACTCGTACTTCCTGCGGCCCCGGAGCCGGGGAACGGTTCGTCTCGTATCTTCCGACCCGGGCGCAGCGCCCCTTATCGATCCGAACTACCTCGCGGACGACTACGACCTCGAGATGGCCATCGCGGGGGTGCAGCAGAGCCGCCAGATCATGGAGCAGTCCTCGATGACGGCGCTCACCAAGGCCGAACACATCGGCGACGGCGGCCGGGTGAAAACCCGCGACGAGTACGTGAAATTCGTGCGCTCCTACGGCCGGACCTCTTACCACCCCGTGGGCACCTGCGCCATGGGAACCACTGACGACGCCGTAGTCTCGCCGCGGCTCAAGGTCCATGGCCTCGAGGGATTGCGGGTCGTTGACTCCTCGATCATGCCCCGGCTGGTGAGTGCCAACACGCAGGCGCCGACCATCATGATCGCCGAAAAGGCCTTTGACATGATCCTCGAGGACGCCCGCTAGGCGAGCCGGACTGCCGGCCGGGCCGGGGACCGGATCCCAGGCCCACAGCCATCACGGGGCACCTGCGTCACGGGGCCCCGGGGCCGGTGTGAGTCATTTCACGCACTCCCCGGGCCGCACCCCGCCGGGCCGCCCGTAGAATGGATGGTGAACGTAGAAGTTCTGCCGCCGGGTCTGCGTTCGCAGCCGGTGGTTTTTCTTTGCTTGAACAGGCGCCCGGGGTGGACCGAATCCCCGGCGCCGAGGTACCGGACAACCTCCGGCCGCCACTTCCGCATACGAGGTCGTATGTGGTGGATTCTAGGAAGGTATTTCTGTGAGCCAGACGTCAGATTCTTGTCTTGATACGTGGATGGGCCGGGAGGCGCTCGCCGAGGCCATGATTCCGGTGATCGGCCGGCTGTACCGCGAGAACAACGTGGTCACGTCCATCCATGGCCGCAGCCTGATCAACAAGTCCACCATGAACATCCTCAAGGCACACCGTTTCGCACGCCGGATGAGCAAGGAAGAACTGCGCCTCGAGGAAACCGCCCCGCTGCTGGACGCCCTGACCAAGCTGGAGCTCGGCGCCGCAGCCATCGACATTGCCCGCCTCACCGAGAAGTACCGCGTCGAAGGCAACGGCGCCACCCTGGACGAGTTCCTTCGTAAAGAACTCGCCGACGTTGTGGGCAAGCGCGGCGGCGACGACCGCACCAGCACCGACGTCGTTCTCTACGGCTTTGGCCGCATCGGCCGGCTCCTGGCCCGCCTCCTGATCGAAAAGGCCGGCGGCGGGCACGGCCTGCGCCTGCGCGCCATCGTGGTCCGCCGCGGTTCGGACAACGACCTCGCCAAGCGCGCCAGCCTGCTGCGCCGCGACTCGGTCCACGGCTCCTTCGAAGGCACCATCAAGGTGGACCTCGAGAACGACACCATCACAGCCAACGGCGTCCAGATCCAGGTCATCTACTCGGACAACCCCTCGACGGTTGACTACACCGCCTACGGCATCCACGACGCCCTGGTCGTCGACAACACGGGACGCTGGCGCGACGCCGAGGGCCTGTCGCAGCACCTCCAGAGCAAGGGCGTCTCCCGGGTGCTGCTCACCGCTCCGGGCAAGGGCGAGCTGAAGAACATCGTGCACGGCATCAACCACACCGCGATCACCGACTCGGACAAGATCGTCTCGGCAGCCTCCTGCACCACCAACGCCATCACCCCCGTCCTGAAGGCGATCAATGACCGCTACGGCGTGGTGCACGGCCACGTGGAGACGGTCCACTCCTTCACCAACGACCAGAACCTGATCGACAACTTCCACAAGGGCGACCGCCGCGGACGCTCTGCCGCGCTGAACATGGTCATCACCGAGACGGGCGCCGCCACGGCGGTGGCCAAGGCCCTGCCGGAGCTCCTTGGCAAACTGTCGGGAAGCTCCATCCGCGTCCCCACCCCGGACGTGTCCCTGGCCATCCTGAACCTGAGCCTGGAAAACGGCACCACCAAGGACGAGGTCAACGACTACCTGCGGGAGATGTCGCTGCACTCGGACCTCCGGAAGCAGATCGACTACATCGATTCGCCTGAGGTGGTCTCCACCGACTTCGTCGGCTCACGCCGCGCCGGTATCGTCGACGGTCTTGCCACCATCTCCAACGACAAGAACGTCATCCTCTACGTCTGGTACGACAACGAGTTCGGCTACAGCTGCCAGGTGGTCCGCGTTATGGAGGAAATGGCCGGCGTGAACCCGCCGTCGTTCCCCGCCAAGGACGCAGCCGCAACCCTGGAAGCTGCCGGCCTGCCGGTCGAGGTCACGGCCTGACGCTCCGGCCCTGAATTCTGTCCTGTTCTGTCTTTCCCGGCCGATCCTCTGGAATCGGCCGGGAAAGGGCACCACAATAGTGCAATGGAACAGAACTCGGCAGTGGAGCACGAAACCACCCTGGAACACGCCCTGGACGTTGCGCGGCAGAACTCCAAGGAAGCCAAACGGCTTCTCGACGATGCCCGTGCCAAGCATGCGGCCGGTGAGGTCGACGAGTCGCGGGTCCAGCAGCTCGAATCGCTGATGGCCCTCGCCAACGAAGACCTCGTGCGGGTGACGAAAGAGAACTGAGAAGGCACTCGTCCTCCACACTGTGGACAACCCGCACGGCACCGGGGGACAGGCCTAGGCTTCGGGTGTGGAGAGACTTCGCCCCGCCCCGGAGCCCGCGTGACGCTCACGTGGGCGGCATACCGGAAAGAGCGACGGCGGTCCCGCCTGGCGTGGACCCTGCTGGCCGCCGCTGCCCTCGCCGCCGTCGCGGGGCTCGGCTGGTTCTTCACCGCCGGACAGTTTGCCGCCGTCGAGCCGCCCGCCGACGGACCCAGCGAGGCGCCCGTGCTGGCGGCCGGCTGGATGGAAGCCGTTCCCTCCGTGCGGCCGGTCCCCCCGGGCACCGCCGCGGAACTGCTGGACACGCTCCCGGTCAAGGGCCGGGCGGGCCGGGACAACTACGACCGCAGCGCCTTCGGCCAGGCGTGGCTCGACGTGGACCGCAACGGCTGCGATACGCGCAACGACATCCTCCGCAGGGACCTTGCCGGCGCYGAATTCAGCAAGGAATCCAGCTGTCGGGTGGCCAGCGGAACCTTCCGGGAACCCTACACCGGCCGGCAGGTCACGTTTCGCAGGGGAGCCGAAAGCAGCAAAGCGGTGCAGATCGACCACGTCGTGGCGCTGGGGGATGCCTGGCAAAAGGGCGCCCAGCAGCTGACGCCTGCGCAGCGCGAGCACCTGGCGAACGATCCGCTGAACCTCATCGCCGTCGACGGCCCCGCCAACCAGGACAAAAGCGCGTCCGACGCCGCCACCTGGCTGCCGCCGAACAAGGCCTTCCGCTGCCACTACGTCGCCCGGCAGGTCTCGGTGAAGGCGGCCTACCGGTTGTGGGTCACTCCGGCGGAGAAGGACGCCATGAAGCGTATCCTCGGCTCCTGCCCGCAACAGCAAACCATTATTCCGGAACCGGCCGCTAGACTGCAGCGATGACTGAAACCATGACAATCGTCGAGTTCCTTGCACCCTATTTCGGCAGCTGGAACGGCACCAACGACTTACGGATCATGCCGACGGACGACTACCGGCGATCACCCGGGGGTGCCACGGCAGGCGTGACCGCACACGACTTCGCCACGATCTCCTACACCTGGGCGGAGGACGGCAAGCCGCAGGACGGCGTGCTGCTGCTCGGCGGTACGGCAGCTGCGGCCAAAGCGGTCTGGGCGGATTCGTGGCACACGGCCAAGACCTGGCTGAACCTGGCCGGGGAGGTAGGACCCGACGGCGTGCTCCGCCTGACCGGCTCGTACCCCGCACCGGAGGGCCCGGACTGGGGCTGGCAGATCCACATCACGCCGGCGGAAGCGAAGATCACCATGCATAACGTCGTCCCCGGGCATGATCCCTACCAGGTCGTCGAGCTGCTGACCGGCACTCCGCGCTAAGCGGCAGGGGCAGGCTTCCGTGGCCCCAGCATAGGAGCCGGAGTTCCCGCTGTCCCGGTCCGGCGCCCCCTTGTGGGCTGTCAGCCGCTCGGCGAGAATGGGCGCGGCAGGGAAGTCCGCGACACAGCAGGGACAGGTAGAGCCCGCCACGCCGCACGGAACGGGACGGGAACCATGGCACATCCAAAGCGCGGCTCGGGCAAGGCCGGCTCCGGCAAAGCACATGCGGGCCAAAAGGGTGCCAAGGGACACGCGCCGGAACGCCCCGGGCGGCTGGCCCTCGGTCTCTACGAGGCCGAGCTGTACCGTCTCCAGGCCGAGCTCGTCGCGCTGCAGGAGTGGGTCCGCAGCACGGGCGCACGCGTGCTGGTGATCTTCGAAGGTCGGGACGCCGCCGGAAAAGGCAGCGCGATCAAGCGGGTCACCGAATACCTGAATCCGCGTGTAGCCAGGACCGTGGCGTTGCCGGCCCCGACGGACCGGCAGCGGGGTGAATGGTACTTCCAGCGCTATGTGGCGCATCTTCCCGCGGCGGGCGAGATCGTCCTGATGGACCGCTCCTGGTACAACCGGGCCGGCGTCGAACATGTGATGGGATTCTGCACTCCCGCTGAACACAAGCGCTTTATGGCCCAATGCCCGGTCTTCGAGCGGCTGTTGATCCAGGACGGCATCCTGCTCTTCAAATACTGGTTCTCGATCAGCCACACGGAGCAGGAACGGCGCTTCAAATCCCGGCTGAATGATCCGATGCGGCAATGGAAACTCTCCCCGATGGACCGTGACGCGATCCTCCGCTGGGAAGACTATTCGCGGGCCAAGGATGAGATGTTTGTGCAGACGGACACGGCCGAGTCGCCCTGGTATGTGGTCGAGGCGGAGGACAAACGGCGGGCCCGGATCAACATGATCGCCCACCTGCTCTCCAGCATCGACTACACCGAAGTGCGCACAGAGCCGGTGACGCTGCCCGAACGGCCCAAGGCCGTGAACTACACGCGCCCGCCCCGGGAGCTGTTCCGGTACGTTCCGGATCACGCGTCGAAGCTCGAGCGCCCGGACGAGGGGTAGCCCGGGGTTCCAGGAAATCATCCGCCCGTCCCGGGCCATTAAGTCCGCCCGGGCAGGTAGGGTACCGGCATGGACATCATCCTCGTACCCGGATTCTGGTTGGACGCCTCATCGTGGGAGGAGGTGACTCCGCCGCTGGTGGCGGCCGGACATCAGGTTCACCCGCTCACGCTGCCCGGTCTGGAATCGGCAGATGCGCCGCGGGCCGGGATCGGCCTGCGCACCCACATCGACGCGGTCGTGGCGACAATTGACACCTTTGATGACCCCGTCGTGCTGGTGGGCCATTCGGGTGGCGGCGCCATCATTCACGGCGCCGTCGATGCCCGCCCGGGACAGGTGGTGCGGGCAATCTACGTAGACAGCGGGCCGCTCGGCGACGGCGGCGTCATCAATGACGAACTGCCGGACGACGGCGACGCGGTCCCGCTTCCGCCGTGGGAGCTGTTCGAGGATGAAGACCTCACCGACCTCGACGACGACTTGCGCGCCATGTTCCGGGCCCGTGCCATCCCGCAGCCCAAAGGCGTGGCCCAGGACCAGCAGCGGCTGAACGACGAACGCCGCTACGACGTCCCGGCGACCGTCATCGCCTGCGAGTTCCCGTCGTCCATGCTCACCGAAATGATCGCCGGCGGCCACCCGTACGTCGCGGAGCTCGGACGCGTCCGCGACGTCGATTACGTGGACCTTCCCACCGGCCACTGGCCGCAGTTCACCAAGCCCGCTGAACTGGGCGCGGCAATCCTTGCCGCCGTCGACCGGACGCCGGGGAGCTAGCCGGCCGGTCACTTCGGAACCGGTTACTTGGGTGGGGAATCTCCGCGGAAATTCCCCACCTTTGCGGCGCGACCTTGGGCGCGTCCCGCCAAAACGCCGGCGGTTTCCTGCGCATCGGCGTCAAAGGGGGGAAGTCCGCGCACCCGTGCCGCCTGGCCGAGTGTCAGTGCCCGAAGGGGTCCGGATCCACGCCTGGCATCCAGGTCAGCCCGGGGACGCCCCAGCCGCTCTTCTTGGCCAGCTTCATGGCCTTGCGGGCATACCGGTCCATTAGCCGGTTGACGTAGAGCTTGCCGTCGAGGTGGTCGTATTCGTGCTGGATGACCCGGGCGAACCAGCCCGTGGCCTCGAATTCGACCGGGGTGCCGTTCCCGTCGAAGCCCTGCACCCGGGCCCACTCCGCACGCTTGAGCGGGTACTGCCCGCCCGGGAAGGACAGGCAGCCCTCCTCTTCCTCATCCGGGTCCGGCAGCGCGCCGGAAACCTTGGACAGGGTCAGCACCGGGTTGACAACGACGCCGGACGGCGGGGCGCCGTCGTCGTTGTCGAACTTGTAGACAAACAGCCGCTTGCCCACCCCCACCTGCGGCGCGGCGAGACCGACGCCGTTGGCGGCGTCGTTGGTTTCGAACATGTCGGCGATCAGGGTCCGGAGTTCGTCGTCGAAGACTTCAACCTCGGCGGCCCGGCGGTGGAGTACGGGCTCACCCCAGATCGTGATGGGCAGGACGGTCATGTCAGAAGGTTCCTCTGGTGCAGTGCTGTGTATACGGGGGGCGGGTCAGTCGGCGATGGTGCGGCCGATGACGTCGCGCATGATTTCGTTGGTGCCGCCGAAGATCGTCAGCAGCCGGGCGGCCAGGTAGGCCTGCGCCACAGGGTATTCCAGGATGTAGCCGTACCCGCCGTGCAGCTGGAGGCAGCGGTCGGTGACGGATTTGGCGCGCTCGGACGCCCACAGCTTCGCACGGGCGGCGGACGCGGCGTCCAGCTCGCCGGCGTTGAAGGCCAGGATCGCATGGTCCACGTAGCTTTCGGTGACCTCGACCTCGGTGAGGATGTCGGCCAGTTCGAAGCGGCTGTTCTGGAAGTCGATGATTCGCTCACCGAAGGCGTTGCGGTCCTTCGTGTAGCGCACTGTCGCCTCGTAGGTGGCGCGTACGACGGCGGAGCTCGCCACCGCGATCGCGAGCCGGCCCTGGGGGAGCTGCCCGGCAGCGTACTGCAGGCCCTTGCCCACTTCGCCGACGAGGTCCGTGTGCGGAACCCGGACGTTGTCGAAGAACAGTTCGGCGGTGTCCGAAGCCTTGAGGCCCATCTTGTCCAGCTGTTTGCCGGTGTTGTAGCCCTCGCCCTTGCTGACCATAAACAGGGAGAAGGAATCGTGGTTTCCGCGGCCGGTGCCGCCGTCGGTGCGAGCCAGGACCAGGGAGGCGTCGCCGGAGATCCCGTTGCCGATGAAGGTCTTCTGGCCGCTGATCAGCCAGTCGTCGCCGTCGCGGACGGCCTTGGTGCGGATGCCGCGGAGGTCCGAACCAGCGCCCGGCTCGGTCCAGGCGATCGATGTGACCTTCTCGCCGGAGACCATGCCGGGCAGCCACCGGCTCTTGAGCTCGTCGGAGCCGTAGGCCAGCAGGTGGGGGAGGACCAGGTCATCGTGGAGATGGAAGGCCAGTCCCACGGCCAGGTGGTTGCTCTTGGCGAATTCCTCGTCGATCACGGCGCGGAAGCGGTAATCGTCCATGCCCATGCCGCCGAACTCCTCCGGGACGGCCAGGCCCAGGAGGCCCTGCTCCCCGGCCGCCGTCCACAGTTCCCGGGACATCATGTGGTCTTCGTCCCACTGGGCGTAGTGCGGTGCCACGGCACGCGTGTCGAACTCGGCAGCCATCTCACGGAACATCTCGTGGTCTTCTTCAAAAAGCTTGCGCTTCATTGCGTTTCCTTCCGTTCGCGTTCCTGGCACGGACAACTGCACAGACAACAAAGGCCGCACCGGATATCCGGTACGGCCTTCGTCTAAGGTCGGACAATCACTGCCGTCCTTTATGAGGGTGAGCGACGGGGGTTGAACCCGCGACCTCCTGGACCACAACCAGGCGCTCTGCCAACTGAGCTACGCCCACCATGTGCCCCGCCATGCCCTCCGGTGATCCGGCTGGCTGAAAAGGCAACGACAAATAGCTTACCTGCTCTTCGGGGCTGCTTTTGCCACTTTCTTAGGTTTTCATCAAAAATTTCCGCAAACGTGGCGCAGATTACTAACCGAAGATCAGTCCGGGGCTAGGTCGCCGGCGTCCCGGACGGAGCCTCGGCGGGTGCCGCTTCCTCCACTGTGCCCATGACCCGCCTGGCGATCCGCTGGGCGGTGGCGCTGTCCGGTCCGGGCGCCGGGACGAAAACGGCCTCGCGGTAGTAACGCAGTTCGTCGATCGAATCCTGGATGTCGCCGAGGGCCCGGTGGCCGCCGAGCTTGGCGGGGGACTGGAAATAGGCCCGCGCGTACCAGCGCCGCGAGAGCTCCTTGATGGTGCTCACATCGATGACCCGGTAGTGCAGGTGCTCCACGAGTTCCGGCATGTCACGGACCAGGAAGACCCGGTCCGTGCCCACCGAATTGCCGCCCAGCGGGGCCTTCTTGGGATCCGGCACCCACTTCTTGATGTAGTCCAGGACAATGGCCTGGGCCTCCGCCATCGTCTTGCCGTGCGGGAGCTCCTCGAGCAGCCCCGAGCGGGTGTGCATGTCGCGGACAAAGTCGTTCATCTGCGCCAGGGCGGCGTCATCGGGCTTGATGACGACGTCGACGCCGTCACCGAGGATATTGAGCTCCGAATCCGTCACCAGCGCGGCAACCTCGATGAGGGCGTCGTTCTCGGTATCCAGGCCGGTCATTTCGCAGTCGATCCAGACGATGCGTTCATTAGAAATAGGCACGCGCTCAGCCTACCGTTTCGTCGCCGCCGGGCGGTCCGATGCTAGGATTTCGGGTACGCGGCCGGCGAAACTTTTCGTCATCGCGGCCAGCCCCTGGCCGGTTCCCACGGCCGGCTGAGGCTGCAGTAGAGCCCCACAACAGATTGGACGATCCTGAGATGACGGCGCCTGTGCCTGCGGCGGGGAAAACGGTTGCCGGCACGTCCCCGGCGGCAGCCGTTGCTGACGTGGACAATGCACGTTCACCGCTTCTGGCGGGATTCGTCGGCTCGCTCTTCATGGCGATCGGTTCTCTCGGCGTCGGCTGGCTCGCGCCGGCCTCGGAGCTCCGCCGCGTTCCATTGTTTATCTGGATGCGCACCGAAGCCCTCGGCGTCGGCCTGTGCATTGTGCTCCTGGCCGTCGGCGGGATGCTGCTCGTCCGCGCCTGGCTCAGGCTAGGCCAGCGCGTCCGGGTCTGGGGAGCCGAGGCCCGCAAGGCAACCCTGCAGGCGGTTGTCCTGTGGGGGCTGCCCCTGATGTTCTCGGTGCCGCTGTTCAGCCGCGATGTCTACGCCTATATCGGGCAGGGCCGGCTGATGGTGGAGGGTTTCAACCCGTACGAAAACGGCATTTCCGCGCTGTCGAACTACTTCCAGCTCGGGGCCGACAAGATGTGGACCGAGGCCCCCGTCCCGTACGGCCAGCTGTTCCTCTGGATCGAGCAGTTCGTGGTCTGGTCCACCAACGTGCACCCGGAAGCCAGCATCATGCTGTTCCGGCTCGCCGCCCTGGTGGGAATCGTGCTGTGCATTATCTACGTGCCGAAGCTCGCCGAACTACACGGCGTAAACCCGCACCGCGCCCTGTGGCTGACGGCAGCCAACCCGCTCTTCCTCACCAACTTCATCGCCAGTGTCCACAACGACGCGCTCATGATCGGCTTGGCCCTTGCGGGAATTTACTACTGCGCCACCCGGCGTGTGATCCTCGGCCTGGTCCTGGTAACCCTGTCCATCTCGGTCAAGCCCATCACGATCGTCTTCCTGCCCTTCATCGGCCTGCTCTGGGCAGGAAAAGGCGCCAGCTGGCCGCGGAAGTTCGTGTTCTGGGGGCTCACCGCCGGCATCAGCGTGGCCCTGCTGTACGCCATGAGCCTGGTGAACGGCTTCGGTTTCGGCTGGATCAGCGGGCTGTCGGCCCCGGGCAGCATCTGGATCTGGTACGCCCCGGTCGGGCTGCTGGGTCTGGTGGTCGCGTCCATTTTCAACGCCTTCGGACTCGACGGCTGGGGGCTCGCCAAGTGGGTGTACGACGCCGGAAAGCTGCTGGCGCTCGGCATCATCGCCTGGCAGATCTTCCGCGGTGATTACGACCGCCTGATCCGCCGGCTCACGCTGGCGTTCGCCGCCGTCGTCGTCCTGGCCCCGATGATCCAGTCCTGGTACGTCGTCTGGCTCATCCCGCTTTTCGCCGTCACTGGCATCCGCGACGACTGGCAGGTTAAGGCCCTGTACTTCATCGTGTCGTTCTTTATGGTGTACGCGATCTCGGACCAGCTGGAGGTCTTCCCCTACCTGCAGACCGCGGATCTCGGCCTGGCACTGGCGCTGGCCCGCAACGCCGCCGCGATTATTGCCCTGCTCTTCGCCCTGTACCTGATCTTCCTCGACCCCAAGACCAAGCTGCTCTTCAGCAAGTCTGAGGAGCCGGTCACCACCCGCCCGGTGATCTGAGATTCCGCAGGTCAGCTGATTTTCCGCAGGGCCTCCCGGCGGGAGAGCGGGCTAAGCGCTTCGCTGTGACGCGCCGCGAAGCCCCGGACCCAGCCAGGGTCCGTGGCGGCGTAGTCCCGCAGGGCCCAGCCGATCGCCTTCCGGATAAAAAACTCCGGGTCAGCTAGATTGGGTTCGATGACCGCGGCGAGCAGGACGGGATCCGTCGCCGATTTTGCGCCCAGCTGTGCAGTGATGGCCGCCCGCCGGATCCAGAAGTCCGCGTCCGTGCTCCAGCGGATGAGTGTGGGGGACATGTCCTCCCGGTGGGTTTGCAGCAGCCCGCAGAGACGGTGCGAGACTCCGTCCACCAGATCCCACCACGCGCCGGAACGGATGATTTCCTCGTAGAGCGGCAGCATGCCCAGCTCACCGGCGGCCAGCCGCAGGCCCGTGAGGTCGATGGCCGCGTAGCGTTCCTCCCGGCAGCCTGCGCCCCGCCACAGCTCGAGCACGGCGGACTGCAGTTCCTGCAGGGACCCCGGAGGCAGTTCCTTGGCAGCGGCCTTGACGATGCGCCGGACCTCCGGAACCCGGACGCCCAGCGAGGGCATCTCCGACTTGAGGTAGGCCTGCGCCCCTGCCGCACGGGCCGGATCGGCGGCCTGCCGCAGCCGTGATCGGATCGCGGACAGCAGTTCAGGGTTGGCCATGGGGCAACTTTAGCCATGCTTTCGCTGGCCCTAGAGTTGGAGGCATGTCGATGATCAAGACCCCAGCCGAAATTGCCCTGATGCGCGAAGCCGGCCGGGTGGTGGCCAACACGCTGGAACGCGTGCGCGAGGCCGCCGCCGTCGGCGTGTCCCTGAAGGAACTGGACGAGGTGGCGGCCGCGACAATTGCGGCTGCCGGGGCCACGCCCGCCTTCCTCGGCTACAAGCCGCGGTGGGCTTCGGTACCGTTCCCCGGAGTGATCTGCACGTCCGTCAACGATGCCGTGGTGCACGGCATCCCCAACGGCTACCGGCTCCAGGACGGCGACCTGCTCAGCGTGGACTGCGGGGCGTTCCTCGAGGGCTGGTGCGGGGACGCCGCGATCAGCTTCATCGTGGGCACGCCCGACCCCGTGGACCAGGCCCTGGTCGACGCCACCGACGCTGCCCTGGCCCGCGGCATCGAGGCCGCCCGGATCGGCAACAAGATGGGTGACCTCGGCTACGCCATCGGCGGGGCATCACGCCGCGCCGGTTACGGCCTCCTCGAGGACCACGGCGGCCACGGGATCGGCAAGACCATGCACGCCGAGCCGGACGTTCCCAACGACGGCCGGCCGGGCCGCGGCATCAAGCTGACCGAGGGCCTGGTCATCGCGATCGAGCCCATGCTGATCCTGGGCCGCAAGGACGACTACTTCCACGACGACGACGAATGGACCCTCCGCTCGTCCAACGGCCGCCGCGCCGCCCACAGTGAGCACACTGTGGCCATCACCAAGGACGGGCCGGTCATCCTGACCCTGCCTTAGGGGTTGCCGGCCGCTGGTCGGGGCGCCGCCAGGCGGACGACGGCGCGTCCCGGCACCGCCGCGCTGACGGCCTCGAAGCCGGCCGCCAGGAAGAGGTTCAGGGTGCCGTGATAGAGGTCTGCCGGGCCGGCTTTGGGACGTTGCGCGGGATCGACGGGATACCCCTCCACGACTTCGGCGCCGTGGGCGATGGCGTGCCCGACGGCGGCGGCGAGCAGCGACCGCGCCACACCGGCCCGGCGCTGGCCGGGGGAAACCACGAAACAAGTAACGGACCACACCTTGTTCCGCCCGGGATCCTGGGCCACCTCCGGGCCCGCCGCCGTCAGGACTTTCGAGCGCAGGATCCTGGGATAGCAGCCGCGGGGCTCCACCGCGCACCAGCCCACCGGACTACCGTCGCGGAAGGCCAGCACCCCCGGTGCCGGGGCGCCGCCGTCGAACTTGTCCCGCAACTGGCCTTTCCGCTGCTCCGGGGTCGATACGGACCACTCCGGTCCGGTGAAGGCGAAGAACCTGCACCAGCAGCGCGAAGGCTCGCCCCGGACGCCGAAGAGGCGCTCGACGTCGGGCCAGCCGGCAGCGGCGGTGGTAATCGCGGTTTGCCCCAGCGGTTCTGCGTCCATGGGAAGAGGCTAGCGTCCTGGTGCGTCAGCGCGTGCGTGTGCCCTGGCCGGCCTGCCGGCTGACGCGCGCGCGGTGCGCCGCGAGCCGGAGCTGGATGATGCGGGCGGCTCCTGCGATGGCGACAAGGACGCCGCCACCGACCGCGGCGATGAACAGCGCAATACCGAGCGGGACCGATCCTTGGAGGCCGAAGAACTTCACCTGGACATATTCCTGGTTCTGCAGGATGAAGGCGATGAGCAGGATCAGCACTACCAGTGCGCTGGCGACCGCGGCCCAGACCATGCCCGCGCGGGTGACCTGGCGTGTCTCCGGGGCGGGGGAGGGTGCCTCTTCCAAGGGAGTCTCGGCGCGGCGCGCCGGCGTTGCAGCAGCCGGATCCCCCGATACCAGGTCTGTGGCGCCGGAAGGCTGGGGGCTGTAGCCCTCCTCTGCGGTGGCGTCAGCTGCCCCCGGGTGCTGGGTGCTCAAGGCGTTTGTGGGATCGTGGGGATCAAATCCGCGGGGCGTCTGGGTCATGGCGGCCGTACCTTTCGGTTGCGGACAGGCACAGGGGCTTTCCCGGCGGCCTGCCTGTCTGGTCAATACTAAGCGTGCTGATGGCTGACGGCGACATGACGTGCGGGTGCGCTGCACGGGACTCACCGATCGCGCTGGAGGAACCTGCCGGACGGCGATGGCCCACAGGAAGCCGGGGCTGTTGGCACGGGGCGGGCGACGGTATAGCGTCGCAGCCAGGGAATGCCTTGTGGAGGAGGCGCGGGCGTGAGCATTGTCGACAACGCCGTCTACGTGGACGGATACCGGACAGCGGACCCGGAGAGCCTGGACGAGACGTACTTCGTGTTGCGGCAGCGCCAGGGCATGGCCTGGATCGGGCTCTACCGGCCCGATGCCGAAGAGCTGCATTCCGTGGCCGAAGAATTCGATCTCAACCACCTGGCCGTGGACGATGCGCTCGCCGGGCACCAGCGGGCCAAGCTGGAACACTACGGCGAAACACTTTTCCTGGTCCTGCGCCCCGCCCGGTATCTGGACCATCTGGAAAAGGTTGAGTTCGGCGAGATCCATGTCTTCCGCGGGGCGGACTTCGTGGTTACGGTGCGCCGGGCCGAATCGCCGGATCTGGCCCGGGTGCGCCACCGGATGGAGTCCCAGCCCGCATTTCTTGCCCTCGGTCCGGACGCTGTGCTTTACGCGATCCTGGACCAGGTCGTGGATGAGTACGAGCCTGTTGTTGCCGGCCTGGAAAACGACGTCGACGAGATCGAGGACGACCTCTTCGCCGCGGACCCGGGCGTGTCCCGGCGGATCTACGAGCTCTCCCGCCAGGTCATCATGTTCCAGCGGGCGACGGCTCCGCTGATAACCATCCTGCAGTCGCTGATGGCCGAAACGCCGGACCATCAGCCCCTTCCCGAGCTGCAGGACCACTATCGGGACGTCCTGGACCATGTGCTGCGGCTGAGCGAACGCATCGCCGCCTTCCGCGCCCTGCTGCAGAATGCGCTCGCCGTGAATGCGGCGCTGGTGGCGCAGCGGCAGAACGACGAAATGCGGCTGCTGACGGAGTCGAGCTTCGCCCAGAACGAGCAGGTCAAGCGGATATCGTCGTGGGCGGCCATCCTGTTTGCGCCGACGCTGATAGGCACCATCTATGGGATGAATTTCCGCAGCATGCCTGAACTTGACTGGGTTTTCGGCTACCCGATGGCGCTTGGCCTGATGATCGGTATGGGCCTGGTGCTGTACTGGACGTTCAAGCGCAACAAGTGGATCTAGCGGCCGCCGCGATTGCAGGCACCTGGCCCGGGGGATCGCGGCCCTGACCTGCGGAATGTTCCGGCAGGCCAGAGCCGCACTCTGGTGCCCCAGGAGGGAATCGAACCCCCGACCGGCGGATTAGAAGGCCGCTGCTCTATCCCCTGAGCTACTGGGGCATGCCGGCGTACCAGCCCGGCAGCTGCCGGGGGACGCCTCAAAAAGCTTACCGTGCCCTGCGGCTGTCTGATGTCAGGGTTTTCCACATGGCGCGCCCGGGCCCTCGCGCAGGTCCGTCCGCGGCGCGAAGCTGAAGGGGCCTGCTAGGGCACGACATTTCGAGACAGGACATAAGCATGAGTGACAACATCACGGTCCGCGGCTTCGTCGCCACGGAGCCCAAGAGTTCGACGACGCCGGGCGGCGTGGCGACGGCGTCGTTCCGGCTGGGCTCAACCGACCGGCGCTACGACCGCGCCAAGGACGCCTGGGTGGACGGGAACACCAACTGGTTCACCGTCCAGGGCTACCGGCAATTGGCGGGAAACATCGGCTGCAGTATCAAGAAGGGCCAGCGGGTCATCGTTATGGGGCGGCTCAAAATGAGGAGCTGGGAAAATGACGGCCGGATCTACCACGTGGCCGAGATCGCCGCCGAGTCCGTCGGCCACGACCTCATGTGGGGGTCCGCCAACTTCATCCGCACCGCCACCAACGGCCCCCAGGACGCTGCCGGACAGCCCGGGTCGGCCCCGGCCTTCCCAGACAGCGGCCGTGAAAGCCAGGAGGATGACGAGTCGCAGGAAGGACACAGCGACGACAGCGCCGGCGACGGGGCCGGATCCCACACGGTTTTCATCAATGACGTCAGCGGCGAGGCGGAAGAACTCGACCAGGAGACGGGCGAACTGAAAGGGGCAGCCGCCTGACAGGGCACCCGCAGCCGGGGTGCGGCGGCTGAGGCCGCATCCTGTCCGCCGGCGGGTGGACATCAGGACCCCATGAATGTGAGTTATCCCGGCTGAACCACTAGATTTGTACCCATGGCGGAATTTATCTACACAATGACCAAGGCCCGCAAGGCCGTTGGCGAAAAACTTATCCTCGATGACGTAAGCATGTCCTTCTTCCCGGGGGCCAAGATCGGCGTCGTCGGACCGAATGGTGCAGGTAAGTCCACCATTCTCAAGATCATGGCCGGTCTGGACACGCCGTCGAACGGTGAAGCCCGGCTCAGCCCCGGCTACACCGTCGGTATCCTGCTGCAGGAGCCGCCGCTGAACGAGGACAAGACCGTCCTGGGCAACGTCCAAGAGGGCGTCGGCGAGATCTTCGGCAAGATCCAGCGCTTCAACGAGATCTCCGAAGAGATGGCCAGCCCCGACGCTGACTACGATGTCCTCCTTGAGGAAATGGGTCAGCTGCAGGAAGCGATCGACGCGGCCGATGCCTGGGACCTCGATTCCCAGCTTGAGCAGGCCATGGACGCCCTCCGCTGCCCGCCGCCCGAAGCCGACGTCACCTTGCTCTCCGGTGGTGAGCGCCGCCGCGTCGCCCTCTGCAAGCTCCTGCTCCAGAAGCCGGACCTGCTGCTCCTCGACGAGCCCACCAACCACCTCGACGCTGAGAGCGTGCTCTGGCTCGAGCAGCACCTCTCCGCATACCCCGGCGCCGTCCTCGCCGTCACCCACGACCGGTACTTCCTCGACCACGTGGCCGAGTGGATCGCCGAAGTGGACCGCGGCCACCTGTACCCGTACGAGGGCAACTACTCCACGTACCTCGAGAAGAAGCGCGCCCGTCTGGAAGTCCAGGGCAAGAAGGACGCCAAGCAGGCCAAACGGCTCACTGAGGAACTCGAGTGGGTCCGCTCCAACGCCAAGGGACGCCAGACCAAGTCCAAGGCCCGCCTGGCCCGCTATGAGGAGATGGCTGCCGAGGCCGACCGCACCCGCAAGCTGGACTTCGAAGAGATCCAGATTCCGCCGGGACCGCGCCTGGGCGGCCTCGTCCTGGAGGCGAAGAACCTGCAGAAGGGCTTCGAGGACCGCACCCTGATCGACGGGCTGTCCTTCACCCTGCCGCGCAACGGCATCGTCGGCGTCATCGGCCCCAACGGCGTCGGCAAAACCACCCTGTTCAAGACCATCGTCGGGCTCGAGCCCCTCGACGGCGGCGAGCTGAAGATCGGTGACTCCGTCAAGATCTCCTACGCGGACCAGAGCCGCGGCGGCATCGACCCGAACAAGACCCTGTGGGAGGTCGTCTCCGACGGCCTCGACTACATCCAGGTCGGCCACGTCGAAATGCCGTCCCGCGCCTACGTCGCCGCCTTCGGCTTCAAGGGCCCGGATCAGCAGAAGAAGGCCGGTGTTCTCTCCGGTGGTGAGCGCAACCGCCTGAACCTGGCACTGACCCTCAAGCAGGGCGGAAACCTGCTGCTCCTCGACGAGCCGACTAACGACCTCGACGTCGAGACGCTCAGCAGCCTCGAAAACGCCCTGCTCGAATTCCCGGGCTGCGCCGTCGTGGTCTCGCACGACCGCTGGTTCCTGGACCGGGTGGCCACCCACATCCTGGCCTACGAAGGCGACGAGGAGAACCCCTCCAAGTGGTACTGGTTCGAGGGCAACTTCGAATCCTACGAGGAGAACAAGATCGAGCGCCTGGGCCCGGATGCGGCCAAGCCGCACCGCGTGACCCACCGCCGCCTCACCCGCGACTAGTCCACGAGGCACGAAGTGCAAAACGAAGGCCGGCTCCCGCAAGGGAGCCGGCCTTCCGCATGCCAGCGGCGTGCAGGTGGCGCCGCGGATTAGCCGCGGTCAGCCTTGCGCATCTGGTGCTGCAGGACCTTGGACTGGACGGCGCCCTTGACCTTGTTTTTGAGGTCCGTCGGAATCCGGATCATGCCCTCCTGCGCCACCGTGGCCACGTGGACGCCGTCTCGGCTGAAGATTTTGCCGGTGGCCAGGCCGCGGGCGCCCTGGGCGCTGGGGGACTCCTGCACGTAGAGCAGCCACTCGTCCACGCGGAGGGGACGGTGCCACCACATGGCGTGGTCCAGGCTGGCCACCGACATGCCCGGGGTAATCCAGCTCATCCCGTGCTTGCGGAGGATGGACTCCAAAATCGTGTAATCGCTCGCATAGGCCAGGGCCGCCCGGTGCAGCTCCGGATCATCCGGCATCGGCCCGAACGTCTTCATCCAGACCGCGTTGCGCGGTTCCTTGTCGCCCTTGGCCGAGACGTACAGGGCCGGGTCGACGTGCCGGATATCGAAAGGCCGCTCGTAAGCCCAGTGACGGGCCACCGGGTGGTCGTACTTGCCCAGAAGATCAGCCGTGCTGGGCAGCGACTCCGGCCCGGGAATGCCGGCCGGCATTTCGGTCTGGTGCTCGATCCCCTCGTCCTCGTCCTGGAAGGACGCGATCATGGACAGGATGGGCATGCCCTCCTGGTACGCGTGCACGCGCCGCGCCGAGAACGAGCGGCCGTCCCGGAGCCGCTGGACGCCGAAGGTGATGGGTTGGTTGGCGTCCCCCGGACGCAGGAAATAGCCGTGCATGGAGTGCACGCCGCGACCCTCAGGAACGGTCCGGCTCCCGGCGATCAGCGACTGCGCCAGCACCTGGCCGCCGAACACGCGGTGCCGGGGCTGCTGCTGCGACGGGCCCATAAAAATGTCCTCGTCCGTCCGGGCACCCTCGAGCTCCCCGAGGTTCAGCAATTGGAGGAGTGAGGAGGTGGGGTCCTGTGTCGGCGGCCCCTGCAATCCGGCTTCGGCTTCAGTCATGGTTCGACTCTAGACGTCACTCCGGCGCCGTCCCAAAGAGGCACAGCCGGTAGAGTCGAGATTGTGTCTGACGTCCTCACCCAGCCCCTCCAGTTCACCGATCCCCGCGACCTCGCCGATCTGCGCACTTTCGCCACCCGCGCCAAATCGATCGACGACGGCGCGATCCGCCTCCAGGCGTCCGGCCCCGTGCTCGCCGCCTACGTCTGCGTGTTGCGGCCGCGGCTGCTGGGGGAGTCGACGCCCACCATCCTCGGACTGCGGACCATGGCCCTGGCCCGGCCGGCGGACACGGATGTCACCGTGCCGATCTCTGCGGTGCTGGACCGGCTGGCACGTGCCGGGGAGAACGACGTCGAGCTGCCGCTGCCGCCGGTAACCGTCACCGAATCCTGGGCCGGCGTCGGGGCCCCGCGGGGCGGATGGGAAGCCGTCGGCACGCTGCAGGATTCCGCGCTGCGCCAGTCCGCCGAGGCCGGCATCACAGAGATCGCCGCCATCATTCCGGACAAACCCGGCGCGTTGATCGTCAACAACGCCCGCGCCACGGTCTGGGGGAGGGAGCTGCCGGGAGCCGCCGGGCTCCCGCTGGGGGCGGCCTTCGCGGCCCTCACCCTCGGCTTCCTGGCCGACGGCGAACAGCAGCTCTACCGGGCCGGACGCTGGTTCCGCCTCAGCGGTGACCGCGGGCACGTCCTGGCCCGCACTGGCTCGGGACTCGACCTTCCGCTGTAACGACGGTCTGTGGCACCACGTCAGAACCGGAGGACGCGAAGCTCGTCGGCCGCCTGGAAGCCCAGCCGGGCATAGAAGTTGCGTGAGGCCGGAGACGGCGAAAGCACCATCCGCGCGGCCTTGATGCTCTGCGAGAACTCAATCGCCGCCCGCACCAGCCGGGCTCCGATTCCGGCATTCCGGAAGTCCGGCAGCACATAGACGTTGCCGAGATAGACCCACCGGGAGGGGTGCTTCCCGGGCTTCGGCATCCGCTCGAAGATCATCAGGTTCAGCATCCCGACCAGTTCGCCGTCCACCTCGGCAACAAAGAACTTTCGAGGGTTGGCCTCCAACCAGCCGCTGTAGACGGCGTCGAAGTCCGGATCGTCGTCGAGGCCCGGTTGCTGCTCTGCTGCCCACGTCGCCCTGAGCGCGGCAAGGGCGGCCCGGTCATCTGTGGAGTCCTCGCGAATTATCGGCATGCGACATACCCTACGGCGTTCGCAGACTGCCTCGGCGGGATTCTAACTGCGGGGAACTTGCCGCCCAATACCCTGCCGGGTATTCTGAACGCAGAAAGACCCCGGAGGCATTCCCCCAAGTGCCTCCGGGGTCTTTCCATGTCGGCTGTCAGGCCGTGGACGGGCTGTTCACCATGGACAGCGCCGCACGCTCCATGTAGTCCCAGAGGGTCCCCTCATACAGGGGCGGGAGGTCCAGGGAATCCACCGCGGTACGCATGTGGAGCAGCCAGCGGTCCTTCGCTTCGGGGGTGACCTGGAACGGCATGTGGCGCATCCTCAGCCGGGGATGGCCGCGCTCCTCGCCGTACGTCGTCGGGCCGCCCCAGTACTGCTCGAGAAACATCAGGAAGCGCCGCTTCGCGGGGCCCAGGTCCTCCTCCGGGTACATCGGCCGCAGCAGCGGATCGGCCGCCACGCCGTCGTAGAACACGTCGATGAGCTTCACGAAGGTCTTGTGGCCGCCCACGGCGTCGTAGAAGTTGTCCGTGTAGCCGGGCTGGCTGAACGGGTCGTTCTGCAGGAGCTGCTTGGGCTGGCGGGGTTCGCCGGCGCTGGGAATTGTCATGCCTCTATTCTCCGGCCTTCTGCTGGGGGGCACTGTCCGCCCCGCCCTCCGGCGGTGTTACGGGCGGAATGTAGGTGCCCTGGGAGCGGTTGCCCACGCGCAGGATTTCGCCGTTGCGCAGGTACCAGATGGTGCCGTCCTCCGCCCGGACCCGGGTGATCCGCAGGTTCATGGCCTCCACCGTGCCCACCACCTCGGAGGTTTCGATGACGTCGCCGATGCCGTACTGGTCTTCGATGGTGATGAAGATGCCGGCCAGGAAGTCCCGGATCAGCTGCTGGGCGCCGAAGCCGATGGCGATACCGAGGATCCCGACGCTGGTCAGGATCGGCGCGACGTCCACGTTCAGGTTCTTGAGCACGTACACGCTGGTGAGGACGGAGATGAGGACGCCGACGACGCTCCGGAGCAGCGCTCCGATGGTGTGGGCCCGCTGGACCCGGCGCTCGTGCTCCAGCGCGCGGAGCGCGGGAGCGGCCCAGCGGAAGTACGGCTTCTTGAAGAAAGTGGATCCCGCGGCGATGCGCTTGGTAATGACGGAGATCACGAAGGAGGCCGCCAGCCACAGGGCGATGCCGACCCCCAGGCTGATGAGGACACCCGCCACGTTGATCTCCGACACGGCCGACATGTCGGGCGGGGTGATGGGTTCGGTGGTCATGCTGAACATCGGCGGGGGTACTCCTTGTAGCTGTGTTTCTGTTGCCGGCCGGTAGCGCCGGGCTGTGCGTCCTGAGGGGCGGCCGGCGTTCGCCGGGCGCATAACGCTCTGGTCTCATTCAACATTAGCGCCGTACCGTGGCCCCATGCGCATCCTGGTTCTCGGCGGCACCGCCTTCCTCTCCGCAGAAATTGCCCGGCAGGCCGTGGCCGGCGGGCACGACGTCACCTGCCTGGCGCGCGGAACGGTTTCCGCCCCGCCCGACGGCGCCACCTGGCTGCGGGCGGACCGTTCGCAGGGCGCGGCCGCCTACGCAGCCGCCTCGGAGGGCGCTGCCTCCGGCGGCGCGTGGGACGCCGTCGTCGACGTGTCGCGGGACCCCGGCCAGGCGCGGGAGGCGCTCGAGGCGCTTGCCGGCTCTGCCCGGCACTGGACCTTCGTCTCCAGCTGCTCCGTCTACGCAGACCATTCCGTGGCCGGGGCGGCCGAAGACGCCGGCGTCCTGGCGCCGCTCGCGCCCGGCACGGAGCTCAGCGCCGGGAACTACGGCGAAGCGAAGTCCGCGATCGAGCACTGGACCGCGGAGCTCGCCGGGGACAGGGCCCACCTCTGCCGGGCCGGGCTCATCGGCGGCCCGGGCGACGGTTCGGACCGCTACGGGTACTGGCCGGCGCGCTTCGCCCGGGACGCCGATCCGGTCCTGGTCCCGGACATCCCCACGGACGCCACCCAGATCATCGACGTCCGCGACCTCGCTGCCTGGATCCTCACCGCGGCCGAAGACGGAATCACCGGGGCGCTGAACGCCGTCGGCGAGCCGGTGCCGTTTGCCGCCTACCTCGAGGAATCCCGGCAGCTCGCCGAGGGCGAAGCGGACGTCGTCGTCGCACCGGAGGACTGGCTGGCGGCACACGGTGCGAACTACTGGGCCGGTCCGGACTCGATGCCGTTGTGGCTGCCGCCGGGCCACGACGGTTTCGCGACCCGCAGCAATGCCGCGGCCCGTGCCGCCGGTCTGCGCACGCGGCCCTGGATGGACACGCTGCGGGACACCCTCTCGGATGAGCGCAGCCGCGGGCTCGGCCGCGAACGCAAGGCCGGGATGAGCCCGGAGACGGAAGTCCGGATCCTGGCCGAGTACAGGGCAGGGGCCCCAGCCGGACTCGACTGACCGGGCCTGCGGAACGTGCTCAGCCCGCTGGGCTCTCGACCACAGTGCTCGGCTCGTGCAGCACCGGGAAGTTGACGCTCCGGGCGATGAAGCAGACCGCGTTCGCCCCGGCGTGCAGTTCCTCCATGAGTTCCTCCGCCGCCGGAGCCGCCAGGGTCACCCGGGGCTTGAGCGTCACCGATTCAAACTGCCCGCTGCCGTCCCGGTTGGTCCGCATCAGTCCCTCGGCCCGGTCCTCGTACGCCGTCACCACGACGCCCTGCTTCACGGCGACGTGCAGGAAGGACAGCATGTGGCACTGGGACAGTGCCGCCAGCAGCAGCTGTTCCGGGTTGTAGCGGGTCCGGTCGCCGTGGAAGGTCGGGTCCGCCGAGCCCTGCAGCACGGGCAGCCCGGGGATCTCGATGTCGTGGTCCCGGGAATAGCCGCGGTACGACGCCGTCCCCTCGCCAAGGTTCCCGGTCCAGCGGACTGTCAGCGCATAGCGGTGCTCATCGAGGCTCATGGGTCCAGCCTAGAACGAAGGAACCCCGGCGCCACACAGGGGCGCCGGGGTTCCTTGGGTTCCGGAGGCAGATGCCTACCCGGCGTCGGCCTGGCGGGCGCGCAGGGCGCGGGCCACGCCGTCGCGGTTCTCCAGCATCATCCGCCGCAGGGCCGCGCTGTCCTCCGGCAGGGCGGCCAGGAATTCATCGGTCCGGTCGACGGTCGCCTGCGTGGTCAGCTGCGCAGGGTAGAGCCCGACGACGATCTGCTGCGCCAGCGCGTGGGTGCGTTCCTTGACGATGCCCGGGACGGCGTCGAAGTACTTCTCGGCGTACGGCTCCAGCAGGGACGTGTCCAGCACCCGGGTGAAGCCGGTGACGGCCGAGCCCTGGAGCGCGTTGGACAGATCGCCCTTGACCACAATCGAGGCCCAGGCGGCGGCTTTGGCCTCCGGCGTCGGAATCGCGGCCGTCGCGAGGGCCGCAGCGTTCTGGCCGGTGGCGGTGTTGTCGTGCTCGAGCTCGGCGTCGATCTGCTCCTGCCCGGCGCGGCCGCCGGCCACGAGGGAGGTGATCAGCTCCCACCGCAGGTCCTGGTCCACGGCCAGGCCCTCCAGCGTCAGGCCGCCCTCCAGCAAGCCGGACACGGTGTCCAGCTGGGACGCGCTGCGTGCCAGCAGGGCGTAGGACTTGACGAACTGCAGCTGCGCGTCGGAGCCGGCCGGGACGCTCGACGCGAGGTCCCAGAGCCGGTCCGCGGCGGCGACCGCCGTGGCTTCCTTGTGTTCCGCGGCCACATAAAAATTCAGTGTGGTGGCCAGCTGGCGCAGCTGGACCAGGATCACGGAGGAATCGGATTCCTCGGCGATGTTGGCCAGGATCAGTTCCACGTAGCCGCGGGCAGGGGTTTCGCCGTCGCGGGCCGCATCCCAGGCCGAGCCCCACACCAGGGTGCGGGGAAGGCTCTGGCCGAAGTCCTTCAGATGCGCCGTGGCGGTGGCCAGGGAAGCCGGGTCAAGACGGACCTTGGCGTAGGCGAGGTCGTCGTCRTTCAGCAGGATCAGGTCCGGCTGCGCCAGTCCGGCCAGGGCCGGCACGTCGGTGCGCCCGCCGTCGACGTCGAGCTCCTCGCGGTGGACGCGCTCCAGCTTCCCGGAGCCGTTGAGGTTGTAGAACCCGACGGCGAGCCGGTGCGGGCGGAGGGTGGGCTGGCCCTCGGTGGCGGACTGCAGGATCGCGAAGGAGGTGATTTTGCCGTCCGGGCCCACGGACAGCTCGGGCTTGAGCGTGTTGACGCCGGCGGTCTCCAGCCAGAGCCGGCCCCACTCGTCCAGGTCGCGGCCGCTGGCCTTTTCGAGTTCGGCCATCAGGTCGCTGAGCTCGGTGTTCTGCCAGGCGTGCTTGCGGAAGTACTCGCGGACACCGGACATGAACTCCTCAGGACCCACCCAGGCGACGAGCTGTCGGAGCACTGAGGCGCCCTTGGCGTACGTGATGCCGTCGAAGTTCACCTCGACGTCCTCGAGGTCGTTGATCTCGGCGAAGATCGGGTGCGTGGTGGGGAGCTGGTCCTGGCGGTAGGCCCAGGACTTCTCCACCGAGGCGAAGGTGGTCCAGGCGTGGTCGAATGCGGTGTTTTCCACGGCGGCCAGGTGGGACATGTACTCGGCGAAGGACTCGTTGAGCCAGAGGTCGTTCCACCAGCGCATCGTCACGAGGTCCCCGAACCACATGTGCGCGAGCTCGTGCAGCACGGTGATGGCGCGGCGCTCCACCTGGGCGTCGGTGACCTTGCTGCGGAAGACGTAGCCTTCCAGGATGGTCACGGCCCCGGCGTTTTCCATGGCCCCGGCGTTGAACTCGGGGACGAAGAGCTGGTCGTACTTCTCGAACGGGTACGGGCAGCCGAACTGGGCCTCGAAGAACTCGAAGCCCTGGCGGGTGAGTTCGAAGATGTTGTCCGCGTCCAGGTACTGCATGAGCGATTTGCGGGCGAAGACTCCCAGCGGGGTGACCTTCCCGTCGGCGGAGACCACTTCGCTGCGGACGGACTGGTACGGCCCGGCGATCAGGGCCGTGACGTAGGACGAGAGCCGCGGTGTGGGAGTGAATTCCCAGACGGAGCGGGCGCCGCCGTCGGCGCCGGGGATGGTCTCGACCCGCACCGGGGTGGGGGAGTTGGAGATGACATCCCAGTGCGAGGGCGCGATGACCGTGAACGTGAAGCTGGCCTTGAGGTCGGGCTGTTCGAACACGGCGAACATCCGCCGGGAATCCGGAACCTCGAACTGCGTGTAGAGGTAGACCTCCTGGTCCACCGGGTCCACGAAGCGGTGGAGCCCTTCGCCCGTGTTCATGTACGGGGCCTCGGCGACGACCAGCAGCTCGTTGTCCGCTGCGAGGTCCGGCAGCTGGATGCGGACGCCGTCGGACACCTCCGCCGGGTCAAGTTCGACGCCGTTCAGGGTCACGCTCTGCACGGCGTCGGTGACGGCGTCGATGAAGGTCGAGGACCCCGGCGTGGCCGTGAACTTCACGGCGGTGGTGGTGCCGAACACTTTTTCCCCGCGGGTCAGGTCGAGTTCGACCTCGTAGGAGTCGACGGCGATCAGGTCGGCGCGCTCGCGTGCTTCGGCGCGCGTCAGGTTCATTCCGGGCAAAGGGGGGCCTCCAAGGATGCTTAGGGGTGGGAACTCGATACTGTGAAATTATTCTTTCACTTCTGCGGCGCTTGGCAAGTTGCCTGGGTCACACCAAGTTACCGGACGCCGGGCCGCCCGGTGCAGGATCCCAGAGTAGCGTTGGGGATATGGGAAAGCTTCGAGACTCCGTCGACGCGAGGGCGCTGCGCTTCGCCGTGGGGTTCCCCCTGATGCTTGCAGCCGGGTTTACGGTGTGCGCTTTCCTGATCCGGCCCGATCTGCCCGAGCCGCTGGCGGTCCGCTGGGCCGGGGGAGCCGCCGTCGACTTTGCGCCGTTCGGGGCTGTCGTGGGGGTCGGTGCGGCCATGATCGTGCTGATCGGCTGGGCCGTGCTGGTGCAGGCGGTCCCGCTCTCCCGGCCGGCCATCATGCGCCGGATCATGATGGGGACCGGACTGTTCGTGACCCTCTTCATCGCCACCGTCCTCGCCGCGGTGCTGGTTGGCCAGCTCGGACTGGAAGACCCCGGCCAGTCGCAGGTGGACGTCGCCGTGCTCGCCATGGGCAGCGGCGCCGCCCTGGGCCTGGGCGTCGTCATGGGCTTCGTCTTCAAAGCCGACGAGCGCTGGTCCACGGACGACGACCGTGCCATGGCGGAAGCCCTGGCCCGTGAACTCGATCCCGACCTGGCCCGCGATTCCGTGAGCCTGTGGGTCCACGCCCGCAGTTCGGTCTTCGTGATGCTGGGGATCGCCACCCTGCTTCCCGCCGCCCTCCTCACGATCGCGGTGCCCTGGCTGGGCGCCCTCCTGGTCGCCCTGGCCCTGCTGGCCGCCGCCTGCCTGTTCGCCCGCATCCGGGTGGACCGCAGCGGCCTGCGGGTCTTCGCCGCGGGGTTCGTCCGGGTCATGGACGTGCCGGCCGCTGCGATCTCGGCGGCGACGCCGAAAGAGGTCAGGGCTGCGGACTACGGCGGCTGGGGCTACCGGAGCCACGGCTCGGCGACCGCCCTGCTGGTCAGCAGCGGGCCCGCCGTCGTCGTCGACCGCTCGGACGGGCGGACCCTGACCGTCAGCGGCGGCAGTGCCACGACCGCGGACAACGTCGCGCAGGTGATCTCGCGGGTGGCCGCCCGGGCGCGCCGGACCGGCGACGCCGCCGACGTGTGAAGCCCGGGACGCCGGCCGAACAAGCCTCCCGGCCCGTGCCCTAGTAGGCTGGGAACAGCCCCCACCCTGCACCAGCAGCCCACGTGACCGCACCGGACTGCCCGACTGAACGGATACGCCGTGACCCCCTCCGACTTCCCGCGCGTGCACATCGCCACCGACCACGCCGGCATGGAACTCAGCGCCCACCTCGTCAGCCACCTCACCGCAAAGGGCTACGACGTGGTCGACCACGGACCCCAGGCCTACGACGCCCTGGATGACTACCCGTCCTTCTGCATCAACGCCGCCCTCGCGGTGGTGGCGGACCAGGAAGCCGGCACCAACGCCCTCGGGATCGTGCTGGGCGGCTCCGGCAACGGCGAGCAGATCGCCGCCAACAAGGTCAAGGGCGCCCGCGCCGCGCTGGCCTGGAACCTGTCCACCGCCAAGCTCGCGCGTGAGCACAACGACGCCAACGTGGTCGCCGTCGGCGGCCGCCAGCACAGCGTTGCCGAGGCCACCGAAATCATCGAAGCGTTCCTGGCCGAACCCTTCAGCAACGACGAACGCCATGTCCGCCGGATCGGCAAGATCGCCGCCTACGAACGCACCGGCGAGGTCATCGAGTAGTGCCGGAAGGGCATTCCGTCCACCGGCTGGCCCGCCAGTTCGGGGACGTTTTCATGGGGGAGCGGCTCGCCGTCTCCAGCCCGCAGGGCCGGTTCACCCAGGGCGCGGCGCTGCTGGACGGCCACACCCTCGTCGGCTCCGTGGCGCACGGTAAACACCTCTTCCTGGAGTTCGAGCACGGGCTGTTCCTGCACGTCCACCTCGGCCTCTACGGCGCCTGGGACTTCGGTGGCGACGACGGCTTCCGTGGCGCGTCCAGCATCGGAGCGCCCCGCAAGGTGGGGGAGCGGGAAGAGTACGACGCCGTCGGTGGGGATGCTGCCGGGCCGGCCGGGGCGTACGCGGGCCCGCCCGCACCGGTCGGGGCCGTCCGCGTCCGGCTCGCAGGCGCCCACGGCTGGGCCGATCTCCGCGGCGCGACCACGTGCGAAACGATCACGGACGCGGAGGCCGGGGCCGTGCTGGCGCGGCTCGGCCCGGACCCGCTGCGGAACCTTCCCGGCGACCGGGACTCCTTCACCGCCGCGGTCCTGGCCAAACGCACGCCGCTCGCCGCCCTGCTGATGGACCAGAAGGTGATTGCCGGCGTCGGGAATGTCTACCGCGCCGAACTGCTGTTCCGGCAGGGCCTGGACCCGTGGCTGCCCGGGAAGGGACTCTCCACGGAGGCGGCCCTGCGGCTCTGGGACGACACCGTCGCCATGATGTCCGGCGGCGTCCGCGACGGCCGGATCATCACCACACCGCCAAGCTACTGGACCGCGTCCGACGGCGGCGTGCCCGCGGCCGGCGGACCCCGCGGCCTCCTGCCCGCCCCGGAGCAGTCCCACTTCGTCTACCGGCGGCAGGGACTGGACTGCCGCGACTGCGGCACGCCGGTGGCCCTGACGGATCTCGGCGCCCGGAAGCTCTACTGGTGCCCGTCCTGTCAGCATGGCTGACGCAGGAGGGCATGTGCCGGCGTCCCTCCGGGGCGCCTTTGGCCGCGGTTCCCGGCTTTGGCCCGGCTATCAGCGGCGTGTCCGTGTCAAAGTGGCCCCGGTCCGCGTCCAGGCCGAAGAAGCCTGGGCAGGCGCCGCGGCCCCGGTGCCGGCCGCTGGACCCGGACACAAAAAAGCCCCTCCGCGGAGGGGCTTTTTTCGTCATATTTCGGAGGGGACGACGGGAATCGAACCCGCGTAATCAGTTTGGAAGACTGAGGCTTTACCATTAAGCTACGTCCCCGGGAATTCGCAGGAACTTTCCTGCAAAACTTCCGGGCGGCTGTTGAAGCCGGATACAACTAAACCCAATTCAGGGCCCCGCTGTCAAATGTGCAAACCGGCACAATATGACCGTAGACTGTTCTGTGCACTTACGGGGTGTAGCTCAGCTTGGCTAGAGCACCTGCTTTGGGAGCAGGAAGTCGCAGGTTCAAATCCTGTCACCCCGACTCTGCGAGTACCGCCAGGCTTTGGCGGTGCAGAACCCCACCCCCTAAAACCAGGAGTACTTAGACTGTGAAGAGCGCTGTCGAGAACCTCACCCCCACGCGGGTCAAGCTCAATGTTGAGGTCCCCTTTGAGGAATTGAAGCCCAGCATCGCAGAGGCATACAAGACTGTTGCTTCGCAGATCCAGGTCCCCGGCTTCCGCAAGGGCAAGGTCCCCTCCAAGCTCATCGACCAGCGCGTTGGCCGCGGCTACGTGCTGGAGACGGCCATCAACGACGGCCTCAACGGCTGGTACCAGGCTGCCGTGCAGGAAACCGGCATCCGCCCGCTGAGCCGTCCCGAGGTCGAAATCACCGAGGTTCCGGACCCCTCCGCCACTGACGGTGAACTCAAGTTCCACGCCGAGGTTGACGTCCGCCCCGAGATCGAACTGCCTGACTACGCCGGCATCAAGGTCGAGGTCGCAGCCGCCGAGTCCACCGACGCCGACGTCGACAAGGCCCTGGACGAACTGCGCGGCCGCTTCGGCACGCTGAAGTCCATCGACCGCCCGGCAGCCGACAAGGACTTCCTGACGATCGACATCACCGCCTCCATCGACGGCGCCGAGGTTGATTCCGCTGCCGGCCTGTCCTACCAGGTCGGCGCCGGCACCATGCTCGAAGGCCTTGACGAAGCCGTCACCGGCCTCAGCGCCGACGAAGATGCCATCTTCGACACCACCCTCGTGGGCGGCGAGCACGCCGGCGAGTCCGCACAGGTCAAGGTTGTGGTCAAGTCCGTCAAGGAGCGCGAGCTTCCCGAGGCTGACGACGACTTCGCCCAGCTGGCCTCCGAGTTCGACACGCTGGCCGAGCTGCGCGAGGACCTCGCCAAGCAGGCCGCAGAGTCCAAGGTCGTCGAGCAGGGCGTCGAAGCCCGCGACAAGGTCCTCGACAAGCTCGTTGAGCTCGTAGAGGTTCCCGTCCCGGAATCCGTCGTCGAAGAGCAGCTCGAGCAGCACTTCAACGCCGAGAACGCCCACGGCGAAGGCGAGCACGACACCGAGGAGCACCGCGCCGAGGTCAAGGCCAACACCGAGCGCGCCTTCCAGAACGAGATCATCCTCGACGCCATCGCGGAAAAGGAAGAAGTCAACGTCAGCCAGAACGAGCTGATCGACTACATCGTCACCACCGCCGGCCAGTACGGCATGGACCCGAACCAGTTCGCCCAGATCATCGATCAGAGCGGCCAGGTCCCCATGATGGTTTCCGAGGTCCGCCGCCGCAAGGCACTGGCCGTCGTCCTGGGCCAGGCCGAGGTCACCGACTCCGAGGGCAACAAGGTTGACCTCAGCGACTTCGTCCGCCCCGGCGGCGAAGAGGCACTGGTTGAGGCAGCAGCCGGGACCGAGGCCGACGTCGAGGAAGCCGCTTCCGAGGAAGCTGCCACCGCCAAGAATGATGACCCGGCAGCAGTGAAGTTCTAACACTTCCTGCTCCTGCAGTTCCCGCCCGCACCCCCGGATCAACGATCCGGGGGTGCGGCTTTTTAAGCCCACGATGAACCCTCCCGGGCAATCGTGCGCCGTCAGCGAACAGCCCCGCGCCTGAGCACAAAGCGGGCCGGAAAACCGTTAGTGTCCATGTAGGAAAGTTCAGTGATGTCGTCCAGTGGCGTCACCGTCGCCAGCGAGAGGTAAGTACACATGTCACAGCAAGCAGGGGCACCCCGGATGGCTACTGTCGATCCGGCCGCCCAGGATAACTACATTTACAACCGCCTGCTGAAAGAGCGCATCATCTGGCTCGGCTCCGAGGTCCGCGACGAGAACGCCAACGCGATCTGCTCGCAGCTGCTGCTGCTCTCGGCCGAGAACCCCGAGAAGGATATCTACCTCTACATCAACTCACCGGGCGGCTCCGTCACCGCCGGCATGGCCATCTACGACACCATGCAGTTCATCCCGAACGACGTCGTCACCGTCGCCACCGGCCTTGCCGCCTCGATGGGACAGTTCCTGCTCTCCTCCGGCACCAAGGGCAAGCGCTATGCCACCCCCAACGCCCGCATCCTGATGCACCAGCCCTCCGGCGGCATCGGCGGCACGGCCTCGGACATCAAGATCCAGGCCGAGCTCATCCTGCACATGAAGAAGGTCATGGCCGAACTCACTGCCGACCAGACCGGACAGTCGGTTGAGACCATCCTCAAGGACAACGACCGCGACAAGTGGTTCACGGCCAAGGAAGCCCTCGAATACGGCTTCTTCGACAAGATCGCGGCGCACGCCGGGTCCGTGGCCGGCGGCGGCGGAACGAACGCCAACGGCAGCGACTCCACCGACGCAGCCACCGAGAACTGACCGGCACGTAGACAGCAATGAATTCAGGAGCAATGAACATGAACTACAACTTCGGTTCGACTGCCGGTAACCTGCCGAGCAGCCGCTACGTGCTGCCGCAGTTCGAAGAGCGGACGCCTTACGGCTTCAAGCGCCAGGACCCGTACACCAAGCTGTTCGAGGACCGCATCATCTTCCTGGGTGTCCAGGTCGACGACGCTTCCGCCGACGACGTGATGGCGCAGCTGCTGGTGCTCGAGTCCACCGACCCGGACCGCGACATTACGCTCTACATCAACTCCCCGGGCGGCTCCTTCACTGCCATGACGGCGATCTACGACACCATGACGTACATCCGCCCGGAGATCCAGACCGTCTGCCTCGGCCAGGCCGCCAGCGCCGCAGCCGTGCTGCTCGCGGCCGGCACGCCCGGAAAGCGTCTTGCCCTGCCGAACGCCCGCGTGCTCATCCACCAGCCCTCGCTGTCAGGCGGCCAGGGCGGGCAGGCCTCGGACCTGGAAATCCAGGCCGCCGAGGTCATGCGGATGCGCTCCTGGCTCGAAGACACGCTGGCCAAGCACTCCGGCCGGACGCCGGAGCAGGTCAACAACGACATCGAGCGCGACAAGATCCTCACCGCAGCCGAGGCCATGCAGTACGGCCTGATCGACCAGGTGCTGGATTCCCGCAAGATGAAGCCCCAGGCCATTGCCAAGTAGCGCAACAAGTATGTAACAAGCAGTTTCCGACGCCGGTGCGGCCCACTTTAAGTGGCCGCCCCGGTGTCGGCATTCCACCCAACCGGCCTAAAGTGACCTAGAGTGGAACATGTCACAGGCGGCAGCAAGATACTCAAAGGGGTTCACATATGGCTCGGATTGGCGAGAGCACGGATCTGCTGAAGTGTTCTTTCTGCGGAAAGAGCCAGAAGCAGGTTCGGAAGCTTATTGCCGGGCCCGGCGTCTACATCTGCGACGAGTGCATTGAACTCTGCAACGAGATCATTGAAGAAGAACTCGCCGAAGTTGCTGACCTGGGAAGTTTCGAGCTGCCCAAGCCCCGCGAGATCTTCGACTTCCTGCAGGAGTACGTGATCGGCCAGGAGCCCGCCAAACGCTCACTCGCCGTCGCCGTCTACAACCACTACAAGCGCATCCAGGCCGGCCACGCCCCCAAGAGTGGCAGCCTCGCCGAAGGCGTGCACCACGACGACGTGGAGATCGCCAAGTCCAACATCCTGCTGATCGGCCCCACCGGCTGCGGCAAGACGTACCTCGCGCAGACCCTGGCGCGCCGCCTCAACGTACCCTTCGCCGTCGCCGATGCCACCGCGCTGACCGAAGCTGGCTACGTCGGTGAGGACGTCGAGAACATCCTCCTCAAGCTCATCCAGGCCGCCGACTACGACGTCAAGAAGGCTGAACAGGGCATCATCTACATCGACGAGATCGACAAGATTTCGCGAAAGAGCGAAAACCCCTCCATCACCCGGGACGTCTCGGGCGAGGGTGTGCAGCAGGCCCTGCTGAAGATCCTCGAAGGCACGGTCGCCTCCGTTCCGCCGCAGGGCGGCCGCAAGCACCCGCACCAGGAATTCATCCAGATCGACACCACCAACGTGCTGTTCATCGTGGCCGGCGCCTTCGCCGGGCTCGAGGAGATCATCGGCTCGCGGTCCGGACGCAAGGGCATCGGCTTCGGCGCCCCGCTCAACGAGGTCAAAAACAACACCGACTCCTACGGTGAGGTCATGCCCGAGGACCTGTTGAAGTTCGGGCTCATCCCCGAGTTCATCGGCCGCCTCCCGGTGATCACCACGGTGTCCAACCTGGACCGGGCCGCGCTCATCCAGATCCTGTCCACCCCCAAGAACGCCCTCGTGAAGCAGTACCAGAAGATGTTCCAGCTTGACGGCGTCGAGCTGGTCTTCGATGACGAGGCGCTGAACACGATCGCCGACCAAGCACTCGAGCGCGGCACCGGCGCCCGCGGGCTCCGCGCCATCATGGAGGAAGTCCTGCTTCCTGTGATGTTCGACCTGCCCAGCCGCGACGACATCGCCACGGTGGTCATCACAGAAGACGTCGTCTCCAGCAAGGCAGCGCCGACGATGATCGCCCACGACGTCAAGCGCCGCAAATCCGCCTGATCCGGAATAAATGTTCTGCGCCTGCCGCTGTTAACTTTGATGCGCCCGTTCACTGAGACGGTGGCGCACCTTCCCCAGCAGACTTCCCTTAGGAGATCACCTGTGCCTGAAACCCTGACCACCCCAGCCGAGACCAACAAAGCCGACTTCTGGTTCGACCCGATGTGCCCCTTTGCCTGGGTGACCTCCCGCTGGATCGGCGAGGTGGAAGAAGTCCGCGACATCAAGACCGAGTGGCACGTGATGAGCCTCGCCGTGCTCAATGAGGGCCGCGACGAGCTCCCCGAGCAGTACCGGGAGTTCATGAAGAAGGCGTGGGCTCCCGTCCGCGTCATCACTGCTGCCGCTGAACAGCACGGTGCCCAGTACATCAAGCCGCTCTATGACGCCATGGGCACCAAGATCCACAACGAAGGCAACAAGGACATCGACGAGGTCATCGCCAAGTCGCTGGCCGAGGCAGGACTGCCGGCCGAGCTCGCGGCAGCCGGCCAGAGCGACGAATTCGACGCGCAGCTCCGCATAAGCCACGAGGCAGGCATCTCCCTGGTCGGACAGGACGTTGGCACGCCGGTCGTCGCTTTCAACGGCACGGCCTTCTTCGGCCCGGTCCTGACCCGCATCCCGCGCGGCGAGGAAGCCGGACGGATCTGGGACGCCACCGTGACCCTGGCATCCTTCCCGTACTTCTTCGAAATCAAGCGCAGCCGGACCGAAAGCCCGGTCTTCGACTAGGCCCGCAGACGCCGCGCCGGACACCTGTCCGGACCGCCAAGAGCCCCGGAAGAATTACTGTGATGTAGTTCTTTCGGGGCTCTTGTGCATCGGGAACGGCGGGACAACAATGGAACTTACCCACTTCGAAAGAAGAGGGACGCAGGAACCAAAGATTCAGTGACACTCATCCGACGCAGCCTTCGGCAAAGTCAGATGATGGCTACCAGTGACGAGGTAGGAAGACCTGGAAATCCAAGGATCCCGCCAGATTGTCTAAGACGTCACGTGACAATCGAAAAGTCGAAGCCCCACCAACGGCAAAACGCTGATGGGGCTTCCCCTTTGCCCAAAACCTGGTCGGGCCCAAGAACTGGTCGGGCCTAAAAACTGGTCAGGGGGTGGGGGCTATGACCTTGCAGAGACAGGCAAGCACCCGGCCCGCGGATCAGGGCCGAAGGAACAAGCCCGACTGCGCCGCTGTTGCTTCCAATGACAGGGCAACGATGCCGTGATTTCCACACATCCGGCCGATTCTGTCCCGTGTCCACCTGCGAACTCTGGAGCGCCATGCCCATCACTGCCCACCTTGACTTGAACCTTAAAGCGGAACACCTGCCCACAGCGCCTGCCGCGCTCCGCGACATCCTCGCCGATACAAGGGCGTTTGACGGCTGCCTCGGTGTCCATGTGCTGGTCGATAGCACTGATCCGGCGCACTTTCTCGTCGTGGAACAGTGGGCCTCACTGGAGCACGACTCCGCCTACCGCGCCTGGCGGGCAGGCGAGGGAGCGAGCGGGCTGGGAGAGCTCCTGGCCGCCCCGCCGGTGCTGACACGCTTCGAGACCTCCTTCGAGATCTAAGGCGCCCGGAAGGCAAAGCCCCGTGCCTGGTTGTCGCAGCCTGCTAGGACTGGGCGGCCGGCTCGGCCGGCGCCAGGACGACGTCGCTCACGGCCAGTTCGCCGTCGCCGCCCACCAGGGTCAGCTCCCGCGCGTTGGCGGCGGCCTTGAGGTCGCCCAGGCCGGCTTTCAGCTGCGTGATGAGGGTTTCCGAGGCCGTGATGGTCGCGGACAGGACCTCGGTGCGCTGCTTGACCTTGGCCTCCGACTTGGCCTTGCGGATACCGCTCAGGGCGGTGCCCACTGTGGCCAGGAGGGTGGTGTCACCGTCGACCGCGACGGGGGCCGGCCAGGCGGCACGGTGCACCGATCCGGCGCGCCACCAACTCCAGACTTCCTCTGTGGCGAAGGGCAGGAACGGGGCGAACAGGCGCAGCAGCGTATCCAGGCTCGTGGCCAGCGCGGCGAGGACGGAAGCCTGCTCGGCCTCGCCCGCGGCGCCGTAGGCACGGTCCTTGATGAGCTCCACGTAGTCATCGGTGAAGTGCCAGAAGAAGCTCTCCGTGATCTGCAGGGCCCGGGCGTAGTCGTAGCCTTCGAACGCCTTCGTGGCCTGCTCGACCACGTCGGAGAGCTGCGCCAGCACGGCCCGGTCCAGGGGGTTGCCCAGCACGGACAGGTCCGCGGACACCACGGAATCCTCGGTGGCGCCCAGGTTTAGGACGAACTTGGAGGCGTTGAGGAGCTTGATGGCCAGGCGGCGGCCGATCTTCATCTGCGCGATCTCGTAGGCCGTGTCCGCACCCAGCTTGGCCGAGGCCGCCCAGTAACGGACGGCGTCCGAGCCGTACTCCTCGAGCACGTCGGTCGGGACGATCACGTTGCCCTTGGACTTGGACATCTTCTTCCGGTCCGGGTCCAGGATCCAGCCGGAAATCGCGGCGTGTTTCCACGGCGCGGAGTCCTGCAGGGCGTCGGCGCGCACTGCGGAGGAGAAGAGCCAGGTCCGGATGATGTCGTGGCCCTGCGGGCGCACGTCGAAGGGATACACCTTGGCGAACAGCGCCTCGTCGGTGCTCCAGCCGCCCACGATCTGCGGGGTCAGCGAGGACGTCGCCCAGGTGTCCAGCACGTCGGCGTCGCCGGTGAAGCCGCCAGGCACGTCGCGCTTGGCCTCCTCGTACCCGGGGGCCGCGTCCGCTGCGGGGTCCACGGGCAGCTGCGCGTCGGACGGAACGATCGGGGCCGCGAAATCCGGGTTGCCGTCGGCGTCCAGCGGGTACCAGACCGGCACCGGCACACCGAAGAAGCGCTGGCGGGACACGAGCCAGTCGCCGTTCAGCCCGGAGATCCAGTTCTCGTAGCGTGAGCGCATGAACGCCGGGTGGAAGTCGATCTCGTGGCCGCGGGCAATGAGCCGCTCACGGCGTTCAGCGTCCCGGCCGCCGTTGCGGATGTACCACTGGCGGGAGGTCACCACTTCGAGGGGCTTGTCGCCCTTTTCGAAGAAGTTGACCGGGTGCATGATCTTTTTCGGCTCCCCGTCGAGGAGTCCGGCAGCGTTGAGCTGTTCGACCACTGCTTCCTTGGCGCTGAAGACGGTCTTGCCGGCAATCGCCTCGAAGGCGGCGCGGCCCTCGGCGGCGGTGATCCACTCGGGGGTCTCGCCGATGATGCGGCCGTCGCGGCCCACGATCGCGCGGGTGGGCAGCTGGAGTTCGCGCCACCAGGTGACGTCGGTGAGGTCACCGAACGTGCAGACCATGGCGACGCCGGAGCCCTTGTCCGCCTTGGCGAGCGGGTGGGCCTTGACCTCCACCTCGACGCCGAACAGCGGGGAGGTGACCTTCTTGCCGAACAGCGGCTGGTACCGTTCGTCGTCGGGATTCGCCACGAGGGCGGCGCAGGCGGCCAGCAGCTCCGGGCGGGTGGTCTCGATGTAGATCTTCTCGCCGTCTTCGGTGAAGAAGGGGTAGCGGTAGTAGGCGCCCGCGACTTCGCGGTCCTCGAGCTCGGCCTGGGCCACGGCGGTGCGGAAGGTGACATCCCACAGGGTGGGCGCCTCCGCCATGTAGGCGTCGCCGGCGGCGAGGTTCGCCAGGAAGGCGCGCTGGGAGATGGCGCGGGACTTGTCATCGATGGTGCGGTACGTCAGGTCCCAGTCCACGGACAGTCCGAGCGTCTGGAACAGGTTCTCGAAGACTTTCTCGTCCTCGACGGCGAGTTCCTCGCAGAGTTCGATGAAGTTCCGGCGCGAGACGACGTCGAAGTCGCGCTGGTTCTTCGCGGGCTCCGTCGGCGGACGGTAGCCGGCGTCGTACGCGGTGGTGGGGTCGCAGCGCACGCCGTAGTAGTTCTGCACGCGGCGTTCGGTGGGCAGGCCGTTGTCGTCCCAGCCCATGGGGTAGAACACGTTCTTCCCGGTCATGCGCTGATAGCGGGCCAGGACGTCGGTCTGGGTGTAGGAGAACATGTGGCCGACGTGCAGCGAACCCGACGCCGTGGGCGGGGGAGTGTCGATCGAGTAGACCTGCTCCCGGGTGGTGTCCGGGTTGAACTTGTAGGTCCCTTCGTCAAGCCAGCGCCGGGTGAGGGCGTCTTCCAGCCCCTCAAGGGCGGGCTTGTCCGGAACGTTGATGGGGGCGGTGGTGGGCGTGTCTGTACCCTGAGTGTCTTCAGCCATGGGCCAATTCTTCCACGTCCCGGCGGGTTGACCTGCAGGAGCGTGCAGGGCGGCTTTAGTAACATGCGGAAATGGAAGATTCTGCCGGACGTTTCGTGATTAAGCGCGTCTATGACGAACCCGCCGACGACGACGGCTGCCGGGTTCTGGTGGACCGGCTATGGCCGCGCGGTGTCAGCAAGGAGCGCGCGCAACTGGAGTTGTGGCTCAAGGAGGTGGCGCCGTCGCCGCCGCYGCGGACGGAGTTCGCGCATATGCAGGAGCGCTTCGCCGACTTCCGCGCCGCCTATGAAGCCGAACTCGACGGCAACCCCGCCGTGCAGACGCTGCGTGACCTGGCCGCGGAGCACGGGAAGGTGACCTTGCTGTTCGGGGCGAGGGACCCGCGGACCAACCATGCCCGGGTGCTGCTGGAGTTCCTGCAGCGCTAGAACGTTTAGGGTGGTGCCATGACTGAGGAAATCGACAGCAAGACATCAGCAGCCAAATCAGCAGTAGTCACGGGCGCCAGCACCGGAATCGGCGAGGCCACCGTCCGCGCACTCCGGGGCGAGGGCTGGACCGTCTACGCTGTGGCCCGGCGTGCGGACCGGCTGGAGGCGCTCGCCGCGGAAACCGGGGCGGTCGCTCTTCCGGCGGACCTGACCGACGACGCCGACGTCGCCCGGCTCCTCGACGAGGTGACGCGCGCCGGCGGCATCGACACGCTCATCAACATCGCCGGCGGCGCCCGCGGCGCGGACAAGGTGGCCGAGGCCAAGACCGAGGACTGGGAATGGATGTTCGAAGTCAACGTCCTGGGCACCATGAAGCTCACCCGGGCCTTCCTCCCGATGCTGCGCGCCTGCGGTGAAGGCACCGTCCTGAACCTGACGTCGACGGCGGGACTCGCCGCATATGAGGGCGGCGGCGGCTACAACGCAGCCAAGTTCGCCCAGCACGCGCTCACTGGCGCCCTGCGCCTCGAAGAGGCCGAACACAACCTCCGCGTGATCGAGGTGGCGCCCGGCCTGGTCCAGACGGAGGAGTTCGCGCTGAACCGCCTGGGCGGGAACCCGGACGCCGCCGCGAAGGTCTACGCCGGCGTCGAGAAGCCCCTCACCGCGGCGGACGTCGCCGACGTCGTCCGGTACGCCGTCGCAGCACCGCACCACGTCAACCTCGACCAGATCGTGATCCGTCCGGTGGCGCAGGCGGCCAACTACAAGCTGATCCGCAAGGCGTAGCTCAGTACCCGGCGCACACTCGGTGCCGGAGTCGCAACGCGGGGTCACTTCCGGCCCATAAAGCCCCCGCAGAATCATACGGTCGTTGCAACATCTGATTTTTTGGAGGTTGCCATGCCGAGTGGTTTTCGGGCGCCGGATGCGCTGAAGGATGAGTTCTTTTCGCTTCTGCGGCAGGGGGTGTCGGTCAAGGAAGCCTCTGCCCGGATTGGG
>NZ_JBFRDB010000018.1:0-72656 GCF_052113365.1 Arthrobacter sp. YAF17 | reverse complement strand
CCGGCCAGCTAGAAGCCATCGCCACTGCCAAACAGGCTGCCCCCGTCAAACCCGCCGTGAACGAACGATGGAACCAACGCGCCAGCCGGAGGAATTCATCTGAGGCAACGACTGCACCTTCCCGGAGGTATTGACATGAGGCAACAGGGGTGCGGGGCCGAACCACCACCGGATGGGCACCGGATTCAGGAAGTGGAGTCTCTCACGG
The DNA here is from genome assembly GCF_052113365.1 of Arthrobacter sp. YAF17. Lineage (NCBI taxonomy): Bacteria > Bacillati > Actinomycetota > Actinomycetes > Micrococcales > Micrococcaceae > Arthrobacter > Arthrobacter sp. YAF17. Next base: position 72,448 of record NZ_JBFRDB010000018.1, on the reverse strand, counting down.
CTTCGACCGTGTCCAGGTCACGGACGGCGTAGCGGTGGTGCTCCCACTCCTCGTTGATGATTGTGTGCAGGCACGACAGGATGGTCACCGCGTGTTCGGGACCCCAGGGGTTCTTGCGCACCTTGGCCAGGTCAGCCGGGGTGGCGGCGGCGAGGAAGTCGCGCACCATGGCTACCCGGCCGGCCCGCACCTCGAGCACTTCCGCATACGTCGGTGCGGCCGTGGAGAAGACGGAGATGTCGTAGCCGTCCGGCTCGTACTCAAAGTTTGGCTGGCCTGCGGGGTGGTACGGCTGTTCGATCTCCTGGATGGCCCGGCCCAGCCACGTATCGGTGGCCATGACCAGGTGACGCAGCGTCTGGGCGAAGGACCACTCGCCGTCCACCGAGATATCGACCGTGCCGGCCGGCATCGCCGCGACCCGCTCGAGCGTCGCGGACCAGGTCCGCTCCAGGGCGGCCCAGGCGGATCGAAGCCCATCCGGATCGCCGGCGCGTCTTTCGGCACGGCCGGGAAAGCGGCGGTTGAGTTCGGCCTCGACGAAGGGAACAACATCGACGCCGTTGACGCGCAGGAAGTCTCCGCCGTCGAACAGCCACGGCGCATCGATGTCTGCCCCGCCCACATCCACGCCGCGCATCACCGTGCCGGACAGGTCGGACCGGACGAACCGGGCTCCCCGCAAGTTCACGTCGACGAATTGTGCTTCGCGGAGGTCGTCGGACTGATCAAAAGCTGCCATGGCGAAAACTGTCGCACGCTTTTCACCCGGACGCACCCGATCCCGGCCGGATTCCGCTACGGAGCCATCCCCGGTGACTGGGTCCGGAGCCCGGCTTCCGTCGCGGCGGTGACGAGTTCGACGTCGTAGGCCACCAGGATGTCCGTCTGCAGCCGGACGGCGGTTGCGAGGTGGATGGCGTCGGCGTTGCGCAATTTTCCGGGCATGGCGGCGGCGTACATAAGGTCCGAACGCGCCACGTCCACGAGATTGATTCCGTCCAATACTGTGGTGATCAAATCGGCCGGCAGCCCCCGGCGGTGGCCCGCGCAGTGGAGTTCCGTATAGAGCAACATGGAGGCGACTAGCTGGTCGCCCCGGTGCGCGGCCGTTGACAGGTACTGCGCCGCAGCGGCGGACTCGGTCTCTTCCACGACCAGTTTGAGGGCAGCAGAAGCGTCAACGTAGATGATCACCGGTCGCCGCGCAGTTCGGACAGGATTTCTGCGCTGCCGGCGTCGCTGCTGACGCGGCGAAGGATCTGGAAGTTCACGGGTTCCGACGTCGCGCGGCGCACGCTTCCGGACAGCAGCAGCCGCTCGAACGGCGAGGCGGCGGGCGGGATCAGGGTGGCGGCCACTTCGCCATTGTTGGTGACGTCGATGGTTTCGCCGTTCTTCACACGCTCAAGGATCTTGCTGCTCTGATTGCGGAGCTCGCGGTGCGGGATGGTTGTCATGACTGCCTCCGTAGCAATCGTAGCGCCGGGCTGGTTTGCGGTCAGCTGACGGCGGCGGTCAGCCGTTCGCCGTTGAAGTATTCGAGGTTCCAGCCCTCCGCGGGGTGGTGGTGGGCCAGGTTGAGCACGGCGTTGGTGACGCTTGGCAGGGTGCGGCCGACCGCGCGGCTGAGGCTCACCCGGAGGAGCGAGCCGTGCGTGACCACCAGGACGCGGCCGCCGCGGAACTCCTCTGCCAGCGTTTCCAGTGCGGCAAGCCCGCGGACCGCTGTTTCGTCCTCGCCTTCGGCTCCGCGGAAGCCGCCGGGGGTGCGCAGGGCATCGAGCTCGGCACCGTCCTGCAGGCCCTCTGCGGGACCGAAGCTGCGCTCGGTAAGCTCCGGGACGCGCCGGGCCACGGTGAGCCCGAGCCCGGCGGCGATCAGGTCCGCGGTTTCCGCGGCGCGGCTCAGCGGCGAAGACACGATGGCGTCCCACTCGTAGCCGGCCAGGGTTTCGACGGCGTCCCGCGCCTGGTCCCGCCCGACGTCGTTCAGCGGAATGTCGGTGGTTCCTTGCAGCCGGCGCTGCGCATTCCAGTCGGTCTGGCCGTGACGGATGAGCGCGAAAGTTGTAACGGTCATGGTTCCAGTCTGCCTTGGCGGGCGGTGGAACCGGACATCGCTGACAAGGGGGGTCCGGGCCTTCTCAGGTGCGGCTGTTCAGTACCGCCTGCAATTTCTCGAACGACTCGGTCCATCCGCTGCGGTGCAAGTCCAGCCGCTCTTCCGTCAGGAACGGTCCCTGCGAGAGCACCAGGCGCGTGGCTTCGTCGGTGCTCCCCAGTGCGAGGTCGACGACGGTGTCCCGGTCGTCCGCCGTCGGTTCCTCCCAGCGGAAGGTGTACACGAGGCGCCATGGCGGATCGATCTCCAGGAATTCGCCTGAGAGGTGGAACGGATCGCCGTCCGGTGGCGTCATCCGGAACCGGTAGCTGCCGCCTTCCGTCAGGCTTACCTCGGCCGCGGGGATCGTGAAGCCGTGCGGACCCCACCACTTCACCAGTTCGGCGGACTCCGTCAGCATCCTGAAGACTTCTTCCGGGGGAGCGTCGAGCGTGCACTCCAGGTCCAGGTCCAGGATCAGCCCGCCGGATTCCGCATTTCCGGTTTCCTCGTTCATCGTTTAACTCTGGCACCCTGCGGACGCCGGCGGAAGTGGGCCGGCCTGGGAGCGCCCCGTCAGGGAGGCGATAATTCGGGTCCTGAAGTCCCCTAGCCGTCACCCTGACACGTGCGTAGACTCCACATTGTCCCTACTGAATTCACCCGCGCTGGGCGTTGCTGGGGACGCGATGGCCAGGACGATAAAGCGGTCAGCGAAAGCACCGATAGGCCTGATCGCAGAAATCAGGAGCACGTGATGAAAACAGCTCAAAACGTCGCAGCGGGCGCAGCATTGACTGCCGCACTCGTCGGCGGCGGCATGTATCTCGCAATCGCCGCACCGGACGGCGCCGCGACCTCCACAACATCGTCGGCCTCTCAGCAAAAGGGTGGCCACCAGGCCAACGGCGTCACCGAGCAACTGCTGACCGGCGACACTGCGGCCCGGGTGGAAGCGGCAGTGAGGGCCGCCAACCCTGACGCGACCGTCGTCCGCGTCGAAACCGATGCCGAGGGGGCTGCCTACGAGGCACACATCCGGAAGGCCGACGGGACAAAAGCGACGGTGAAACTGGACGCCTCGTTCAACATCACGGGCACCGAAGCGGGCAAGAAGCGCTAAAGCATTTCCAAACCGGGGGGAGCAACGCCATCGCTGCGATCATCAACGCATAGAAGGGAATCATCATGCTCAAGGATTCAAACATCATCGCTGTCCTCGCCGCTAAGGACATCAACAGGGCGAAGGATTTCTACCGCGACAAGCTGGGGATAGAGCCCACCGATTCCATGGAGGAGGGGAGCCTGATGTACAGCTGCGGCCAAGGAACAGGCTTCCTTATTTACCAGACAGAGAATGCAGGGACGGCCAAGAACACCCAGATGGGCTGGGAAACTGACAATCTCGAACGTGAGATGGAGGAACTGCGCGGCCGTGGCGTCGTCTTTGAAGAGTACGACTTTCCCGGCCTGAAGACGGAAAACGGCGTGGCCACCGCCGACTGGGGGAAAGCGGCCTGGTTCCTGGACAGCGAGGGCAACATCATCAACATCGCCCAACGCGCGTAGGCGTGGGCCCGGCACATTTCAACATCACAATGCATCGCTGCTGCGAGCAATAAGGCCGAACAGAACCGGCTCCCGCCACCAAGGCGGGAGCCGGTTACAGGGCGATGGCCAGCCATATGGTCACAGGTTCTCAGTAAGCACATCAGCGCATGCGCGACGTCGATGCGGAGCCCGTCCACGCCCTTGTCACGGGCGTGCACCAGATCCCGAAACACGTCATCGCCCCAGCGCATCAAATCCCAACTCAGTGAACACGCTGGCCAACGCGTCGAACGGGATTCGCGAGTCCGTTCCCACCACGCGCCCCGGACAGCCACTACCTGCGGGCGCCAGCGGGGCGGCCGCTTCGAACATGCCCCCTAAAGCGCGGCCCGGTGCATGCACCAAAAACCTAGGGGGCTGGTACGTGCGATTGCTTGTTTCTAGCCCGCTTGGTGCTCGACATTGACTATTTGCACTATTCGATGAGGCGGTAGCTGGCGTTGGTGGCTTCGATGTGCACGGGATAACCGGGGACTACGAGCTCGGACATCAGTGGGCGCCCGAGGCCCAGCCGACCCGACCTACCGTTGCCTGGATGCCATGAAACGATCCGCTCTTCGCCCCGGACAAGGACTGGCACCGCTCCCGGTACAGAGGGGAAGGCGAACTTCGAGCCTGCTGGAATTCGAAGATATGAGCGATTTCGGTCTTTTGGCGTAAGTGACTGCGATGGGACGATCGCGTTTCTTACGGGCGGCGCGAAGACGGCTCGAGTCATATCCTGTCCGTGGACTGATGCCATAGGCAGCCGTACACGAGTTGCATTGGTTGTAGTCGTCCGTGGGACTTTGTAGTGGTTCAAACTGTGGGCTTTGTTGCCATGTCCCGGAATCCGGACGTTGGCGAACGGGCCGACGCGATTCCTGTCCAGAAGGTACGCCCGCGAAGCTGGCGACACCTCTCGCGCGAACTGATTGATGAGGGCGACCTCAGCGCCGTCGACATCGGGGTGTCGTGCGTAGTGCACAGTTAGCTCAGGAAGGATCGTCAGCATCTTGAGCCACCAACCGCCCGCGTGGGGTCCCGTCGCGCCAAGCTTGGTCGAATAGTAGGCACGCGTTCTGGCTGACAGCGATGTTCCAGCTTTGCCAATATATAGAATCGGCTCGTCAGCCAACCAGAACCGCTGCAGCCTGCTCCTGAAGGAGTCGATCGTTGCGGGCATACCGTCAACCTCAAGGAACGGGCAGACGTTCACGAGCTCATGAAACGCCCGAGTGCTCAGCGGCAGTTCTGTGGCTGCGCTATGTAAAGCATAGGGTTCGGATGTCATAGAAATTGCGTAAATACCAGGTTCGTCTACGGGAATCCGTTGTCCCCACTCAGCAGACCCTGCCCATTCCACGCCACAATTGTCGAAGAGGGCGCCTACGGAAGTCGTCATGATATAACCCTAAGCCGTGACTATGACAGCATCGACACCGTAGCACCCTGAATTTTAGGTAGCCCGTAGCCGAGTAGCTGTCTTGGAATGTTGATCCCTGCACCCGGTGCGGCAACGTCCAGCCGGTCTGGCCACGGCAGCTGAGGACGATAGACGCGAGCATCATTCCTCCGTAGCCAGGCTGGCCGTCACGCGCCAAAAACATCGCAAAACTGATGACGTGCTTTCTGCGACGCGGTCGCCGGCATGCGGGCGTGCCCAAGGGGCGCGCTGGTCTTGCCGAAGGCGTCTCGGTGCTTCCGAAAGGGCTGTACTGCCGAGTATGCACTCAACGCGATCCGTCCGTTCTTCAACACCTGCAGTTAGACGGGCGCCGTTTCCGGTATCTTCATCCGGGGGGACCGCGACTCGTCGGACTCAAGCTCAGAGAGAAAGCACTCGTTATGAAGTTCGAAGCGTCGCACTTTCCGCAGTACGCGCGGCTGTCCGCTTACCTAACTGTTGGGGCGCGGCCCCGGCCGACGGCGGCTCATTCGCCAATGTCACGGAGCTCAAGGACGCTTTCATGAAGACCGGCGGTACATGCAACGAGAGGGCAACCCAAGGCAAGAATATTCTGACATGCGCATGATTGAGTGCGACGTGCCTTCCCGCCACGAGTGGCTACCCTCAGCACTTCCTGTGCTCTTCGGTGAGGAGCCTCCGCTGTCAGATCCGTGGCCCGCGATTAGGGATTTCGTGGCAGCCTTCGCCGCCCGAGCTGGAGCCATACGCGAACAGGCGCTGCACGATGAGGCCGAGCTCGATGGCATCGACTCAGCACTAAGCAGTGGCGACAGAGAGTCATGGGTAGCTTGGGAAGAAGCGACCCTCGACTTCGACGCGCCGATGCGCGTTGTCCTGATGGGGCGGACGATGGCCGGGAAGTCATCGCTCTTGTCGGCGCTGTCTGGCTCACACTTCGACAGGATCGGAGACGGTCGTCAACGATTCTCACGCGATGTCTTCGCTGCGACCTCGACGGCGTCTGGCCGTATTGAGTTCGTCGACACTCCCGGCGTCGGCGCACACGATGGCGCAGAAGACTTCGAGCTAGCGTTTAGCGCCGCGCTTCACGCGGATCTCATCTTGTGGGTCGCGAGTAGCGACTCCATCCAGGAGGAGACAGCGCGTGCACTCCGTCTGATCGGAGTCAGGGGCAAGCCGATCATTGTCGTTCTCAATTGTCTCCAATCTCTCGAAGGGATCGGGCGGATGAATTTACTGAGGTTTCCTGAGCGCGTCTTCGGAAACCGGGAGGGACTGGTTGAAGAAATCCGGCGTAACATGTCAGCGGCCGCCGTCGCCCCCCTCGACGTGGTCCACGTGCACGCGCTCGCTGCGACCGAAGCATTGGCACACGGTGGTGAGATCGACACAGAGCTCCACTCGTCGAGCCGCATCGATGATCTCGTCGATGTCTTGAATCGCGAGTATGCCACTCACAGCGAGAGCAGGCGAGCTCTGAGGGTGGTCGACGGGCAGCGTCGTCAGGTCGAGTGCCTCATGCTTTCGTTGGCGGAGGGATCGACGACCCGCCGCATGCAGGCAGAACACGCAAGGAAACTCAACGAGGATATTCACGTGCGGTTGACCCGCATCGTTCGTGCCGCGGGCGAAAGCATGGTCGCCGACATTGCAATCATGCTCGGACGACGCCGTGACTGGCACCTCTCAGTGAAAGATTTCGGAGAGTCGCTCCAGCAAGCCTGGAAGGAGGAACTCGATGCGTTGCGGGGGGAACTGAACGAGGCGCTGGAAACCAGATTCTCGCAGTTGAGGGTGGATGTGGAGTCGGCATTCGCCGCGACGGACGCCGAGTGGGCGAGCATTTCGCCCGACCGGTTCACTTTGCGGGATCTCACAGGATTCGAATCAGTACTCGGGAACCGGTTGGCGCGGGCCGGAATCGCGGCAATCAGTGTTGGCGGCGCCTTAGCTGGCGCCAAACTCGGTGCAGTGATCGGTTCGACACTCGGACTGGCGACCGGCCCCGGAGCAATCGTTACGACCATCGTCGGCAGCATCGTGGGAGCCGGCATCGGCATGGCAATGAAGCCCGTCAAGGGACTCATTGACAGTTGGGTGTTGGGCCAAGACGGAGTGTTGCGGAAGAGACGCGACGAGGTGGCGAAACAGGTTGGGCCAATTCTCGACGATCTCCTGGGCGAGTGCGAGCGGGCCGTCGAGGAACGGCTCGGCGTGCTACATACCAGCCTTACCACCGCGCGCGGCCAAAGTGACGACCGAGCTGCAGCACTCGACCGACTGGCGGACCGGTGGCTCCAACACGGAGCGGCACTCGGAGCGCTGATCCGAGAGCTGGACAAGGAGACAACAGCAGCCTTGCTTCGAATCGCGGGCCGCGAACGGCTTGCTCGATCCCTAAGAATGGCGACACGCGCGCCCGGGGTCTGCATCCTCGCCGAGTTCGAGGACGCTGCGTTCTCGGAGGCATGGTTGTACCCGCCGGACGTCGGGGAGAAATTGGCTGGCGGGAGGGCGCGCAGCGCCGGCGAAGAGGCAGCGGGCGCGCTCTCATATGCATGCGGCCTTGTCGAGGCGCCTGCGCACCTATTGAGAGCAGATTCAGGCGCCGCCACCATTTGCGTGGACGCTGATATACCCCTTGAGATCTCAGAGACGTGGTCTGACGCATTGACATCCCATATCAGCAAGCACATCCGCATAGACAGCACCAGAAGGACTTCAGAATCGTGACCGTTAACCTGTTTAAGGAATCGTCCGCCGCTACGAGGGAATTGCATGAGGATCTTCGTGAAATCCTCTGCGAACTTGATCCTGCGGTCGCAAAACCCCTGCTGGAACGTCTCTTGGTGGACCCCCACGCAACCCCGCTTCTGGTCTTCACGGGGCAGTACAGCAGCGGCAAGTCGACTCTCATCAAAGCCCTCACCAACGGAGCCGCCAGCGTCGTCATCGGATCGGGTGTGACCACCGACGCCGTGGAAGAGTTCGACTGGGACGGCGACGTCCGCCTTGTCGATACGCCAGGCGTGTACGCGGGCCGCCCGCATCACAACGACCTCGCTGAAGAGGCGCTTCAGTCAGCCGATCTCGTGCTATTCGCAGTTACGGTCGAGCTCTTCGATGACGTCCTGACCGCCCACCTCCGTGACGTGCTCGGCCGACTCGGCAAATCACGACAGACACTTATCGTCGTAACCAAGGCGGGAACTCGGATGGCCGCCGAAGGCGTGCGAGAAGAAGCGATCAAGAAAGCGCTCGGCTCGTTCGACCAGATCCCTTGGGTCGAGTGTGACGGTCAGTACTACCTCGAAGGTCTCGATCTTGCAGCCTCCGACCACGACTCCTCGAAAGCCTACATAGAGGAGTCCCGTCTGGATAATGTCGCGACGCTCATCAACCGTTTCGCCAGCCAACAGGGAGAGCTGGGCAGACTAAGTCAGCCGCTGCAGCTCATCATCGCGCTTGCCCTCGAAGCATCTGCCGGCATCACGGATGACCCCGGTGAACAGGCCGCCCTCGCCGTTCTTACCAGACAACGTTCCGCGCTTTCCAAAAAGCGGATCCATCTGGACAGTCTGCTCGAAGCGCGCGCAGCCCAGTTCCGAGCGGACGCGGTGCGCGCCGCCACGCAATTCGCTGACAGCATCGAACGCGACGAACAAAGCAGGGCCGAGAGTTCCCACGAGGGGGTATCGGACGCGCATATGGCAGCGCTAAACGAGAACCTTCGCGCTGCCTTGGATCGGTTCGAGAGTGCGGTACGCAAGGTACTCGAAGTGCAGTTTGACGACCTCGCCTCCGAAGTCCTAGAGATTGAAGCCTCTCCCTACGGCCGTATCTCGGTCCGGCTCGGTGACTCGGAAGCTACCAGCTTCGAAGCGCGACACGTGGACGTCCGGCCAGGCCGTTCTCCCCTTCCTCTTCCGCCAAGCTGGGCAGGCGACTTGTCGAAGTATCTCAAGCAGTTCCACGACTTCTGGGGTGCTGGCAGTGGAACGCAGGCAGCCGCAGGCAGCACAGGGCACAAAGTTGTGCTGACAGTCGGCAGGGCGTTCGGTAAGAAGTTCAAGCCATGGGAAGCGGTGCGGACCGCTAACAATATCGGAAAGGTCGCTAAGGTCGGCGGGATTGCAGTCTCAATCGGACTGGAGGCGTACGGAGCCATTGCGGAGGAGCGGTCGGCAGTTAAAGAAGAGCAGGCACGGGTAGAGCGTCGCCGCAGCATTACCCAGGAGGTACTGGCCCAGGCGGACGGCATCGTGGTCGATGCGCTCCACTCGGTAGATTCCAACTTGGAGGATACATTCAGGCCAGAGTTGCAACGCATCGACGCGATGGCTGACGAGATTCTTGGGGCACGCGCAACGCGATCCGGTCTGCAAGATCGGCTTGTCTCAGTGCGACAGCGGGCGAGGACCGTGTTGACCGCGCTGTCGATCTCGGAGAGCACCCGGCCAGCAAGTCATGTAAGTCGGCAGCCTGTCTAAGTCCGCAAATAGTCCGATAGATTCTCAAATGTGACACCCTGTATTTACGGGCACGAGAAACGACCCTGTCGATGCCAATGGCCGTCCACCTTCCTAAGGAACGTGGACGGCCCTTCGTATGACGGAACGGATTAGCCCCGCAGCACCCAGGCGGCGTTGTTCGGCCGCAGCCAGCCGTTCTCTTCGAGCGGCGCCGCGCTGAGCAGCACGGATCCGGCCGGCAGCCGCACCGGCTCCCTGCCCATCGCGACGGCGACGAAGAAGTCAGCGCTGCGTTCGCAGATCAGCATGTTCCCAGCTTCGACGCGCCAGCTGCCGCCGTCGTCCGGGCCGAAGATCTCCGTCTTCCACAGCAGCCGGCGCAGCTCCAGCGCCTTGGTCACCAACGACAGCGACGATTCTGCGTCCTGCTGCTGGCGCTCGATCGCGTGTTCTCCCCAGCCCTCCGGGACCGGCAGCCACGGCTGAGCCGCCGGTTCAGTCAGCGAGAAGCCGTGGCTCAGCGCCTCGTCCTCGGTCCACGGCAGCGGGACGCGGGCGCCGTCGCGGCAGACGCCGCCGCGGGCCCACATGGGATCCACCCGTGACTCCAGCGGGACGTCGACCTCGGGCAGCCCGAGCTCCTGTCCCTGGTAGAGGTACGCCGGGCCGGGCAGCCCCAGCAACGCCACCAGCGCGGCGCGGGCACGCAGGGCGCCGACTTCGCCGCCACCAAAACGGGTCACTGAGCGGACGATGTCGTGATTCTCCAACGCCCACGTGGGCGTGGCGCCGTGCAGCTGCCGGGCGGCTTCGAGTTCATTTCCGACGGCGGCCCAGGCCTCGGGATCCCAGCCGAGCTTCACGAACGCGAACGCGAAGGCCTGCTGCATCTCGTCCGCGCGGGTGTAGCGGGCGGCACGGGCCGGCTCCAAGTTGACCTCGCCCACCAGCAGCCGGTGCGGCTCGTACTTCTCCGCCAGGGTGCGCCAGCGGCGGTAGACCTCGTGGACCTCCTCCTGGTCCGAGACCTGCGGGTTGGACCGCAGCCCGTCCACCACCCCGCCCTCGGAGGGCGAATCCGGCAGGCCGTCGGCCTTGAAAAGGGCATGCGCGACGTCGATCCGGAGGCCGTCCACACCCTTGTCGAACCAGAAGCGCAGGACCCCGTCGAAGTACTCGCCGACGGCGGGATTGCGCCAGTTCCAGTCCGGCTGCTCGGGGGAGAAGAGGTGCAGGTACCAGTCCTTGTCCGTCGCCGAACCCGGGTGGGCGCGGCTCCAGGCGCGGCCGCCGAAGACGCTCTGCCAGTTGTTCGGCGGAACATCACCGCCAGCGCCGGCGAAAGCAGCACCGCCGGAAGCAACAACGGAACCCGACCCGTCGTCGTCAGGCATGTCCACCCGACCCGGGACAAAGTGGAACATGTCCCGTTCCGGCGAGCCCGGCCCGGCCGCCAAAGCAGCCTGGAACAGCGGGTGCTCCGAGGAGCAGTGGTTGGGGACGACGTCGAGCAGGATCCTCAGGCCCAGCGAGTGCGCCAGTTCCAGCAACGTATCGAACTGCTTCATGGTGCCGAACAGCGGGTCCACGCCGCAGTAGTCGGACACGTCGTAGCCCTGGTCCACCTGCGGGGAGGGCTGGAACGGGGTCATCCAGATCCCGTCCACCCCCAGCGAGGCGATGTACGGCAGCCGGGCAATGAGCCCGGAGAGGTCGCCCACGCCGTCGCCGTCGCCGTCGGCGAAGGACCGCGGATAGACCTGGTAAATGACGGCGGACTGCCACCACTCGGCGGAAGGCGCCAGAGCGGTATCTTCGACCAAAGCAGGGCTCATTTGCTGGCGCCGGCGGTGAGGCCCTCGACGATCCGGCGCTGGAAGACCAGCACCATGATCACGAGCGGAACGGTGACGATCACGCCGGCCGCCATCTGCTCGCCGAACGGAGCCTGGAACTCGGTGGCGCCGGTGAACTTGGAGATCGCGACCGTGGCGGTCTGGATCTTCGGGTCGTTGATCATCGACAGGGCGATGATGAACTCGTTCCAGCTGTGGATGAACGTCAGGATCGCGGTGGTGAAGACGCCCGGTGCGGCGAGCGGCAGCAGCACCCGGCGGAACGCCTGCCACTTGGTGCAGCCGTCGATCATGGCGGCTTCCTCGAGGTCGAACGGCAGGGCCTTCATAAACGTGGTGAGGTTCCAGACCGCCAGCGGGATCGCGAAGGACAGGTTCGGCACGATCATCGCCTGGTAGGTGTTGATCCAGCCGATGTCCGTGAAGAGCCGCAGCAGCGGCACCACCACGGAGATGCCGGGGAACATCGACGTCGCGATGATGACACCCAGGATCAGCGACTTGAAGCGGAAGTTCAGCCGGGAGATCGCGTAGGCGGCGAACACGCCCAGGACCAGCGCGAACGTGGTGGTGGTGCCCGCGACGATCAGGGAGTTGAGCAGCGCCTGGCCGAACATCGTGGAGCCGTCGAACACCTTGGCGTAGTTCTCCAGCGAGAACGGCGCCGGCAGCAGGGTGTTGTCGAAGATGTCCGCGGTGCGGCGCAGGCTTGAGACCAGCATCCAGTAGAACGGCGCCAGGCAGTAGGCGAAGATCAGGGCCAGGCCGGCGTAGACGCTGTAGGAGCGCCAGGTGCGCTTGGGTTTCGTTTTGCCGGGTACGACGGCGGCAGTCGCCTTGGGTGCGCCGGAACCGGTCGTGCCGGAATCGGCGGCGGCGTTGCGGAGGTCGGAGATGGTCATCGGGTGGCCTCGGCCTTCTTCTGGTCAGCGTGGTCTGAGGTCGAATGGTCAGCGGTCGCCGGCGTCTGGCTCGCCGCGATGCGGTTCTTCCGGGCGGTCTTCTTCGACAGCAGCTTCAGTTCCTTGGCGCCGGTGACGTCGGCGCCGAGGACCTTCACAAAGACAATCGCGACGACGGCGACGTACAGGAAGAGCATGACGGCGAACGCGGAGGCGGACCCGTAGCGGAGCTGGTTGGATTCGTCCCAGGCCAGCATGGAGAGGGTTTCCACGGATTCCTTGCCGGGGCCGATCAACACGAAAGGCAGGTCGAACATGCGCAGGGCGTCGAGCATGCGGAACAGCACGGCGACCAGGAGGGTGGGCTTGACCAGCGGGAGGGTGATGGAGCCGAGCTGGCGCCACCAGCCGGCGCCGTCGATCCGGGCGGCTTCGTAGACTTCGCCGGGGATGACCTGCATGCCGGCGAGGACGAGCAGGCCGATGAACGGGGCGGTCTTCCAGACTTCGGCGATGATGACGGCCACCTTGGAGGCGTTGCCTTCGGCGGTCCACAGGATTTCGCTGCCGAGCAGGTTGTTGGCGATGCCGTCGGACTGGAAGATCCAGCGCCACAGCAGGCCGGAGACGGCGGTGGGGACGGCCCAGGGGACCAGGATGCTGGCGCGCAGGAAGGACCGGCCGCGGAAGGCGCGGTTCATGGCGAGGGCCAGGCAGAGGCCCAGGACGGTCTCAAGGAACACCGTGGTGACGGTGAAGAAGGTGGTGTTGGCGAAGGCGTTCAGGAAGCGCCGGCCGGATTCGCCGACGAAGAGGTCGGCGTAGTTGGCCAGGCCCACGAAGGATTCCACGTCGGAGACGAAGCCGTCCGCGTCCAGGCCGGATTCGGCGCGGAACAGGGACTGGTGCACCGCGGAGAGCAGCGGGTACACGATCACCAGGGCCAGCACCAGGATGGTGGGGGAGAGCAGCATCGCGGCCATGCGGCCTTCACCGGGGGGGCGTTTGCCGCGTCTGCGCGGGCTGCCTGGCGTGGGCGTGCCGGTCTGCGCGCCGGCGGGCGGGGCGGTCGTCGTCGTCATGCTGGGTACCTAACTGGAGTTGCAGCTGCCTGGCCGGCCGGGGTAGGCCGACCGGCCAGGCGTGTGGGGTGAACTGCGGGCTGAGTTACTTTGTGAGCTCGGTGAGCTTGGCCTGCATGTCCTTCAGGGCCGTGTCGGTGTCCTTGGCGCCGGTGATGGCGGCGTAGGCCTCTTCCTGGATCGCCTTGGTGGTGGCGCCGTACTGGACCACCTTGGGGCGCGGCTGGGCGTTGTTCAGCGACGTCAGCAGGGTGGGGAAGAACGGGCGCTTGGCGACGACGGCGGGGTCCTCGAAGAGGGAGGCGTACACCGGGGCGCGGGAGGACAGGGCGAGGCGCTTCTGGGCCTGCTCCTCGCTGGTGAAGAACTTGACGAACTCCAGCGCCGTGGCCTTGTTCGGGGTGAACGGGGAGATGGCGAGGCTGCGGCCGCCCAGGGTGGAGACGCCGGGGCCGTCGGTGCCGGGGATGGAGGTGATGTCGAACTTGCCCGCCACCTTGCTGGAGCCGTCCGTGGCGCTCAAGGAGGCGTGCAGGAAGGGCCAGTTGCGCATAAAGACGAGCTTGCCGTCCTGGAACGCGCGGCGGCCCTGCTCCTCGAGGTAGGTGATGGCGTCGGACGGGAACATGCCGTCCTTGAAGCCGTCCACCAGCAGGTTCAGGCCGGCCTTGGCTTCCGGGGTGTTGACGGTGGGCTTGCCGTCGGCGTCCACCACGGTGCCGCCGGCGGAGGCCACGGCCTCGGAGAAGTTGACCGTGAGGGCCTCGTTCTTGTCGAACTGGCCGGTGTAGCAGGACATGCCGGCGGCTTCGGGGAGCGCCAGGATCGCCTTGCAGGCGGTCTTCATCTCGTCCCAGGTCTTGGGCGGGGCGGCGATGCCGGCGGCCTTGAGCAGGTCGGAGCGGAAGTAGAACAGGGCGCCGTCGGTGTAGTACGGGGCGCCGACCAGGGTGTCCCGGTAGGTCGCGGCGTTGACCGTGGCGGGGATCATCTTGTCGGTGGGGACGGCGTCCGCGGGCAGCGGCAGGATCCACTTGTTGGCGGCGAACTCGGAGGTCCAGACGACGTCCAGGTTCAGCACGCTGAATGTGTCCGACTTGATCTGCGCGTTCTGGATGAGCTGCTGGCGCTGCTGGTCCGCGGAGTCCGGCAGTTCGATGAACGTGACCTTCTCCTCCGGGTGGGCGGTGTTCCACTCTTCGATGCTCTTGTTCGCGGCACCGGAGGCATCGCGGTTGGAGACGTAGTTGATGGGGCCCTTGCCCTCGAAGGACGCGGCGGTGGCCTTCGGCGTGCTCTTCGCGTCCGTGGCGGTCCCGCCGCAGCCGGTGAGGGCGACGGCGGCGACGGTCAGGGATGCGGTGGTGGCGAGAAGAGTCTGCCAGGTGCGGCGGCGCTGCCTCATGTGTTGCTCCTTGTTTTCTGGGGTGGTGCAAGGTGGGTGGTGCGGGTGGTTTGGTGCATGCGGAACTGCGGCGGCTGGCCGGTTGGTGGCACGGGGGAGTGCCGGCTGCCGCCGTTTGGGTGTTGGTCTAGTGGGGCTAGCTGGTGGGTTGCTGGGGGCCCGGCGGCGCTGGGCTGGGCTGTGTTGAGTTCGGTGGCGCGGTGGAACCGCGCTCGATCAGCCGGTGCGGCATGATCTTCGGCCCCAGGTCGCGGGAGCGGAGCAGCTTCTTCACGGCCATCCGTCCCATCTCCTCGAGCGGCTGCGCCATGGTGCTCAGCGGCGGGTTCACGTGCAGCGAGGTGGAGGTGTTATCGAAGCCCAGGACGGAGACGTCCTCCGACACCCGGAGGCCGCGCCGCTGCAGTTCATTGACGACGGCGGCTCCCATCTCGTCGCTCATCGCGAAGATGGCGGTGAGGCCGGGTTCCTGCTGCAGCAGCTCGTCGACGCCGGGAGCGCCGCTTTCGTAAAAGAAGCTGCCGGTGGCGGTCACCGATGTGCAGTTGGCCTCGGTCATGGCGCGGAGGTAGCCGCGCTTCCGGGGCTGGGCGACGTAGATCGACGCCGGATCGCCGGTCAGCAGCCCGATGCGGCGGTGGCCGAGCCGCAGCAGGTGACGGGTCGCGTCGTAGGCTGCCTGCTCGTCGTCGATGGCCACGCTGGGCGAGCCCGACTTGTCGCTGATGGCGACGGAGATGATGGGGACGTTGGGCCCCAGCAGCTGCCTGGTCTCCGGCGTGATCACCGCGGAGATGAGGATGACGCCGGCGGCCCGGTAGGTGCGCAGGGTCCGGAGGTAGCCGGCGATGTAGGCGGACTTGGCGCCGGTGCGGCCCAGCATCACGGCGTAGCCGCGTTCCTGGGCCTCTTCCTCGACGCCCTGCATGACCTGGGAGGCCAGGGCGTCCGAGACCATCGGGGCGAGGAGCCCGATCACGGACGTCTGCCGGGTCTTGAGGCCCCGGGCGAGGTAGTCCGTTTCATAGCTGAGACTCTTCACCGCAGTCTCGACGCGTTCGCGGGTCTCGTCCGAGTAGCCCACGAGCCCGTTGACAACCCGGGAGACGGTGGCCGGGGAGACGCCTGCGTGCTTGGCGACATCGCGGATGGTGACCACTGTTCCTCCTCCCTGAGGGTGTCTGCGGGTGTTGCTGAATCGGACTACAGATGCCTGACGCAAACGGTTTACGTAAACGGTTTCGTAAGGGTGCAGGATCAACAGTAAGGGGTGGGCGCGGGATCGCGTTGCGTTTCGTAAACGGGGGTGCGCGCTAGGCAGGTCCCTGTGGCTAACACTCTGGGCGGGTGGAGTTCAGAGCATCGTGGCGGTGTTGTGTGATCGACTAATGTCACTCCGGCCCAAGGCTGCCCTCCGCTCCGTAGAGGAGCCTGCCTCCGTTCTCGCCAAGATCAAGGTCAGCACCCTATCGGCTTCAGCCCATCTCTCGAAAGTCCTGCTCACTCATCCGCGCCTTTCCTCACGAGAGGGAACAACGACGCCAGTACGCGCAACACGAAAGCCCTGGCCGGAGGGGCCAGGGCTTTCGCTAATTGACGGAAGTGGGGTAAGGGCGGGTGGTTTCGAAGCCTGTTCCGTCCTCGCTCTTTACCGTTGCGGCAATCTTGAGGAGGTGCGATTTATCGGAGTTTTAGGTTCCGAAGTGGGGTGAGTGAGGCTCATCTCACTTCAGTGGAAACCGGTTTCAAAAAGAAAAGCTCTTGAATGCGATTATAGCCTTCGACCCTAGCGATAATGTGAAGATTCTGTCCCGCACCTATAGTGTCTGGAACGTTTGAACCTGTGAGACGTAGATCGCTAACAATATTGACATCCTTGAACTGAAAGTTTGGTCCAGTCGTTGTCGATTTACTGTAATCACCAGCTGCTATTAAGATGTCATATCTAGTTTTATAACTTCCATGATTGTCCATGTGGGCTATGTTTCCATCAAACTCGATATTTTTACCCTCATATTTAGCCGCAAATGCTTCAACCATATCCCCGTCTGAAGCCGACCCAGCCAGAAGCGCTGCAAGGTCCTCGTTGCTCTCTACAGTCAGCGTCTGCGCTAGCTCGGGTACCACTGCTGCGGCCTCGGTCGGGGCGCTCTGCTCGGGTTTCTCGGAGGGCCCCTGCGTCGGCTCCTCGGAGGCAGTCTTAGCGTTATCGCAGGTTCGGTCAACGGTAAGGCGAGGAGCAGTAGAGACCTTTGCCCCGATTTGAGGTTCTTGGCTGCACACCTTCCAGTTCGACTTGTCGACAACACCGAACATGCCGCCGCCGAGGACCTCCACCTCATCGTCGATTCCGGCTCGCTTCACGTCGCTGATTGCAACATCGAGGCCCTTTCCGACCACGTCGGGCATGGTGACGGCGGCCTCGCCAGAGCACCCTGCGACTAGCAAAGCGACGGTGAAGACAGCGGACGTGACGACAAGACGGCGCATGGATGTTCCCCCGGGGACGTGACTCAGATTTGGATGGTGGCGCGCTCAACGGCAGGTAGATACGTGCTGGATGAGCCCCGCTATTTATAAGACTTACAGTACTAGGACTACGCAGCGATAAGACTCACCAGCCGATCACGAAACGCCGCCATGAACCACTGCAATCCACAGCAAAAGCAGGGGCGGGCCAGGCAACCCCCGGCGCACGGCCACCCGGGTGTAGTCTCGCTGGCTGGACTGCAAAAGCACTAAGCCCTAGGGGTTTCTTTGTAACCCTCATGATGGTTCTGTCCGAGTGGGCGGCCAACGGTGAATTTCCAGTCGCAAGAACCCCGTTAGTCGCAAGGACCAACGGGGTTACTCGCGCCATGGTATCGACGTTTTAGCTCCGGGTGGGCGGCCATGTGGCTCTCGACGGTCTTTACTTTTCGCAGCCTACTCCGTCGCCATCGCGGTCCAGGCTTCGACTGTAGCCGGGCTGGCCCGCATAGATCGGAGCTGCCCCGGCAGCCCTAACCGCTGCACAGTTGGCGTAGGAGGTCACAGGTGCCGGGGGCACGTAGACACGTGCCGGCGGAACGTAAGGCGCGGGCGCGGGAGCCGGTCGTACGTATGGCGCGGGGGCCGGCGCGACGTAGACGGGAGCAGGCGGGACATAGGGTCTGGGCGCAGGTGCCACGGGCTCGGGCACCACGACAACTGCTTTGGCTGCGTCATCCCCTTCCGTGTCGGCAGACGCGACGACCGCAGCCTCCTTCTCATTGGTCGGAACCAATTGTCCGGAGCAATCTTGCAGTACGGCTGCCATCGCGTCGTGTTCGGCCTGCGTTACCCACAGGTCATACGTCGCTTTGACGGCGATCTGCCGGGCGACGTATTCGCAGCGGAAGTTCTGGTTCGGCGGCAACCAGGCAGCTGCGTCGCTTTCACCTTTTTTGACATCGGTCGGGCCGTCGGTGGCCTGTAGGTTCAGGGGATCGTTGGCGAGAGCCATGCGCTGCGCGCCGGTGAGTTGCTGGGCTCCCTTTATCCAGGCGTCACCGAGCGCGACTACGTGGTCTATCTGCACGGCGCTGCTGGTTTCCGGGCCGCGTTGGAAATTGATCGTCATTGCCGTGTAGGGGTCGGGTTCAAGGATCCCGCTCTCCACCTTGCAGGTGGAATTGGTCATGAAAATGACCTTGGTCAGGTCTCGCTTGAGTATGTCGTTCCTGGTGTCGCATCCGTTCCTGTCAATATCTGCCCACGCCTGACCGTACATGGCTCGGGCGCTGTAGCCCGGTGTCGGAGCAATGCTCTTTATGGGGAGAAGGGCGAGAAGATCCAGTGCCTTCGTTGCGAAGGCGGGTTGGCTTCTCGGGGCGGTGTAACTGACGCCTCTGGCGAGTTCCGTGACCCTGTCGGGGTCGAGCGGTTCCCCCGTGTTTGTCGGGGACGGCGTGGGGGAAGGAGTGGCCGGTGGTTTGGCTGCGGCGGCGCGGGACGCCTCTTCTGCCGCCCGTTTTTCATTCTCCGAGGCCGCCTGGGCAGCAATGCGTTCGGCTGACGGGGGCGGCACAGCTAGGGCACCAACAAAAAAGAGCACCACAGAGGCCGCCAGAACGATGCCACCAACTTTTCGGCTGCCCGGCAGTCGCGCCCAAGAGCGGCGGCCAGTAGCGACGACGTAAAGGCCGGTGACCGCGGCAAATATGGAAAGAAGTAGCAGTGCTCCACCGACTCCACCACTGGCTGAGCCCAACGCCACGGCCCCCAGAGCGAGAGCTCCGACAATGAAAGTTGAGACTTTGGGCTTTCGTGGCGGCTGAGGCGGATCGTACGAATCCTGCGTGCCTCGAAACAATTGGTAGCTATTCAATTTGAGATCCCCATGTTTTTGGCACATCAGCTTCGTCGCTGGTGCCCGACCTATGACGCTGTCCCGCGTCAAGGGGAGTATATGGCCTTGTTACGATTTCGTGGATTCCGTCTCATCATGTCGTTCCTGACGCCGCTTCGATGGACTAGGCCGCCAGGATTAAAGCCCTGTCGCCCTCCTTCTCAGCGGTGAACGGGCGTTGCCGGCGTCCAAACCTCTGCCCGCGACAGAGCCATCTTCAGATCCCGCCCGCCGGCCTCCTCCAGCAAATCGGAGTCGCCGACAACCACGAGGAGACTTCGAGCCCGGGACAGGCCAACATAAAGCTGTTCGGCTGCCCGGCCTAGGTCCTTAAAGCCGTTGACGCACAGAACAATCACAGACCGTTCCAGGCCTTTGAAGCCCAGAACGTGGCCGTAGAACTCGCTTTCGTTGGCGTGAAACTCGCGCCAGTAGTCAGCGGTAGTGCCGTTCTCGAAGAATTCCTTATGGATTGGATGGCGTTCCTTCGTCGTCAACATGGCGATCTGGTTGTTCGCCCACCCCTCGTCGATCAGAGCATCGATGCAGTCACCGGCAACGTCGAGGGCGTCCTCGCTGGCGCACTGAACGCGCCGGACGGGAAGGCCAGTGCTTCCCCGGGGCGTGAAGTGATCGCCGGCAAAGGATTTGAATGTTTCGGCGATCTTCCTCGTGTTGCGCAGATTCTCGTCGATGTGGATCGTCACTAGGTCTTCCAGCGGGCTTGCCCCATCCGTCGAGGGATTGCCCCAACGCCGGTAAACGTCCTGGTGGTCGTCCAGGAAGGCGTAGATCTCGGCGTCGTCCGTGGTGGTGGCAAGCAGCGCTTGCCACCACAGCGGGGCAAAGTCCTGAGCCTCATCAACGATGACGGCATCCAGTCGCTGTTGGGGCTGCAGGCTGACCGCGAGGTCCTTGAGCAGCTGCGGCAGTTCCTCTTCGAAATAGGCGGGTCCCGTGCCGTCTGGCACCCCGAGACGCCGGGCATATTCATGGAACTCTCCGGTGAATGCCGGCTGGGCATGACGCCAGATCGAAACCCGGTCCTGGAGGTACTGGCTTATGCCCTTGTTGTAGCTAAACAGGCCGACGCGTTTGCCCTGCTTGCAGAGCAGTCGGGCTTTCTCCACGGCCAGCCAAGTCTTTCCACTTCCCGCGCCGCCGGTGAACCGAATCCTTGGCAGCGACCGCGTGGCCTTCAACAGCACCGACTGCCGCTCGGTGAGATGATCCTGGACATCTTCCGATTCTTTGGGGTCCAGCGGCTTGGTGCCATCGTGAGCCAGGGTTCCGTTGAGTACGCGGACGATGCGTTCCATGAACTGCGGCGCCAGCGACGAAGCGCCGCCGCCTTCCCGTTCGATGGCGGTCCGGACCAGTTCGGCCGCTGACACGGTGTCTTCCTTGTCGAGGACCAGCGATCGCGGGCAGCCCGCCATCTCCCAATCACGGGGCACCTCGGTGTAGGGGACGCTGACCATGTAGGCGAAGCGGCTCGTCAGCGGCGTCCCTAGCTGGCGGCCGATCCAGTGCTTGAAGGCGTGAAGGGAGCCCTGCGACTGCGCAACGGGACTCTGTATCTTGTGCGCCCCGGACCTGTCGGACTGGAGCCACTGCCCGTTTTCGACAGAGACGCGTCCGCCCTTCACCTCAATGGCGGCCATGCCGACGCCGGGCCAGAGGACGAGGATGTCGATCTCGTGTTCTGCCCGCCCGTCTCGCAACTGGACCGAGTGGGCAAGTACGACGTCGTCCGGGAGGCTGTTTTTCAGCGCGTCCCAGACAGCCTTCTCTGCCAGCTGGCCCTCGCTGAATTCGGGTTCTTCCGGAATGCACTTCATTGCTGCCCCGTGGCTGCGTTCCGAATTCGCTCAATATCCTCGGGATACTGGGTCTCCAGCACTGCAGAGCCGCCACGCGCTCCCGGGTGCCTGATGAAGCATACGAGCCTCGTGCTGCCGCCGATTTCCAGCGGGAAGACGTTTTGGCTTGCATCAGGCAGACCGTCAAGGCTGTATTTGCCGAAGTTGGGCTTGCCGGCAAGCGCTTCCAGGTGCGCAGCGCGAAAGGCGTTGGCGGCCTTACCTCCAACGACGACGACAAGGCTAGCGGCGGAGGCCGCCAGGATCCGATCCATATGCCGCGTCGAACAATGCAGGGCAGCCTCGGGGACACCATGCTCGTTGTTGGACTTGCAGTGGACAACTTCGGTCATCACGGCTGCTTCGTACCAGACGGTGTCCGAATTCAGCAATGAGTTTGTTTGCTTCTCAACCCAGCCCCAGTAAGGCTCAGGGGAACCGTACGTGGGGCGGCCGGCCTTGATTGCCGCGTCGACTTTACGATGCTGCCGTTCCACCACCCAGCCGCGTTCGGGGTTGAACCGGTTGATCATGAAGTCGGCGATGTCGGGGTCGGCCCAGTTCACGGTTGGGTACTTCTCGGCGTACTGTTTTGAGGCCCACTTTGCAAGCGGGTTTCCGACGCTTATGGCGGGATTGGAAGACAGATAGACAATTCGTGCCGATTCGAGGTTTCCGGCCCACGCCTCCGGCACTTGAAACGTGCCCGGGTGTACGTCCTGGGAATGGACAATTTTGTGGCAAGGATGAGTGCTGCCATCCGGAAGCGCAAAGTCAACTTCCGCCAAGTCAGGACACCGGGCGACGCTCAAAGCGAGTTCTTCAAGGTAAACGGGCAACTATCTTCCCCCTGCATTCGCCGCGTACACCCGTTGGACTTCGGGACATACAATTTGCTCATCTTATGGTGTGGTTTGAGCATTCCTTAGCACCTTCAGGAACAAGTCATTCGGGTTCGCTCCGCGCAGCACGCGCCGCACATCCTCAAGCGCCTCCAGCGGCGAAGTACCTACAACAGCCGCTCCGTATAGCGCAGCCACGGTCGGTGTCCGGGACTCCGCCCTCACACAGTGCAGCAGCACGGTCTTGCCCTCGGCGCGGAAGCGTTCGACGGCGGCCGCCGCGTCGAGCAGCACAAACGCGGGGTGGGCGTTGTCGTCCTCATCAAGGGAGTCGATGACCCAGAACGTGGCGTGGTCTTCCGGTGCCACACTCGGCACACCCAATGCCCCCAGCCGGCACAGCGAGACGACGGCGTCGATCTCCAACTCAGCCAGCCTCCCGAGTGAACCGACTCCGCCCAGCCAGACACCGTCGTCCTGCGGGTGCTGGGCCAGGGCGTCGGTGCGACTCCACATGCTGTAGTCCTGGCGCTCGGCCCGGGGCCAGGAATTGGGGCGGCGGCCCTCGCCCCGGCCGAGCTCCATGCCCAGCATCATGAGGTCGCGGGCCCGCAGCCCGGGCCAGCCGTGCAGGTGCCGGCGCCATTCGAACGGCACGGCCGTATAGCCGTAGGCGGCACCGAGCAGGCCGCCGGCGATGGCGGCGACGGTGTCGGTGTCCCGGCCGCCGCGGACCGCTTCCTCCAGCGCCGCCCGCAGGTGCGCCGGGCCGGAGGCGTACAGGCCCGCGAAGTGGATGGCGCTCCAGGCGCCCTGGAAAGCCTCGACCACCCAGCCGTTGCGGGCGAAGTCCCGCGGCCGGGACCGCTCGGCCACCTCGATCCGTCCCAGCCACAGGGCCGCCCGCTCGGCGAACAGCAGCGGCAGGCCGGCCCGCACGTCCAGCCGTCCGGTCAGGACCGCCTCCCGGATGGCCACACACCAGAGACCGCAGGCTTCCTGCGCATCCGGGTCAGCGTGGGTCAGCGCGCTGAGCACCCCCGCCGCGGCCATCAGCTCAGCCGGGTCCCGGTCCAGGTAGGCCAGCGCCAGCGGTGCAGTGCGCATCAGCGAGCCGTTGCCGGCGCTGCGGCCGGTGCGGGCGTGGAAGTCGGCGGCCGCGGCACTGAAGTCGGCGGCAGTCACCTTGCTCCGCCCGGAGTCGGACGCCAGCCGACCGGCGGCGGCGATCACGGAGCTGGTCTGGGCGCCCACGTCCTTGGCCTCGGCGGCCCACGCAGTCCAGGCCCGGACCACCATGGTGAGCGCCGCGGGAGAAGTGGTTCCGGCGTCGGACGCCGCCGCCAGCAGGACCTGGGCGATCGGGATTGCCATGGAGGTATCGTCCGTCCATTCGGCCGGCGCGAACTCGAACGGCCCACCGCCCTTCATCGTGACTTCGGCGCCGTCGGGCAGCGGCGCGCCGAACTCGTAGCCGGCGCCGAGGGCGTCGCCGGCGGCCAGGGCGACGAGGACGCCGGCCGCGCGGTCATTCTGCAAGGGGGTCAGTTTCATGCCAGCTCCATGAGGGGGTGTTTCGTGTTCAGCCGGTCAGGTGGGCCAGCTGGGGGCGGCGCGTGGGAAGCTCAACGGCCATGCCGGCGGCGGACACCGTCCCGGCAGCGCGGGCGAGGTTCCGGCTCCGGAGCGACCCGTGGCTCCGGACCTCGACCGCCGCGGCGCCGCCGTCGAACGTCCCGAAGTCCATCGCCTGGACGCGGGCGRCGAAGTCGCGGGCCCGCTGGCCCGGCATCGGGCCGGACGCCAGCGCCTGGTGTGAGAGGAGCTCCAGGTCCAGCAGGGCGGAGTCGATCAGCTGGCGGTAGTGCCGGCGGAACAGCGTTCCAGTGCCGAAGACCTCCAGGAGCAGCGGCTGCGTGCCCAGCCCGATCACGACGCCGCGCTGGCCCTCCAGCGGCGCCGGGGCGTCGGCGGCAGCGAAGCGGTTGTGCGCGTTGTCCTTGAACAGGTCCAGGTGGTCCAGTAGGGAGCTCGTCACCGACGCGCCGCGGGCCGCGTCGAAGCGGCTGACCCGCTCCCAGATCCGCCCCTGCCGGTCGCCGCCGCGGCGGCCGTCGACGCCGGTGGCCAGTTCGGACCAGACGTTCAGCGGTGCCCGCCGTGCCTGCCGGCGATGGCTGGACGGGCCGGCTTCCCAGCGGCCGGCCTCGACGCAGAAGGTGTCGATGTCGCGGGTTTCGCCGGGGCCAAGGACGACATCGCGGGCGCAGGTCCGGTGCTGCTGCCCGCCCTCGAGCAGCTCGCCCTCCAGGAGCAGCGCCGGGTGCGGGCCGTTGTTGGTGACGGTGAGCCGGGCGACCTGGGGGCCGCTGGCGAGCTCGGTCACGGCGACGTCGGCGTGAGTGCCGGTGCTGTTGCCCAGGCTGCCGGAGCCGGAGGTCCAAACGGGGAAGATGCTGAGGGGGCCGAGCCGGCTGCCGGCGCCGACGTGGAGCTGGGGGACCTTCATGGTGAACCTCCGGTTGATTTAATGCATTTCTGCGCTAATTGACTCCAGTATGCACGGCTTGCATCTTTAGCGCAATGCTGCGTTAAATAATCGTGTGAAGGATTCCAAGAACAGCCCTGGCCCGTCCCTGCTCGACTATCCGCGCCCCTCGGTGGCGGTGGATACGGCGGTGCTGACGGTTTCAGGGGACAGCGTGTGCGTGCTGCTGGTGCGGCGCGAAGAGGATCATCAGCACGGAAAGTGGGCGCTGCCGGGTACGTTCCTGCGTGAAAGCGAGACGCTCGCGGACGCGGTGCTTCGTTGTCTGCGAGAGAAGGCGGGCATCTCCGGACGCGTGCCGCGCCAGCTGCAGGTCTTTGACGAGCCCGGGCGCGACGACCGCGGCTGGGTGCTCTCAGTGGCGCACGTGGATGTGGTGCCGCTGACGGATCTGGAAGAGGCACTGAAGTCCGACGGCGTCCGGCTGGCTTCGGTGGCTGGGTCACCGGAGCTGATCGCGGGACTGCCCTTCGGCCACGCGGACATTGTGGCGAAGGCTGTGAAGTGGCTGCAGGCGGCCTACGTTGAGGCCCCGGATCCTGGCGAGCTGTTGGATGAGCCGTTCACGCTGCGGGATTTACGGGAGCTGCACGAGGCGGTGGCGGGCGTGGCTTTGATGCGTGACACGTTCCGGCGTTTCATGGAGCCGAAGCTGGCGGGAACTGGGCAGATGTCTGACGGGACGCGGGGGAGGCCGTCGCGGTTGTGGGTGCGGGGACTGTAACCGTCGAGTAGCCCCAGGCAGTGAGTGGGCAGCGTGCCGTTCGAGTATGGGGCGGGTGCAGGTTTTGAGTGACAATAACGAGCAGCCGGACTCGCTATTCGTCTGTTTGTGCCACTGAAGTCGGACCTTCCCAGCCGAGCTCCTGAAACATCCGATGGAGGACAGGCGTGACGCTGCTGGCCTTACCGACAGCGGAGATTCTGGCGACTTCGAGCAAAGCATCCCTGAGTTCCGACTCTTTCTCCGTGAGGCCCTCTCCGTAGTGCGGAGCCAAAAGGAATGAGTGGCTGTCTGAAGAGTGGGCAACGAGTGCGTCCAAGAAGATCTCAAGCCGTCTGGCTGGTTCGTTGGTGCCGAACTCCGGTGCATCCTGATTCTTCATATTGATCAAATTGAGGTGCTTTCCCCAAAGTTTCTCCTGCATCCCATCCTGCTCCAGCATTAGTGCTGATCCGAATCGATCCCCTCCTTTCTTGGGTGGCAGCGCCCGTCGAACGTCGTGAACAATCTCATGGAAGTGGTCATCGGTTAGTCCGAAGCCCACGAAGAGTAAGTGATGAGTTATGAGATGGGCCTTTACCAGGGCGGAGAGCGCTTCCCTTGTGGCGCTATAGCCGAGGTAATCGTCTCTAGTGAGGACAATGGTCTCTGGCTTATCGACTGACCCGTGGAGCTTCAGAAGCCATTTCTTGCTTGCAGCGGTGTGGTCGTCCGGCGGATCGCCGGGAATAACTGTCCGGGGACTTCCTGCGTCCTTAGATGCTGCCTCGAAGAGAGTGTCGTAATTGAGCGTGATCGCTCCGTCAGATGGGAGACAGGCGAGGAGGCTCGGTGCGAGGCCGTAATTCTTAATATCGACGGCGGCGGCCACTGCCTGACCAAACCTGGCATCGCTGTCGCGGGGAAACTTATCCGAGAAGAAGGATCGGAGGACGTCGGCCTGATCCAAATTACTCATTTTCCCGAGTGCGTCCTGTTCGGACAATTCGAGGCCTGCGGCACCGGCCAGACTCTGCAGCAGCTGGCGCCAGCTTGGGGCTCCTGCGCTCATGCTGACGCCGGCGCCCATGAATGGAACTAACCGGCCATCACGTGCGATCCCGGCCAATTCTTTCGCCTGATTGAGGAGAGAAGGCCCCAGGGAGGACCACGCATCCCCGCGTTCCCTCCGTTGCTGTTGCGCGAGAGCGAACGCCGCAGGATCCTGAAAGACAAAGACGACGTCAACCCCAGCCTCGTCCGTGTGACGGTATGCCTCGCCAAGAAGGACGCGGAGAATTTCGCCCCGATAGATGTTCCCGCCACCTCCCCCCGTGCCGAAGAATGGCACGGCCAACACGGGGCGAGTCGCCGATTCTACCGTTAATCGACGGCGCTCGGTGGCGGCAGCTGTGGCGGCTTCGAGGAACGCGCGGAAACGCGGTAGGAGCTGTTCGGCATGGGATATTCCTGCCATCGGAACCGCCGTGAGAACCGGAATGGATGCTTTGTCACGGACATTAAGAGGCAAAGCGAACGCCGATTCGTTCTTTATCGTCTGGAGGTTGTTGGTTTCTAGGGCCTCCTGCAGCCCCGGCAACCTCTCTTTCCAGCGTTTGCCGGGCGAAGCCCGCCGGTCGACTGGCAGAAGCCACGCATCCGACTTGAAGTTGAGCAAGTCGCCCCTGGTGACGAAAACGTGGCCTTTGGTCATTGGGACGGTATATCAGCAGTCATCCACTACATCAACAACTGCGTTTCTGCAGAAAACGTGTCGTCTCACAAAGGTCACCGTTCAAATTCTTGATGCACGCTGGGCATTAACGGCATAAACCTATGGATCTCAGCGGCTGCACTTGTTGGAATGGCTGCGTGCCTGGCTTCTGCGCGTCCAATCAGTAACTGTCAGTACCTCCTACTAACCTGACCTGAAAGAGTTCCTTTGTACTGGGGGTACGTGTAAATGGTTGAACTGGCGGCAAACGATGTCGAGCTAGAAGCCCGTGCGGGCTACGAAGAGTGGAACGCCGCGTTGGCGCACAGATTCTTCGCTGCGGATCGGGCGGGCGAGCTCGTCTACTTGGACAAAGACGACGAGGCGTTTGCCCGTGTTTGCTCCGACGTTGGAGTGGACGCCGATGAGGCTGACGATTCGTTGGCGAACGCCATCAGGGCCAAGCTCTTCTGGAAGGATTCGGGCCGGGCGGCCTTCGCCGAGTTCGATCGAGTCACCTCTCTGTGGCTGGCCAGGAGACGCGATGCACTCGCGAGTGCCGAGCAGGTGCCCCCGCCGCCTCATATCGCGCTTCTTACACTCTTCTCACTGGCCGCCGAAAGGATCGGCGGCGCCAACACGAACACAGGCGCTGTCGAATCCAGCTATTACTCCACACTGGAGGGACTTCTCTGTATACCTGCCAACGAATCGGGGAGATTTCGAACGTCTTTCACGAAATCCAGTGAGGCTTACTGGGAGTCGTTGAGCCTCTGGCTTGAGGACCTGGACGGCCACCGCGGCCTGCCGAGCGCGTACGCGCTCATGCACCGCTATGTTGGCTTGCCCATTTCCCAAGCCCTGGTGCGCGCCCGTGAACGAAGAAACCTAAAAAAGATGTTTGAAGAGCAGGGCTTCGTCGCTGGCATGACGGTGTCTCACACCGACATGTATGGGGCTATTGACGTCTGGATCAATTCTGCAAGGACCTCGGCGAATGCTGCGCTCATCAAGATGTGGGTTTCACCCGAACTCAAGAGTCGAATAGTGGAAATCGCCTTGGCTGAGTTTGCGACTTGGGAAGGAGCTGCGCTGACCGGCGCAGGAAAGAAGACGCCGGGACAGACATCCGGACGCTGTCTCCTCACCCTGAGGGATGGGCGTGTCATGCTTCGATCCGAACTACGATTCGGGT
The DNA here is from genome assembly GCF_052113365.1 of Arthrobacter sp. YAF17. Classification (NCBI taxonomy): domain Bacteria; kingdom Bacillati; phylum Actinomycetota; class Actinomycetes; order Micrococcales; family Micrococcaceae; genus Arthrobacter; species Arthrobacter sp. YAF17. The sequence continues at coordinate 44,372 of NZ_JBFRDB010000018.1, read as the reverse complement.
TGATGGTCGGCGGCTCGTCAGTCGTCGGGGAAACTTGCCATGTTGAAGGACTCAACGGTGCGGCCCGAGAGTTCACGCTGGAGGCCCTCGGAATCGGCTCGACAGGATTTGATTTTCGGGCGGTCGGTATCGATGCCGGTTCGGCCATCAACGGTGACTTGCGAATTGTTGTCGGGGACGGCAAGGGTCTACGGCGCTTTCCAAAAAAGGTGGTCATCCTGACCCGTGACGCATTCTCCGCTGGCTATATCGAATCTGATCGAATAAACGCTGCTGCTTTGTCGCGAATTCTGGTCAAGGACGAAGCGCAGCTCGTGTCGTCGGTGGAGAAAATCCTCAACGATGCGGCCCAGCCGGGATACTCCCGAACTCATGGGGGAACAGCCGGCGTTCCGCAAGGTTGGACGGTGTTCACGGACGTCATTCTGTTGCGGGCACCAGCGCCCGCACTGGTGACGGCGAATGACCTCTCAGCATTCCAACCGCGGCTTTCGACACAAATGACCGTCACAGGGGGACTCAAGCTCCCTGGTCACGTGCCGCGCTGGAGTGCGCTCAGCCCGATCCGGGTCATGATCGCCTCCGAGAGCGAAGAGCCCGTTGACGTCGTTTTGTTGACGCGAAACTTGGAAACACTCCAAACAGAAGAGCTTGTCATTCACCGTGGCTTGGCTGTTCCTGCCGTGGTTGACCTGGAAGAGCTACCGGGTGACTGCAAGGACTTCACTTTGTCACTGCGCCGGGGAAAGACAATCCTCCAGAACCTGGCTGTGAAGCTGAGGAGTTCATTGGAGCCAAGCCCGGACGTAACGGAGCGGTTCAGGTCTCTCTGCCACGACCTGGAAGATCCAGTTTGGCCCATGAAGTGTGTCGCCAGCGAAGACGCAGTCGTTCCCGGTCTCGACGGGTTAGCACTCTCAGCCCCGTCGGTGCCATACCGAAGCCGCGCTGTAGCCTCCCGCCCGAATTGGGCCGGCAACGGGCGGATGGGTCTCGGCGGACAGCTGCTTGTTGTGGCTGGACCGCCGGAGAACTCCTGCATCGTGACAGGGCATCACCGGTTCGACTTCCCAGCTTTTGATGGAAAACGTCCAAAATCGAGTTGGATGTATGGTGTCTGCACCCTATGCGGTATGAGCAAACGACAACCGACTTCAGGGCGCAAATCAGCACCCGTCAACGAGATCCCGACCCGACGGACCAGGCATGCCCTGCCCGAGCTATCTGCCGCGGGTCCGAGCTGGAGCGCTCTCATCGACTCCCTGTTCTTCCTGGGCGCGGGGTCACGTCGAGAATTCTCGACTCTAGCGAGGCAGATCGAAGACACTGCTATTTTCGAGAATCAGCTTCTACGCGATTTGGAGGCCCTGAGCATTATCGAGTTGCAGCGCAACGACGAACTCGACGTCACTCGGTGGGAATCCGCAGCGACGTGCTTTGGTGAATTAGCGGATGGATCGTGGATTCTCACAGGATTCTGGAACCGACAACTCAAAGGCGAAGCGATTGAAGCCTTGGAGGCAGCTGGGGCCACGATTTCAGTCAACGCCCCTACCCGCCAGTCCTTGCTCGTCGTCAACAATATCTTGCACGGCAAGATCGCCTCCATCGCTGAGGAGCTAGGGGTCGACTTAGTGCCGAATGCTTCGACGGCCCTATCCAGCGCGCTGCCTGCGTTGTCCTCCGTTGGTGAAGGGCTAGTCCGCTGCGGCATGCCTTTCTCAGAATCATATGAGTACTTCAACCCACCGTCTGCATCATGGATGACGGCGGAAACCGCTGGACTTCCGGGGCTCTATCGCGTGTCTCGGAGTTTCAGTTCGCGGTACTTTTTCCGTAGCGCTCAAGACGTCGCCGACGGTGTCGCGGCTATGGTAACCGTGGAATTGGGAAAGCACCTGGCCGGGCTGGCGGCGAATCGCCCGCTGATTGCCTATGACCCCGCGGAAGCCACTTTGTCAGTGCCAGTGGGTGCCGAACTTCCAGGCATATACGGACGTGCAGCTGTCATGGGCGACGGTGGATTGCCCCAAATACAGCGGGCAGACCGTTCAACGACCTACTTTAATGTCCCTCTCGCCGCTGCAGAAGCGATTATTGGAAAGCTCACGTCATGACTCAGTATCCCAATCCGATCAGCGTAAGTAACGACCTCAAAGAAGCTTTTTCGCGATACTTCTCGACAAATTATCGCCTCCGATCCCCCGGGCTTTCAGCAGATAGGGATGAACTTCTCGCTGCGCCTGGGCATGTATTCCAGGAACCGTTAGTCGAGCCCGTCATTCCCTATCCCACAACCGACGACCTCGTCGACACAGCTACAGCTGCGGGATACACGGAATCGGTTGGACGCGTCGTCGGCGACGCATTCTTTCGCCAATTCGTAAATCCTGGTGAGCGAATGGGAGTTCGCCGCCATCAAGCAACAAGTATCCTGACGAATAGGGGTGCTGGTGAGGCCGGCAAAAGAAACGTCGTCCTTACCTCGGGTACTGGATCCGGGAAGACTGAAGCGATCCTGCTGCCAATCCTGCTTCGGCTAGTGGAGGAATCGGAGGAGTGGAGCAGACCCGGGCCGGTCAACACATGGTGGACTGGGGACTCGTTCAGCCCGATGCGGAAGAACGAGACTCGCAAGGCAGCGGTCCGCGCCATGATCTTGTACCCTACGAACGCGCTAGTGGAAGACCAGCTAACCCGTCTACGTCTTGCCTTCCGGAGGATTTCCGAGACGCGGCCCGAGGCACGGCTCTGGTTCGGCAGGTACACGGGTGCAACGCCCGGAAATAATGTAATGCCGAAACCGTCCGCAAAATCGGGGGCCGTTTCACGGGTAATTCAAGAACTTCGCGAAATGGCCGACGAGTATCAGAGCCTTGTCACTGCGGGGACAGTCGACGAGAGCGATCTGTCGCTATTTACCGACCCAAGGGTTCACGAGATGGTCACGCGTTGGGACATGGTTCAAGACCCACCCGACGTTATGGTTTCAAACTTTGCAATGATCAACGCCATCCTCATGCGGGACTTCGAAGCTCCGCTCTTTCGGCAGACGCGCGAATGGCTTGCTCAATCCCCGGAGCACGTGTTCACGTTGGCAGTGGACGAACTCCACTCTTACCGAGGTTCCGCCGGCAGCGAAGTTGCACTACTTCTGAGAAGGCTCATGAGCAGGCTTGGCCTCGAACCGGACAGCCCACAGCTGCGCATCATCGCGGCCAGCGCATCGCTGAATCAGGATGAGGCAGGCTTGAACTTTCTGGAGGAGTTTTTCGGAGCTTCGAAGAACAGCTTCGTAGTCACCGCAGGCTTATCCCGCGAAATTGTGAGCCCACTACCGATCAGTCGGAATCAAGTGCTGGCAGAGCACGCGGCGGGGACACTAGTGAATCGATCTGCGGAATTGTCGGAGGCGATCGCGGCGGCCTGCTTTGAGGAAGCGGACGGCAGGTACCGCGCGCAGTTCCTACAAACCATTTCTCAACGGGTGTTCGGCACCGACGATCCTGAATTGACTGCACTGCAAGCAGCATTCCAAGCGGTTGCACTCGGCGAACACGTTGGCATCCCACTGCGTGGCCACATATTTGCCCGCGTCCTTTCCGGGTTATGGGCCTGCAGTAGCGCCCAGTGTGCGGGTGTGTCTCCGGACCGACGCGACCAACACCGAAACGTCGGCAAGCTCTTCGGGCAACCGGTATCAGTCTGCGACGACTGCGGCAGCCGAGTCCTGGAACTGATCTTGTGTGGCGAGTGCGGTGACACCAGCTTAGGTGGCTATGTCTTGCCGTTTAGCGACGGAACGGAGAGCCTGAGCGCGACGCCGGCCGGTATCTTGTCGGACGCCCCCGGATTGGTCACCCGTCGAAACCGGGGCATATATCGGTGGTTTTGGCCGGCTGTCGGCAACCAGCCGCCGGTTGGTGCGGGTAGTAAATGGTCAAGTCAGAGTTTCGACGTTGCCTGGGTCCGGGCAAGTTTGGATACCAGCGGCCGCGTTGAAGTAGGGGCTCCTGAGGGCGCAAACGGCTGGGTGCTGCAGATCAGCGGCAAAGGCGACGCCACTGCGACGCCCGCCATCCCGGGTAGGTGTCCCCAATGCGGACAACAGGGCCGCCAGACGGCGGAATTTGTTCAGGGCCAAGTCGCCTCCCCGCTTCAAGGCCACGCAACGTCGCCTGCTCAGACGACTTCGGTATATCTCCGTCAGCTTCCTCGGACGCTCGGAGAGCGTCCGGAGGATTACCGAACCATTGTGTTTACAGATAATCGAGATTCCGCGGCGAGGACGGCCGCTTCACTGGCCACCCGGCAATATAGCGACATCTTGGTGCAGATGCTCCGAAGGGGCCTCTCCGATGCGGCGGCCACAGATATCGTTGACATCCTTCGACGCTTCACCTCCGACCAATCCGTTCTGAAGCCTGCTGAACTCGCCCAAGCACAACACATACTGCAGACCAACCCCGGCGCCCTCATGGCTGTCATGCGCGAAACGGCGGGCGTCGCCACACCCATGGACAATGAGTTGTTGTCGGAGCTCAACGCAACGGGTTCCGAATCCATTGCATGGACGGACCTCCGGGTTCGGATCGAAACCCAGATGATTGACTTGGGGATAAGCCCGGGCGGCCCGTCGCCCTTTGCACAGGACTTCAACAAGGAACCTTGGTACACGTTTTACGCGCCGCCGGAGCCGGGACTCTGGACCAAGGCCGATGCAGCTTCCTCTGCTGTCGCGCAAGAGAAGCTTGGAAACATGCTGGACATGGAATTGGCACGGCAAGTCTTCGACTCCGGCCGGCGCGACGTTGAATCGACCGGGCTTGCCTGGGTCCGTGCAGAAGTCTCGGGGTCCGGGTCCGGCCTAAGCGACGAACTCGCAAGCGAAGTTGCGGCAAGCTGCGTGCGTTTGTTGGGTCTCGACCTCAACTATGAAGGGTCCTTCGCTGCCGGGTCGGACGGGATCAAGACGCCGACCGCGGTGAAGGACTACCTCAAACGAGTTTCGTTTCTGCATGGCGTCGACATCGGAACACTCGAGGCATGGGCATTTGGTGTGCTTAAGAGCCAGGGACTGACCCACGACGGTTGGATTCTAAAAATTCACGGTTCGACGAACCACATCCGCTTTGCTCCTCCATCGGGCCGAGTGTGGACTTGCGACCGTTGTGGTTTTATCCATCTGCAAGGCTCTGCGGGAGTCTGCGCCAACAAGGGCTGCGACTCCACCGCCTTGTCACAACGCGAACGGCTGGCGGACGGTGGCGATTACTATGGGTGGCTTGCGAGCCAGGACCTGAGGCGAATAGCAGTCGCCGAGCTGACAGCACAGACTAAGCCTGCCAGCGAACAGCGTAAGCGCCAGCGCTGGTTCAAGGGCATCCAGCTGCCAGCGCCTAAGGAGAACCCACGCACCTGCCAGCTCGATGTTCTAAGTGTGACTACGACCATGGAGGTCGGTGTGGACATCGGAGCGCTCAACGCAACCCTCATGGCTAACATGCCGCCCCAGCGGTTCAACTATCAGCAGAGAGTCGGCCGCGCCGGCCGCGCGGGGCAGGCGTTCTCATTCGCCATCACATCGTGCCGCGACTCTGCCCATGATGAGTATTACTTCAACAATGCTTATCGTATGACCGGCGATCTTCCGCCACAGCCGTTCCTTGACCTGGGACGACCTCGAATCGTGCAGCGGGTCGCCGCATCCGAGCTGCTCAAGCGGGCCTTCTCATCGTTGGCAGGGAAGCCAGAATGGACCCCCGACAGCCTGCATGGATCATTCGGAAAGGTAGATTCCTGGCCTAGCTACAGGCCCGGGGTCGCTAACTGGCTTGATTCGCACCCGACCGTGAGCGACGTCGTGAGGCAGCTGAGCCGATACACGAGGCTCAGCGAGGCGCAGGTCCTGGAGATCGAGCGTTGGGCCCGCGTCGAACTCGTCGCAGAGGTTGATCGCATAATTGGGTCGCCGGAACGAAGCGAGGAGGAACTCAGCCTGGTCTTGGCCCTGGGTGGGCTGCTTCCCCTCTTCGGATTCCCCACGAGAGTCCGCAATCTCTACGACAGTCAGGTGATGGGCAGGGTACTGGACAACAACGTTGTAGCTGACCGTCCCCTGGCAATGGCTGTTACAAACTACGCGCCGGGCGCGGAAATTGTCAGGGATGGTCTCGTTCACACGGCAGCCGGCTTTGCCCACTACGAGAAGACCGGCAGATCATGGTCCCCGGCCGACCCCATGGGGGCGGCCCACGAAGTTGTCTCGTGTCCGGAATGCGCTACGACCTTTATCGACCGGAAAGTCGGTGACGTCTGTGAGAATTGCGGCCGTGAAGTGGTTCGGTTCTCAATGTTTGAGCCGCGAGGATTCAGAACGACCTACAAACCGCGTCCCTACCGTATCGACGGCTCGCGAGCACAGTCCAAGAGCCTGCCAACGTTCGTTTCTGCCCAGAAGGAAACGGCCCGGGAAGAAGTACTCGGCGTGGACGTCCGCCTTTATGAGCAGGGCAAGTTGCTGCAATACAACGACAACAGAGGGAGGCTATTCGACCTAAAGCGTCAGGGCGACGGGTCCGTTGTGGCCGTGGATAAGGCCATCTATCCGCGGGGTTGGAAGGACATGCCGACGACAGGGATCGACATCGGAAAGAGTGCCATCGGAGAAATTCGCACAACCGATGCCGTGACTGTCGCGTTCACCCGGCTGAAGACGCCAACCGGCGGCCTTCCCACATCTTCTGGGGTACTGCCGGCAGGAATGTCTGCACTGTGGTCGCTGGCGGAAGTGATGCGTGCTGGCGTGAAAGCGCAGCTGGACATCGATCCACAGGAGATACAGGCGGGCCTTCAGCACCTCACCACAGCCGGCGAGCCGACCGCCAGGGTCTTCCTGGCCGACAGCCTGGACAATGGGGCGGGTTATGCCGTGGAAATTGCCAAGCCGGCAAACTTCAAAGCCTTGTTGCGCTCCACCCGTGAGACTTTGAGGGACATGTTCGAAGACAACGGCCACGCCGCATGCTCCACCTCTTGTCCCGACTGTCTGAGGTCGTGGGACAACCAACGACTCCATGGCGTTCTCGACTGGAGACTGGCGCTCGACATGCTCGATTTGTGCGCGGGCGACGAGCTGAAACTCTCCAGATGGTTCGGCCGCAAGCTGGAGCTCCAGTCGGCGGCGCAGTCCATCGATGCTGGTTGCGAGGTCATAGTCGCTGGATCCATGGATGTCCCGGTCGTGCTAATGCCGGATGAGAAAGTTGGGGTGGTTGTGGGGCATCCTTTGTGGTTCCGGGGAGGCACTGCCAACACAGATGCACAAAGAGAAACCGCCATTGCCGAGGCAAAACTGGAGCTGCCCGGGTACCGACTCTCAATCAGCGATCATTTCGAGTTCGACAGGCGGGCACTTCCTGTGCTCGTAGCGGCGTTGGAGGGCGAAGCAGCTGTTCTCTGAGCGGGCCTTCCGTCGGCTTACCCTTTGCTATGCCCTGGGTGAGCCGACAGAATGCGCGTGGTTGTCGGTGACGACTAGTACCCTGGCGCAGTGACTAATTCCATTGGGGGAGTGGCAGCGAATCAGCTGCCCGAGGGCTTGTATGAACTGCTCAACACGGATTCGCTCGACAGTCTGCTGAGCAACGCATCGGATCTGCAACCAGTCTTCGCAGCAATAGACGACGAAGATAGTTCGGACTTCTTGTCACGTCACGTCGCCAATGCCGTCCGCCAAGCCCTTGAGGCAGCCAAACCCACGGAACGGGTGGCCCTAGCAAACAAACTCCTCCAGGAGTTGAAGCACAGCGACCGCATCGGTGAAGGCCCCACCCAGCTTCAGTCCCTGTACCGCCCGGACACACTGAAGCGCCGCAATCTGCGTCGCCCGGCAACAAAGCTGAGCGACTCAGCCCTCCTTACCAACAGCAAGGACGATCCGAACCTCGCCGCGGAACTCCGAACCGAAATCGAATCCGCCAACACCGTAGATCTCCTCTGCGCCTTCGTCCGCTGGACGGGGCTCCGACTGCTCCACCCAGCACTCGAACAGCTCAAGGAGCGTGGCGCCAAACTCCGCGTCATCACCACCACCTACATGGGCGCCACGGAACGCCGCGCCATCGACGAGCTCGTCACGCGCTACGGCGCCGAGGTGAAGATCAGCTACGAAACCCAGGCCACCCGCCTGCACGCCAAGGCCTGGCTGTTCCGCCGGGACTCAGGGTTCGACACCGCATACGTCGGCAGCTCCAACCTCAGCCAGGCTGCCCTCCTGGACGGACTGGAATGGAACGTCCGGCTCAGCTCGGTCGGCACGCCCGCTCTGCTGCAGAAGTTCGAGGTCACCTTCGACAGCTACTGGGCGCAGCGCGCCTTCCAGAGCTACGATCCGGAACGCGACGGTGAAAAGCTGGACGCCGCCCTGGAACGCAACGGCGGCCGGCGGACTGCTGTGCCCGGGGCAGCTACCGGACTTGAAGTCCAGCCATACCTCCACCAGGAGGAAATGCTGGAAGACCTGGAAGCCGAACGGCTCAAGGGCTTCAACCATAACCTTGTCGTCGCAGCCACCGGCACCGGCAAGACCGTCATCGCCGCCCTGGACCATAAGCGCCTCTGCGAAACTGCAGGCCGCGATCTGAAACTGCTGTTCGTGGCCCACCGCCAGGAAATCCTCAAGCAGGCCATGCGCACCTACCGTGACGTCATGCAGGACGGCGCCTTCGGCGAACTCTACGTCGGGGAACACAAACCCGGGCAGTGGAAGCACATCTTCGCCTCCGTCCAGTCGCTGTCATCCCTTGGCATTGAACAGCTCGCACCCGACTTCTTCGACATCGTGGTGATCGATGAATTCCATCACGCCATGGCGCCCACCTACCGCCGGCTGCTGGACCACCTGCAGCCGCAGCAGCTCCTCGGCCTGACCGCGACGCCGGAACGCGGCGACGGCGTCGACGTCGCCAAGCAGTTCTTCGACGGCCGCACCGCCAGCGAACTGCGCCTCTGGGACGCCCTGGACGCGGATCTGCTGGTGCCGTTCCACTACTTCGGCGTTTCGGACGACGTCGACCTGAGCCAGTTGGAGTGGAAGCGCGGCAACTACGACACCGCCCAGCTGAGCAACCTCTATACCGGGAACGACGCCCGTGCCGCCAAGGTGATCCGCGAACTGCGGGACAAGGTCACTAGCACGGACCAGATGCGGGCCATCGGCTTCTGCGTCTCGGTCCAGCACGCCCACTACATGGCGCTGGTGTTCAACCGCGCCGGCATCGCCTCCGTTGCCGTCGACGGGAGCACCGACGACGCCGACCGCGCGGTGGCCCTGGAGCGGCTCAGGACACGGGAGATCAACTGCATCTTCGCCGTCGACCTCTTCAACGAGGGCCTGGACCTGCCGCAGGTGGACACCATCCTGCTGCTCCGGCCCACGCAGAGCGCCACGATCTTCCTTCAGCAGCTGGGGCGCGGGCTGCGCCGTGCCGAGGGCAAGGCGGTGCTGACCGTCATGGACTTCATCGGCCAGCAACGCCGCGAGTTCCGCTTCGACCTACGCTACCGGGCGCTCACCGGCTACGGACGCAAGGAACTGGAGCAGGCGGTCGAGGACGAATTTCCCTACCTGCCGTCGGGCTCGCAAATCGTGCTGGACCGGGTGGCGCAGAAAGTAGTGCTGGACAACATCAAGGCGCAGCTGCGGTTCAACCGGGCGCAGCTGGTTCGGAACATCGCTTCATACGCGGAGACGGAGCTGGCGGCCTATCTAGAGCGGTCCGGAAACGACGTGAAGTCGATCTACCGGTCCACCAGGGATTCGTGGACCGGCTACCTGCGCCAGGCCGGGCTGATCGACGGGTTCTCACCGCTGGAGACTGTCCTAAGCGGAAGGATTCGGGAGCTCTCCGACGCCGACGAGAAAAAGCTCCTCGGCCGGATGGCCGCGCTGATCCATGTGGACGATCCGGAACGCGCCGCGGCGTATTCGATGCTCGTCGATGTCGACGCCGACGCGCCCCGCTACGCGGAGCTCGGCCTGCGGGAGCAGACATTCGCCCGCATGCTGTTCTACACGCTCTGGGACGACGGCGGCGGGTTCCAGTCGTACGACGCCGGCCTGGACTACCTGCGCGGCTACCAGTTTGTCTGCCGCGAGATCCGCCAGATCGTGCAGCTCGGCGTGGCCGCGTCCAAGCACGCTGCAAAGGGATTGGGTGCGGGGCTGCAGCACATTCCACTGCTCTCGCACGCCACCTATCGGCGCGAGGAAATCCTGGCTGCCTTGCAATACGGGTCGCTGGAGCTCGGCAAAAATGTGCAGCACCGGGAGGGCGTGGCCTGGTGCCCTGCAACATCCACGGACGCCTTTTTTGTCACGCTCAACAAGGACGACAAAAAGCACTCGGCCACGACCATGTACCGGGACTACGCCATCAGCCCGGAGCTCTTTCACTGGGAATCGCAGAACGCGACCTCGCCCGGAAGTCCGACCGGCAGACGCTACCTGGACCGGGCATCGTACGGCTCGAAGACCCTGATCTTCACTCGGGATACTTCAGAGGACGAGACCGGCCTGACTGTTCCGTACACGTGCCTCGGACAGGTGGACTACGTCCAGCATGCGGGGGAGAAACCGATCGCTATCACTTGGAAGCTGCACCGGCCGATGCCGGCTGATGTGTTTGCAACGGCGGCCGCAGTGGCGCAATAAGTGCACAATGCCAGCTCACTGCCTTCGCAGAACCAAGCCGTGGCCGCTCGTGCATGCTGTCGGTACTACGATCAACCCAGCGAAACAATGGAAGCCGCCTTCGACCGTGCTGATGAACCATCTCTGCGTGCAACTCGATACTATGCAGCGGTCCGAAAAGAAGAAAGTGACGAATGACTGACTTGAAATTGTTCGAAGTTCTGGACGGTGCGGCCACGGAGTTGGTTTCCCAGTCTGTTGCCCTCGAGAAGTCTCTACAGCTCCTCATCGAAGAGAACATGCAGACTATGTTTGGCATCCACTTTCTCGCGCGCGAATATTCCACCGGCAAAGTGCATCGAGGGCGGATAGACTCTCTAGGTCTGGATGAAAATTTATCGCCCGTAATTTTTGAATACAAGCGCACAATGCATGAAAGCGTCATAAACCAGGGGCTTTTCTATTTGGATTGGCTTATGGACCATCAGGCGGAGTTCCGTTATCTCGTTCAGAAGAAGCTCGGTGCCCATCTAGCCGATGAAATCGACTGGTCGACGCCGCGCCTAATCTGCGTGGCGAACGACTTCACGCGCTACGACGAGTACGCGGTGAGACAGATCGACAGAAATATTGAACTTGTGCGATATCGCGATTTTGGGTCGAAGTTCGTCGCCATCGAACTAGTTTCCTCGGTCACGTCATCTTCAAGTCCCGTGAAGAAAATTTCAACTACTGCAGAGGATTTGGTCGGTAAAAATGCGAATCCTGCGCCGAAGCTTTTTAACAAATCAAAGACGGTCGCCCAGAAGTTAACGCAAGCAGCCTCCCCTCTTGCTGCTCTTTATGAAGCGTTTGAAACTTTTGCCCTGGCCTTAGGTGATGATGTGTCAAAAAAAGAGAATGCCACTTACTTTGCCTTCCGAAGATTGAAAAATTTTGCGTGCGTCGAAGTCCATCCTTCGGCAAATGAATTACTCATCTTCTTGCGCCTCAACCCGGACGAGGTGCAGCTAGAGGAAGGCTTCCTACGCGACGTCACGAATATAGGTCATTACGGAACCGGGGACTTGGAATTGAGAGTGACCCCGGACTCCCCGTGGTCCACGGTGGAGGAGCTCACGAGGAGGTCGTATCTCAGTAGCTAGCGCCCTGGCTGGTGTTCGCCGGACGTGGTGACTGCACTGTAGTCGTGGCAATTGGGTCAAACAGTGCGGTGAATCGAGGTGCCCGAGCCCGCCAGCGACGGGCGACCAAAGAAGCTCGATCGCTGCCGTGAGAGGGTTCGTGATCGGCCCAAAAAGATGCCTCGGAACGTCTCAGCTGAATCCGGCTAGATCAGCTGAGTTCTACACTTGGCTCTGGGAGGCAGATGTAGAATTCATTCTCCCGGCGGGAGGCGTGACTGCGACGAAATGTTTAGGACCTCCGGCAGTCATGTATCTCAACAATGCTCCTAGGGTCGCAAATTCAGCGGCTTGATCTCCCCACCATCCTTGATCAACCCCAGCAAGTCATCCTGACGGGCCTGACCCAGCGTCAGCCGGTACTTCGCCAGGCCGGCCAGCATGTGCTTGGTTCGGGGCACGTCGCGGCTCAGGGGGTGGTCCAGCAGCCGACGCTCGATCTTGTGCGCTCCTGGATGGATCCAGTGCGGAGCAAACTCAGTACTGGAATCTTCCGGGTGTGCCGCAACGTCAGCTGCGGCAACGGAGAACAGTGTCTCCCACGGGTCTGTGACCCCGGGCTTGAGCACTTCAGCGCCATGTGCTTCCGCAACGTTCTTCCGCACGGCATGACCCAAATACCGGTGCACCCGGCCCTCCCGCTGTTCGAAGTCAACGGGGTTTCCTGGCACGTTCCAGTGGATGACGGAGTGGGCCCACCAGTGGAAGTCGATGCCTTCCTGCCCGACGGACGTCGAGGCCAGGACGAACGGCCAGAACGGGCTGTTGAACGCCCTGCGGACGTCGGGCATACGGTTGCTGTCGCCGTCGTCCGTCTTGGCGTTGCTGTACCGGACGGCGAAGCGGACACCCATCCGGAGATCCTCGTGTGACTCGTCGGGATACTTGGCCAGCATCTGCGCGGGCTTGAGCGACAGGGCGCGCCGGATGTCGTCGGCCAGCGCCCACAGCTGCTCGGCGGTGACATCCCCCGGAGCCTGCTGGCTGCGGAGCTGGAAGACATACTCATCCAGCACGGCCTGGAGGTTTCCGGCCTCGCAGTAGCGCAGGACCTTCTGCCAGTAATCGCCTTCGGGGTAGAGCTTGTCCAGCAGCTCGGTGGCATCAAGGCGGTTGAACAGCGTGCGCAGACCGGTAGCCGCGAACACGGCAGCCTTCCACAGCGCCGCGCCATCGAACTCGTCCGGCACCACACGCCTCAGCGCACGGTAGAGGCAGTTGGCGGGGGAGTTAACGGCCAGATCTTCCAGGCCGTCCTCCCAGCCGGCCGGCCCGCCGGTGGACGCCTCCAGCATCCGGTCAACGTGGGCAAGGTAGAGCCCGGCCTCGGAGCCACCTTCGTGCTCGGTGTCCCCGCCGTCCGAGGCCTTGCCGTGCTGCTGGGTGAACTCGTCCAGCTGCCGCAGCTCCCGCGCCGCCAGCTTCGCATCGTCGTTCCACTCGGTTGGCAGACCGCCTGGCACTGAGAAATAGGACGCCCAGGCACCGAGCCGGCTGGCCGGGTCGACCGCAGCGCCCCCAACCATGGCTGTGCCGGCCGCTGCGGCGGCATCCCGCACTGCGTCTCCGGCCACGAGGGAACCGCTCATGGAGGCAGTCTCCAACGGGTCTCCCGCCAGTGCCAGGGCGGCGTGGGGGATGAACAATGCCAGCGTGGACATGGCCTGGGGTTCGCCGTCACGGACGCGGAACCTGAGCCTGCCACGGAAACGCTTGCGGGCCTCGGCCGAATTTTCACCGTGCAGCAGCGAACCCTCGAGGATCTGACGTTCGGCCTCGTAAGAGAGCATCGTGGTGATCGCCGTTGGGGCAGCGTTCCACGCCGAGAAGACCAGTTGCTTGGTGACATCCGGGCCCACCTCAGCGAAAGCAGCGGAGGGCTCAACATAGGGGAGTGACGGCGGCATCCACAGCAGCTTCCACCAGCCCTGCCCGACGGTGTGTTCGCGCACGGCCCGGAATTTGGCGTTATCAGTCTCCACGGGCCCATATCGGCGATAGGCATCTGGATCGATGGTGGTTAGGGCCGGCAGCACCGGGTCAACGGCTTCGCGGTCGCAGTGGATCCTGCCGTCCAGCATCCTGCCAACTTTGTAGTCGGTCAGGAAGTGCGCGAACATCGGCACGGACTTCCAGTACTCCATCGGATTGCCGGTGCGGGCTGCCCGGAACAAAGCGGAGAGGGACTTGTAGCTGGTGAGATCCCCGGCGCGGACATCCGTGGGTGCCATCTCGAGCACGGACAGCATGTCGTCTTTGCCCAGCTGGGGCCGCTCCGTGCGGCTCATGAACAGCTTCAGGCCGTCCTCAATGCGGTGCGTGAGCGCATCGTCCGGGATCTGCTTTAGCAGCTGGGTCCGGCGGCCGTCGAGGTCTGCCTCGAGGCTTTCCATGTAGCCTGGCCGTTCGCTGCTCAGGAAACGCAGCAGCTGCCGGAAGTCTGCGGCGTGGTCGTCGCCGTCTTCCTCGTTCGCTCCGGTGTGCGCCTTGTATGGCGTGGCCGATAGCAGGATCAGTTTGGCGCCCTTGTAGTTCAGGAATTGCCGTGCGAGCTCCGCCGCGGAATCCTCGTCGTCGGGCGCGGTGCCGGGGGAGTAGAGCAGATCGCGGAAGCGTTGGAACTCGTCCAGGATGATCAGGTCCGGTTCCAGACAATCAAGCCCGGCTTGCGCCAGGTCTCCCCGGAGTCCGCCGATGATGGCGCTCATGCGGGGCCGGACCGTCTCCGCCCCATCGTGCGTTGCTTCGCGCAGGGCCTTGCGGAAGGCGGGCAGGTTGCCGCTTTGGTGCGCCAGCGTGCGGAAGCGGTTCCGCACGGCGACGGCGAAGCCGTCCGGGAACTGCTCGTGCATGTACTGGACGCGGCGCGCGAAATTCTGTGGGGAGGCGCCCGCGCGCAGGAGCTCGACGGCGTCGTCGTGCTGTTCCTCGCCGATGACCCCAAGCTGCGCAATGATGCGGAAGAGCACAGCCCGTTCCTTGGCCTGGCCGGTGGCGCCGCCGACGTTGAAGGACGTGCCCGGAGTCAGCGAGATGAAGTTGACGCGCTTCCGTGTTCCCGGCGCGGCCGGAGCGTTGAGCTTGGCCAGCTCGGTGGGCAGCAGTGTCAGCCGGCCGGACTCGATGATGTCCTTCTGTCCGGTGACGTTCAGCCGGCCGAGGTTCTGCTTGGCCAGGTCAGCGTTGGAGCAGACATAGACGACGTCGATGCGGTTCACCCCGGAGTCGGGCCGGTCGAGCAGCTCAATGGCCTTGGCAATGACGCCGCGGGCCACCATGCTCTTGCCCAGCCCGGTCTCGTCCGCGACGAGGAAGCGGTCCGCCGGCTGGTCATCCAGGTAAAGGCGCTTGAAGACATGTTCCACGGTCCGGCGCTGAAAGCCCCTCAGTCCGTCCAGCGCGGGCGTTGCGTCAAACCCCATGAAGTTCCCCTATGTCCAATGCTTCGGTGGCTGCCGTCCAGAGCGCGTGCAGCTGCTGAATCTCCGGGTCATCGCCGCGAAGGGCGAGCAGCCGGTCCATGACCACCTTCAGATCCGGGAAGACCGAGCCAGCGTCCGGCCCCGCCATCGCGCCTACCATCGCTTCGAAGAGCCCGGCGGTGGAGCCGTCGCCGAACTCTGAACCGGCGAACCACCCTGTGCCCGTCCCGGACCCAGGCAGGGCGTCTTCCGGGGTAAGGAACAACAACAGGAACTGGCGAAGCTTCTGCGGGTCGTCCAGCTGGCGGGCGATGATCTCATCCAGGCGTCCCGCAGGATCGGTGCGCAGACGGCCCTGGATCACCGTGCTCTTGGACAGCCCGGCCGCCGGGTCCTCCAGCGTGAGCACCAGGTAAGGCGTCACATCAGCCAGCGGGATGGCGCGGAAGACATGTTCGTGCTGGGCGCCGGAGGGCTCGACGACGGCGCTCGGCTGGGCGAGCGAAAGGAGCCGTAACTTTGCAGTGAACTCGGGCTTCGGCGACCAGTCATGCGTGACGGTCACGTTGAACGTGTTTTTGGCATCGCCGTCGGGGACGGCGTCGAGGAGGAACCGCTGCGCGGCGGCCTCCCGCAGGGCGTTTTCCAGCCGGAACGCGGCCACGTCCTCTTCCGAGCGGGCTGCGCCGCCCGTGCCCAGATAATCGGCGAAGGGCACGTCCTTAAGGCTTTCCCGGATGCGCTGCACCCCCAGGCGCTTCTTTGCTCCCCGCATTTCCAGCAGGAACTCCACGTTCCTAGTGAAACCCGCTTCGGTGGCGTTGGCGGAGCCCAGGAGCGCGTAGGTGAAGTGGTTGTAGTCGCAGAAGTACGCCTTCGCATGCAGGCCGGTCAGATCATCGGCGACCCGCTGTACCCCGGACTCGTCCACATCGCTCTGCCCTGACTCTGACGATTCGGGGATGCCGAGCTCGTCAAAAACTTTGAACGAGGTATGGGTATCAGCGACCGTCTGTTGCTGGAGAAGGTCCAGCTGATCGTCGCGCGAATAGACGTAGAGGTTGTCTGTCCATTTGTCCCGGAGCCGGCCGATCAGCTTGTCATCGAGGAAGGGGGAGATGACCAGCTTGTCCCGACCTAGGTGCGCCCGGTCTCCGGTCTTGTTGTTGAGCGCGATGAAGTTCTCCGGGTCGCGGAGATGCGCCGCGATCGAGCCCTGTTCGAAGTCTTCGCCCATGCCCATCGGCCGGAAGGCCAGGCGGTGGATATCCTCCGGCAACTCCCAGCGGACGTCCGCCAGGCGGGAGGCGAGCCCGCGCACCCTAGCCAGCCGTCCGGCGTCGGGCGTCACGGTGCAGAGGTCGGGGAGCCCGGCGATGAAGCGCGCCAGGGGCCCGCTGTCCGGCCCGGCATCCCCGGCGTCCTGCACGGGTTCGCCGTCCAGCCGGACGAGGAGGTCCCAGCTGGCGTCGGTGGTGAGGTTGCGGCTGCTGCACAGGAAGCGGTAACGGCGCTCGGTGTCGTTCTCGAATTCGAGGAGCCAGACCTTCGGGTGGAACAGCCCGCGCCGGACGCTGACCTGGTGGACCATCGGCTCCAGCAGCGCGAGCAGGTCCGAGGCGTCCGAGGGTGCCTTGATGTGGCCGGCTTGGCAGAAGATGTCGACGCGGTCGGAGACTTTGCGCAGGGCGCTGAGTACCGCCACCGGGTTGGTGAATTCCTCGCCGGAACCCGCAACGAAGCTCAGCGGTACCGACAGGGCGCTGGTCATATCCAGGGTGAAGGTGGTGCCCACCGCGTGGGAGAGCCGGAATCCTGCCGGTGGGCGCAGCTGCTGGGTGAGCGCCTGCCTGTTTGCTGCCTCAAGCATTCAACTGCCCTTCCAGTGCGAGCCCTGCATGGATGTCCAGGGCATTCCGGCGCACTTGCGTCCAGCGGAACGTCAGGGCTGCCACCCGGGCGGGCGGCTGCCAGGCGCGGAGCCGGCGTTCGTTGCGGAACCGCGAGTTGGACTTCTTCATGAGCTTTTCTCGGGTTTCGACGGCGGCACGGAAGTCTGTGTTGTCGATCAGTTTTCCGGGGCTAGTGGCTGCCTCGGCCATGGCCCGCGCGAAGCCGGCGGTGTTGCTGTTGATGCCGCGGTTCAGGGCCGTGGCGCGGTCGATGAAGCCGTCGACGTCCCAGCCGGCGAGGAGATCGCGTTTGCTGTCCCGCTGGTCCTCCCACGCCGCAAGGAGTTCCTGCGTAGGCTCCAGGGTGTCCGCCCCGGCGGTGAAGACGCTCGCTGAGAGCTCGGCGAGCAGGTGCTGGTAAAGGATAGTGGCGCCGTTATGGATGAAGGAGAACGCCTCTGCGTTCTTGAGCCACTGCGCGGGGTCACCTTCCGCGCTTCGGCACGCCGGGTCCAGCCAGGGCGCCCAGAGCCCGGGGGTGGGGCTGACATCGGAGCCGACGACGTGGGCCAGCATGGTGCCGGCGCAGGTGGTCAGGATGCGTTCCTGGAGCCAGCGTGCCTCTTCGTGGGACAGCGTCAGACCGCGGTCCTCCGTTTGCGGGAACCCAGCTGGCGGCTTGGGGAGAGTCTGGTTCCAGACCGAGTAGCTGTTTTCGCCGTCTTCCGGTGCGGGGGCGTCTGCGCACATGAGCTGGGCGACGGCGGAGCGGTCGGTGTCCGGGCTGACGATGCCGTAGGTGCGCAGCGCGGTCCAGTACGCGGCGGAGGGAAGCTGCATCACGTTCCGGCCTGCGTCGCGGCCGATGTAGCTTTCCTCCCCGATTTCCTTGAGTCGGCCGATTAGCTGCCGCTCTGATTCCTCGGACCGCTTCCGCAGGTCATCCGGGTTCCGTGTGCTGCGGTGGGCGGTTTGATAGGCCCACGGGACGAGGAGCATGTAGCGCGCGCCCAGGTGCAGCACGGAGGTGCCAGGGAACAGGCTGTTGCTAATCGCGTCCCGAAGCTGCCCCATGCCGAGGTCATCAGTGGTTTCCGGCGTGCCGAAGAGCTTTACGAGCTCGCGCATCTTCGAGTTTTCCTCAGTGGACGCGTCGAGCCAGGAGATGAGGGAGGTCATTGGGTTCGTGGACTCGCTTCTATCGGTCGGATGGATCACGTCACGGAGGATCCTTCGTTGCTGCGAGCGGCCCCCTATGGACCCTATGACACGAGGAGACCAGGGAGAGCGAAGCGGCGTCAATATTGAGCAAATCCTTGGCCTGTGCCAGTACGGGCTCTGATGGCATGCCAGCGGAAAACGACTTGCTGCAGGTGAGCGCAGATGGATGCGTGTTACTTCATCTCAAGCGTTTTCGTGGAGGGGATCCAATCGACGAGGAACAGTTCGTCCGCCACAACTGCGGCCGACTCGTGCGCACGACGTTAGTCATCTATGACCTCACGACTTATCCTCCTTCCCTCTTCATGCGACCGAAAGTCTGGCCGCTTTGGCCACCGGCCAAACACGTTGATGACACGCAGGAGTCCGGCAGGCCATCCGCTCTCAAGTCCTGCGTGGCGGCACTCAGCGACAAGAATCCAGGAACAAGAGATCAGCCTGTGAACCCGTTCCTCTCATATTTCCTTGTGAATACGATTTACACTTGACAACGGTAAGCGACGACCTTAGAGTAATGACATGAAAAACATTAGAAAATCTGATTCACACAAACTGTGCCCTAGGGTAAGGTTTACATGCAAGCCTCTCGTGTCCAACGGAAAGACTTGGGCAGTAAGGGGGCGCCGCTTGGTCCTGGTGGACCTTGAGAACGTCGTAGGAGGGGCCCGTATGACGGTTGAAGACGCAGCTGAAGCACGGCGGTTGATAAGCAGGGCTTTGCGCCTCAGTTCTGCCGAGCAAGTCATCATTGGAATTGGACCCACCGCCCTCCTTGCCGCGGGTCTCTGCTGGCCGGGATCGCGCCTCGTCATGGGCTCTGGCCAGGACGGCGCAGATTTGGCGCTGTTGGACGTTCTCTCTTCGGAGAGGGTCGAGGAGCGCTTTGATGAGGTTGTAGTGGTCTCTGGCGATGGAATTTTCAGTGAAGCCGTAGCAGCCCTTGGGGCTCACGGAATCGATGTGACGGTCGTCGCCTTGGCGGGTTCTTGTTCGAAGCGGTTGCGGCTGGCTGCCGGCCGTACTTTGTTCCTCGACCCCGCGGCTGCCTATCTTGAGGGTGTGGCTTGATGAATCATCCAGATCAGGGCCTAGTCTCGCCAAGTGACATTGCAGACATGGCAGGAGTGTCTAGGGGAGCTGTGAGTAATTGGCGCAAGCGTACGCACGACTTTCCTGAAGCGGTCGCCGGCACTCCCGCTAAGCCATTGTTCTCCCGCCGAGCAGTTATTGCATGGCTTGAACCGCGCGGACACAAGCCAATAGAGGATGCTGGGGAGACAAATGTATGGGCGGCGCTCAATCTCGTACGCGGACGCCTTTCCGCTGATGAGGCCGCTGAACTGGTGCTATCGCTCGCAGTCAGCCGTAAGACCGGCTACGCACCCGACATCGACATTCCTCAGGTGGCATCTGAAACACTCGAGAAGCTGCAGGAAGCCATCGAAAGCGTCGATGTTAAGAATCTTGCTGCTGCAGCTGATTTCGCCCTTGAACGCCTCGCCAAGGCGCAGGGAAAGGCAGGTGCAGATTTCGGTTTCGTTGGTTCGCGTACTACGAGAATTCTTGCCAGTTTGGCGGCAGCCAAGCAGGGCAATGTGCTTTACGATCCCGCATGTGGGATCGGCGCCGCGCTCATAGAATCGGTGATGCTCGGGGCGCGGCCAGCGAGACTCATTGGTCACGACATCAATAGTCGTGCATTGCGGATCGCTTCAATGCGAGCAAAATTGCGTGGGGTTGCCCTCGAACTAAGTCAGACTGACGTTCTATCTGAAGACATTGAACCCGCTCTCCAGGCAGATGTAATTCTCCTAGAGCCCCCATTTGGGGTTCGATTAGAAGTGCCTGCGCGCCTAACTGACGCTCGATTTCACTTTGGAACACCACCGAGGTCTTCGGCAGACACTGCATGGCTTCAGCATGCGGTATCCCATCTGACCGATACGGGGCGCGCTTATGTCCTCAGCCCGGCAGGTCCCCTCTTCCGTGGAGGCGAGGAAGGAAAGATACGAACTGAACTTGTGCGTCGCGGTTGCGTCGAGGCTGTTGTGGGGTTGCCGGGTAAGTTACTTCCCCACACCTCTATTCCCCTGGCACTTTGGGTCCTAAGGCGGCCTGTTATCGGAGTGCGTACTGCGAAGATTCTGTTCATCGACGCTTCAACGGCAGTCAGCCCGGAGGCGGACATCGCGGCGTGGCTCACGGAACCGGCTTCTCGTCGTCAGGTTGAAAACATTACGGTACCGACCACTGATGTCCTGGCTGCGGATTCTGTACTCACGCCTCACCGGTGGATTGACCGAGTCGAACGTGAGCCGAGTGAGGTCACTGAGGCTTTCGCCGGTAGCTCGGCCGCCATTAGTGACACTCTTCTTCGACTGAAGAGCGACTCGTTTGCCTTCGATTACCTTGACGCTTTTCCGGCGTCACGTGTCATGACGATTGGTGACCTGATCGATCAAGGCGTTCTTGATCTCCGGCCTGGTCGACCAAAAGAACGCTATGCGGAAGCGCCGGAGGAACTTCGCCAGAGAATAGCAACGGCCGCTGACATTCGCGACGGCACTCTGCTAGAGACAGGCATCGATGCGGACTATACGGGGTATTCCGACCAAACCCTTGAAGGTGACGTATTGACGACAACCATGAATACGATCCGTGCTCGTGTGGACAAGGTAGGCGGGCACCTGCCTTCGACTGGCGTCTACCGGCTACGTGTGCGGGATCACGAGGTGCTCTCACCCAGTTACCTCGCGATGATGCTAACAGGAAGTTGGAACGGGCGCTTTCAGGGCGGCAGCACCATTCAACGCGCTTCGATACGTGACCTCGAGGTACCCTTGGTGCCGAGATCAGACCAGGAGAAGATCGAGAGCGCCGTGCGGTCACTCATGACGCTTAGGGAGCACGCCGAATATTTGGCTGCAGAGGCGAAGACGGCTCGGCTTTCCCTCTTGGACGCTGTACGTTACAACGCTCCGCTGATGAATTCTCGGCGTACACGCTCGCGAGTTGCGGCTAAGATCCAAGGGGCGACTCCGGCCCCAGATGAAGACACCAGGAATGCTGTGGCTCGTCGGACATTGAAGGCTCCCAACAAGGACCTCAGCGGCAAGATTTTGCCAGCGCGCCATGAAAAGCAAACGTCTGATACAGAAGGAAAAGAGTGACTGAACACGAGGCACGGGAGTACGCGAGCCGCTTCCTTGTGGCAGCTCAACAGCTGTCACTATCCGAGCTCGAGAGCTATCTGGCCAAGGCGGCTGACCTGCTGCGTGGCAGTATCGATCAGGCCGATTTCAAAGCGTACATTTTCCCGCTGATGTTCTTCAAGCGAGTCTGCGATGTCTATATGGAAGAATTCGGGCAGGCGCTGGAGGAGTCCGGGGGGGACCATGAGTACGCATCGTTCG
This sequence comes from Arthrobacter sp. YAF17, assembly GCF_052113365.1. NCBI lineage: Bacteria > Bacillati > Actinomycetota > Actinomycetes > Micrococcales > Micrococcaceae > Arthrobacter > Arthrobacter sp. YAF17. Next base: position 22,547 of record NZ_JBFRDB010000018.1, on the reverse strand, counting down.
CCGAGAACCATCGTTTCGCCATCCCCAAAGGTCACCTCTGGGAGGACGTCCGTAGCCGGACCGAGAATATCGGCACGGCTCTGCAGACCGCGTTCCGGGAGATCGAAAAGGCCAACCCCGAGACGCTCTACGGCATTTTCGGTAACGCCAACTGGACCAACAAGGACAAGTTGCCTGACCGCAAAATCGCGGCCTTGATCGAACACTTCTCGACCCGGGCCCTTTCTAACGCCGCCGTTTCCCCTGATGTCTTCGGCAACGCGTACGAATATCTCATCAAGCGCTTCGCCGACCAGTCGAACAAGAAGGCCGGTGAGTACTATACGCCCCGCTCAGTCGTGAACCTGCTCATCAACATCCTCAACCCCCTCGAGGGAGAAAGCGTCTATGATCCAGCCTGCGGCACGGGAGGCATGCTTATCGAGGTCATCGAGCACGTGAAGTCATCCGGCGGCAACCCGAAGACCTTGTGGGGCAAGCTCTATGGCCAAGAGAAGGTTCTCGCCACGTCGGCGATCGCACGCATGAACCTGCTGCTCCACGGCGTCGAGGACTTCCAGATCATCCGCGAAGACACCTTGCGCAGCCCGGCCTTCTACTCCGGCAACCATCTGGCCCAGTTCGACTGTGTGGTCGCCAACCCTCCGTTCTCCCTGAAGAACTGGGGCGAGAGCGAGTGGGGCTCTGACAAATGGGGCCGCAACAGCCTCGGGGGCGTGCCGCCGAAGGGATACGCCGATTGGGCGTGGGTCCAACACATGCTGACCTCAGCCCGTCCGGAGACCGGACGTGTGGCGGTCGTCCTGCCTCAGGGCGCGCTGTTCCGCCAGGGCGCCGAGGCCAAGATCCGAACTCACATACTCAGATCCGGTGTCATAGATTCCGTTATTGGCCTTGCACCCAACCTGTTCTACGGCACCGGCCTCGCCGCCTGCGTCCTGATCCTCTGCCTCGACAAACCCCGCCTGCGCCCGGGCAAGGTGTTGTTCGTCAACGGCGAGCAGCTCTTCAAGCGAGGCCGCAACCAAAACACCTTGGAGCCCGAGCACGCCCAGCAGTTGCTGCGCGCTTATGAGGCGTACGACGACGTCGACGGCCTGGCGCGGGTCGTCRGCCTCGATGAAATCGAAGGCAACGACCGCAACCTCAACATCGCGCTGTACGTCGCCCCCGCCGACACTGGCGAGAAGCTGACCCTGAAGGACGCCCTAGTGAACCTCGAAACCGCCCATGCCACTGCAGCCGAAACCCATGCTGCGCTTCAAGCAGAGTTGGCTAAGTGGGGACTCGGCCAGCAGCAGGAGGCAAGCGCGTGACGACCCGGATCACCCAGCGCGAACTGGAGTCCTACTTGTGGGGTGCCGCCACCGTTCTGCGCGGCCTCATCGACGCCGGCGACTACAAGCAGTACATCTTCCCGCTCGTCTTCCTCAAGAGGATCTCCGACGTCTACGACGAAGAGCACGCCTTCGCGATGGAGATCTACAATGACGAGGAACTCTCCAGCCTGCCGGAGAACCACCGCTTCGCTATCCCGGCAGGCTGCCACTGGGACGACATCCGCGCTGTCACCACCGACATCGGTTCCACCGTGCTCAAAGCGATGCGGGCCATCGAATCCGCCAACCCCGACACCCTGCCCGGAGTGTTCGGTGACGGCGACTGGGGCAACAAGAGCCTGTTGCCGGACTCAACCCTCGCCAACCTAATCGAGCACTTCTCGACGAAGACGTTGTCGATCGAAAACCTGCCCGAGGACGAGCTCGGCAACGGTTATGAGTACCTCATCAAGAAGTTCGCCGACGACTCCGGCCACACGGCCCAGGAGTTCTACACCAACCGCACTCTGGTGCACCTGATGACGTTCATGCTGGAGCCCCACCCTGGGGAGTCTGTCTACGACCCCACGTGCGGCACTGGCGGAATGCTCATCTCCACCGCCGCCGAGGTGAAACGACAGGGCAAGGAGTGGCGCAACCTGCGCCTCTACGGCCAAGAGCTCAACTATGGGACCTCGGCGATCGCGCGCATGAACCTGTTCCTCCACGGCGTCACCGACGGCCACATCGCCCACGGCGATACGCTCTCGCGGCCGGCGTTCCACGACGCCAAGGGCCAGCTCCAAACCTTCGACGTCGTGCTCGCCAACCCGCCCTATTCCATCAAGGAGTGGAACCGCGAGGCGTTCAGCAACGACTCCTACGGCCGCAACATGTGGGGCGTCCCGCCCCAAGGACGCGCCGACTATGCCTTCTTCCAGCACATCGCCAAGAGCCTCGATCCGAAGACCGGCCGGGCCGCGATCCTCTTCCCGCACGGTGTGCTCTTCCGCCGCGAAGAGGCGGCCCTGCGCGAGGCGCTTGTGAAATCGGATCTGATCGAGTGCGTTCTTGGCCTGGGCGCTGGCCTCTTCTACAACAGCCCGATGGAAGCCATCGTCATCACTCTGCGTGCCAGCAAGCCCGCCGAGCACGAGGGCAAGGTGCTGTTCATCAACGCGCTTAACGAGGTCGCCCGCGAGCAGGCGCAGTCCTTCCTGCGCGAGACCCACCAGAAGAGGATTCTCAACGCCTACCGCGGCTTCACGGACGTCGATCAGTTCGCTGCTGTTGCCACCCTCGACCAGATCGCTGAGAAGTCCTACAGTCTCGCGATTCCGCTCTATGTCGCAGCCGCCAAAGCGGCCGACTCGGGCGAGCAGATCGAGGTCGTTGATGCGCTTACATGTTGGCGCGCGGCGGCCGAGGCCTCCGATGCCGCCATCGCCGATGTCCTCGCCCTGCTTCGACCGGAGGTTTCGGCATGAGTCTCAACCTCGACAGGGCAGCTTGGAAGCGCGTCGCCTTTGGTGATGTGGTTCGCAACGTCAGTGACACGATCCGCGACCCGGAGGCCGCTGGAATTGATCGGCTGGTCGCCATGGAGCACCTTGACCGCGGCGAGCTCAAGATCATGCGATGGGGTTCGCCGGAAGACGGCACCACCTTCACTCGTCGTGTGACGCCCGGCCAGACGCTCTTCGGAAAGCGCCGCGCCTACCAACGTAAGGTCGCCTATGCCGAGTTCGACGCAATTTGCTCCGGCGACATTCTCACCCTCGAGGCCGACGAATCGCAACTGCTTTCCGGGTTCCTGCCGTTCCTCGTTCAGTCCGACGATTTCTTCGACCACGCTCTCGGCACGTCGGCCGGCTCGTTGTCACCGCGCACGAACTGGCGTGACCTGTCGAACTTCGAGTTCGATCTCCCGCCCCTCGACGAGCAGCAGCGCATTGCCGACCTCCTCTGGGCTATCGAGCGCCACCGACGCGCTGTCGCGGCCGTTGACGGTCCAATACAAGCATGCCAAGTTCCCCTGCTGGCAGTGGACACTGACGCGTATGTGACAGTCGGCGATGTTGTAACCATCGCCCGGAGTGGGGCGACACCCCTTCGCTCAAATAAGGACTTCTTCGGCGGCTCCATTCCGTGGCTCAAGTCTGGCGAAGTGGTCGGCGACGGGATCACGACGACCGAAGAGTCGATCACGGACATGGGCTTGGCAGGATCCGCGGCCTCGCTTGTACCGTCAGGCGCGGTCGTCGTTGCTATGTACGGAGACGGGAAGACCCGCGGACAGGTGGGGCGAATCGGCGCGCCTATGAGCACGAATCAAGCAGTTCTGGCCCTCGTCGCCGACCCGTCAAAGGCCGACCCCGACTTTCTCTACTACTGGCTGCGGTCCCGTCAAGGAGAACTTCGCAACAAGGGCGCAGGAGCTGCACAGAAGAATTTGTCCAAGGTATTAGTCGTCTCGGAGCCGTTCCCTGCTCTTTCGGTCGCAGACCAGGCGGCTGCAGTGAAACAGGTCATTGGCCTTGACGTGGCCCGGGGCAAGGTCACCGCGGAATGCACAGCCCTCACAACGTTGCGCGCAGTCTTGCTCGCCGAAGTATTTGGAGGCAATTGATGGCTCACTTTGATGAGGCGAACTCGGTTCGGGACTTCGTGCGTGACCTGGTGCAGTCGAGGGATGTCCAGTTCGTGCCGGGCAACGAGCTTCCGCGTCGCACTGACGAGGTCATGCTGGAAGGCCTAGTAGGGGCCGCCCTTCTCCGGCTGAACCCCGAGATCGAAGCTGACCCGGACAAAGTCGATGAGGTCATCTATAACCTCCGGGCTGTCTTGATTGCAGCTCGAACAAGCCCGCATCCGGTGGTGGCGAACGAGGAGTTCATGGCGTGGCTCACGGGGCAGAAGTCGATGCCGTTCGGTCCGAACGGCGAGCACACCACGGTCCGGCTGATTGACTTCGACCACTTGGATGATGACTCGTCGAACCATTGGGTGATTTCGACCGAAGTCACATTCAAGCAAGGCCGTGTCGAGAAACGTTTCGACCTGGTGCTGTGGTGCAACGGGCTCCCACTCGTCGTGGGTGAGGCGAAGTCGCCGACGCGCCCGGCGTACACCTGGATCGACGGCGCTGCACAGGTGCATGACGACTATGAGAAGAGCGTCCCGCAATTCTTCGTTCCCAACGTGTTCTCGTTCGCGACGGAGGGCAAGGACTTCCGGTATGGCACTGTCGGGATGCCCGTCGAGCTGTGGGGGCCTTGGCGTGAAGAAACCACTGCCGAGAACGCCCCGGCCAAGATCGGCCTCGTCGCCGTACAGGAAGCGGTCGAGGGCGCCCTGAAGCCGGCCGCAGTGCTGGAGTTCCTGCGGTTCTTCACCATCTACGCCACCGACAAGAAGCACCGCAAAATCAAGATCATCGCCCGTTTCCAGCAGTTCCAGGCGACCAACCTGATTGTTGAGCGCGTGCTGCGCGGCAAGATCAAGCAGGGCCTCATCTGGCACTTCCAAGGCTCGGGCAAGTCGCTGCTCATGGTCTTCACCGCACTGAAGCTGCGCGCCATGGCGGAGCTGACGAACCCGACCATCCTAATCGTCGTCGATCGCATCGACCTCGACACCCAGATCACCGGCACCTTCAACGCCTCCGACGTCCCCGGGTTGGTGTCGACCGACTCACGGTCCCAGTTGCAGACCCTGCTCAGCCAAGGTGCTCGCAAGGTCATCATCACGACGATCCACAAGTTCGGCGAGGCGCCCGGTACGCTCGACGCGCGCAACAACATCATCGCGATGGTCGATGAGGCCCACCGGTCACAGGAAGGTGACTACGGGCAGAAGATGCGCGAAGCCCTGCCCAATGCGTTCCTGTTCGGCCTCACGGGCACTCCAATCAACAAGCGGGACCGCAACACCTTCATGTGGTTCGGCTCGCAGGACGACGAGGGCGGGTACCTGTCGCGCTACTCCTTCCATGACTCGATCCGAGACGGCGCCACCCTTCCGCTGCACTTCGAACCGCGTCTGTCAGAGATCCACATCGACCAAGAAGCGATCGACGCCGCCTTCGAGGAGCTCGCTGCCGACCGGGACCTGTCCGAGAACGACAAGACCACCCTGTCGAGGAAGGCCGCCTCAATCGAGGTGCTCATCAAGACCCCGTCGCGCATCGCAAGGATCGCCGCCGACATCGCCGACCACTTCCGGGCCAAGGTCGAGCCCGAGGGGTTCAAGGCTCAGGTAGTCGTCTACGACAAAACCTCCTGCGTCGCGTATAAGGAAGAGCTCGACAAGCATCTCGGTCCCGAGGCCGCAACCATCGTGATGTCTAAGTCCCGCGGCGACTCACCCGACTGGGCGAAGTGGACCCCCGGGGCGGAGGACCTGGCGCAGATCGTCTCCCGGTTCAACGACCCGGCCGACCCGCTGAAGATCATCATCGTCACGGCGAAGTTGCTCACCGGCTTTGATGCGCCGATCCTCTACTGCCAGTACCTCGACAAGCCACTCAAGGAACATACGCTGCTGCAGGCGATCACCCGCACCAACCGTGTCTATCCGCCGAAGAAGACGCACGGCCTAATCGTCGACTACCTCGGGATCTTCGATGATGTCGCCAAGTCGCTGGCGTTCGATGAGAAGTCAGTGCAGCAGGTGGTCTCCAACATCGAGGAGTTGAAGAAACAGCTCGCTCCGGCCATCGGCGCAGCGCTTGCGTTCTTCCCCGGCGTCGATCGGACCGTCGGCGGTTACGAAGGCCTGGTCCAGGCTCAGTCGGCAATTGCCGACGACATAGCGAAGGATGCGTTCGGGCTCGCTTACAGCGTCGTGTCCCAGCTTTGGGAGGCGCTTAGTCCCGATCCGATGCTAGCGCCGCATCGCGACGACTACCGCTGGCTGACAGACGTCTACGAGTCCGTCCGGCCTTCCGACATCACCGGCCGGCTGGTCTGGCATGCTCTCGGCGCGAAGACGATCGATCTCATCAACGAAAACGTTCAAGTGGAGATCCCGCAGGGCGCCGAGACGATCGTTCTGGATGCACAGACCATCGAGGACCTAATGCAAGGTAAGCGCAAGGACATTCCGCGAGACGAGATCGAGAAACAGATCACTGCCCGCATCGCTCGCCACCTCAACAACCCAGTCTTCGTCGAACTAGGCAAGCGGCTTAACGCTCTTCGCGAGAAGTACGCCGACATCCAGCAATCCAGCTTGGACTTCCTTCGCCAACTCTTGGAGCTGGCCCGCGACACCGTTGCCGCCGAGAAATCCGTCAATGAAGTTCCGCGCGAAGAGCAGGGCAAGGCCGCCCTGACCGAGCTTTTCGAAGCTCTGAAAACCGACGCGACTCCAATCATCGTTGAGAATATAGTCAACCGGATCGACGAGGTCGTTCGCGCCGTGAGGTTCGATGGCTGGCAATCGACCCATCGCGGGGACCAAGAGGTCCGTCAAGCACTACGCAAGACGCTGTACGTCCAGTTCAAGATCCGCGACAACGACGTCTTCGAGAATGCGCTCGGCTACATCCGCGAGTACTATTAGCCTGTTTCAAACGGTTTCGATCATGCCAACATCGGTCGGGCGCCGTCTTCTGGTATTGGGGGCAGCCTGCTCCCCGCAAGGCGAAGGGATAGCTTCCTCCGTGGCCGTTTTCGGGATGCAACTACGGTTTCTGGGCGTCCTTAGGCTGAGGGCGCATGGACATGTGCTCGCATATCGTCGCGCCACCTTGCGAATGGCCCCCGTCCAAGCGCAGAAACTGCGGGCCCGACGGAGCTCCCGTCAAAAAAGCGAGCGCTGTCGACATAATCAGAAGGTCCGTGGACTGACGGCCCGCTCAGGCAGGTCAGGCCAGGAGTCGTCGCTCGCCGACGCTGTCCGAACCGTCCGGCGCAACGTAGTCCCGCCGTCGTCCTTGAATCCTTGCCTGCTGACCTGGCGACGGAATCCTCGCGCCCTTCGTCCGGTTGCACCTCGCGCAGGCGGCGACGAAGTTCTGCAGGTTGGTGGAGCCACCCTTGGACCAAGGGTAGAAGTGGTCACCGTGCTCAGCGGGCCGCGAGCACCGACGCCCAAAGCCGGCCTCCATCTCGCACTGGCCGCCCGCCCGTGCCATACCGTCCCTGCGCTGCTGGCGACTGAAACGCCGGACGGGGTCCCGTCGTCGGACATCGCGGGCGTGGATGACGATCGCAACAATGGACGAAACAACGATCAGCAGCCCAGGGAGTGCAGCTGCAGCCAGCACGCTGTCAACAAAGCTGCGTAGGACCCCGCTGACGGTGGCTGTACTGTTCGTTGCGTCGACTTTGGCCTTCGGCATCAGCGCCAGGACGACAGATACGGCTAACCACACGGTCACAGCCAAGTAAGTGAGACGTAGAGCCTGTCGGCTCCAGTAGGTGCGCTTCAGTTCCAGCATCGGTCCATTCCCCCAAATATTTCTAGATCCGCCCACGCTGCCGCAGGTCGTTAGAAAGACAATATCTCCCCGGCAGCGGCGAAACCCCGGGCCGAACGGGGTCGACACGGGGTTATGGAGAGTCGGCTGGAAAGTACCCAACGCGATGGACGACGGGCGGCCGGTTCTGCCAGCTACACCAGCCCCGGAACCCCGTCCCGAATCGCGAAGGAGGCCTTCGGGCGGACGGGGGAGCCCGGCGTCTTGGCGTAGTCCAGCACCCGGAAGTCAGCGGTCATGGCTTCCTTCGTGATGCGGGTGTTCACCTACCCGTGCGAGTCGTTTGTGAACTTCAGGTGCGGGTTCCAGGTCATTGTCGCGTCCGTGGCGGAGCCGTTGCCGTTGCCGTTGCCCGTGGAGGTAATGGACATGCTCACCAGCTCCGAGCCGGCCACGGGCGACGCCGGATCTTGTAGTCCACCTTGACGTCGTAGGCCCAGCTGCGATGCACATCTCCGGTGAGGACCAGGGCGATGCGCACGTTTGCGTCCACCCATCCCTGCGCGAAGCGGCGGTGCTGGTCGACTGCTTAAACGCCAAAGGTCCCATTCCCCCAAAGTGCGGGACACTGGAAGTCCCGAACCACGAAAGCGGGCCACCTTGATTAGTCTCCAGCAGGATGCCGACGGCTTCGCCAGGCTGCACCCACGTGACGCCATGGTGCTGAGCAACGCAGGCGGCGCCGGCCATCTCGATCCGCTGCTGTACCCGTGGGACCCGCCCGTGGCCTCGGGGGTCATGGAAGGAAATGTATTCCGGCCCCTTGAGCTTGCAGCTGGACTGGATGAAGCCCTCGCACAAGCCGGCGCGGCACCCCTGGAAGCCCGTTCCCTGGTGGTCTCCATCGGCTCGAATTCGAGCGCCGACGTGATGCGGCGGAAATTCGCCAACTACCACCAGCCTGTCAGCGCGGTCCTGCCGCTGGTCCGGGGGCGGCTCCACAACATCTCCGTTGGCCACTCTGCCCATGTGAGCAAGGCCGGCTACATCGCCGCCGCCCCGTATCCGCTGCTGGGGGAGCGCACAACGGTCTGGCTTTCGTGGCTGGACGATGTCCAGCTGAAGGCCCTCGACGAAACGGAGCCCAACTACCGGCGGATCCAGCTCGACGCCGAAACCTGCCCGCTCGTGCCGGACCTTGGGGAAAATCCGGCGGAGTTTTCGCTGTTCACCTCGCGCTGGGGCGTGCTGACCGACGGCGACGGCGGGAAGCTTCCCTTCCTCGACCAGCCTGCCCTCTTCGAGCTCCTCGCCGGCAGCGGCACCGGGGACCTCCTGGAGGAGGGGAAGTCCGTGTTCGACGGGCCGCCGGAGCGAGTTGCCGAGCAACTTGCTATACCCTCGGTTCAAGGTTGGGCCAGGGAATGGTTCAGCTCGGCCTGCCTCGCCGCGCCAGTGGACTTCGACAGGCCTGGTGCCGGGTAGCCCGCCCTAAACGTCACCTTCACCGGGCGGCGATGTTCTGCCCAATGTTGTCAGCGATGTTCTGCGCGATGGATTCGGCATCGCGGCCCACGCCCGCCACGATGGCCGAGCCGTGCCCGGTCAGCCACGGCAGCCCGACGGCGTACAAACCCGGGTGTTCGGCGACGCCGCGGTGGTGCCGGGGGTAGTTCCATTCGTCCAGCACCGGGATGTCCAGGATGCTGAAGTCCAGCCGGTAGCCTGTGGCCCAGAGGACTGAAGTGACGTTGGCGGCTTCGAAGTTCAGCCGCGCCGGCTCCGAAGGAAGCCAATCGTCTTTGCGCTGCAGCTCCGGCTCCGGTGCCGACATGCCGGTGGCGGCAATGTAGCTGTCGAACATCGGCTTCATCCGCTGGTAGAACGCCGCCTCCACCAGGGCCAGGCGTTCCGGAAGGTCATCGCTGAAGACGAGGTCGCCGTCGTCGGCTGCTTCCAGATGGCCGTGCAGCCGGACGCCGCGCCGGCCGAGGTCCCGCAGGTGGATGTCGTGGCCGCCGTCGGCGCCGGACACCAGCGGGTTGCAGGCGAACCTCGCCGCGGGGGAGGGCAGCTGCCCCACGGTGAGGCCGTTCAGTCCGTAGTCTGGGCCGAATTGTGCAAGCTGCATCATCCAATAGAGGAGGTCCTGGCCGCGGTACCGGCGCGGCGCTTCCGGGCATGTGGACACGGCCAGGTGGATTTCGCGGCCGACGGCGAGCAGTTCCTCGGCGATCTGGCCGCCGGACTGGCCGGTGCCGACGATGAGCACGGCACCCTCGGGCAGTTGGCCCGGGTTGCGGTAGCTGTCGGTGTGGAGTTGCAGAATGTGGCTGGGCAGTTGCGCCGACAGCGCGGGGATTTTCGGCTTCTGGTAGCCGCCGGTAGCGAGCACCACGTTCCGGGCCCGCCAGCTGCCCTGGATTGTGGCCACGTTGAAGCCGCCGCCCTCCGCGGGCGCGATGCGCGTGACATCCGCATCCGTTCGGACCGGAGCGCCGATGCTCTCCGCATAGTGCCTGAGATAGCCGATCATGTCATCGCGCGGCATGAATGCTTCCGGGGCCGGGCCGTCATACGGCATGCCGGGCAGCGCGAGCGAGAAGTTCGGTGTGTTCAGGCAAAACGCGTCCCACCGGTCCTGCCACGCCCCGCCAAGCGTTTCGCGCCGTTCCAGCAACTGATGTTCGACGCCGGCCCGGCTCAGCCAGTAGCTCGTGGCCAGGCCGGCCTGCCCGGCCCCGATGATAAGGGTGTCGACTTCGTTGTCCGGTTTTTCGACGTGGGACTGCATGGCTACTTCTTTCAGGCGTTCGCCTTCGGAGCCCTCTGGGATGTCGGAGCCTTCGCTGGCAGCCCGGCCTCGTGCTCCTCCGGGTGATCTGGGAGCGCCGGGCGGAAGTTTTCCTTGTCGGCGTCGGACGATTTCGACATTTCCAGGGGTCTTCCTCTGACAACTGTGGGTCTTCCTGCAGGATATGCCCGCGGCCCGGCACGGTACAGGTGGTGTGCCAGTACCGGGCGCAGCTGGCGCACGACGTGCCCGGCGCCGCCAACGGCCCGCGGAACGCACGTTTGTGCAGGCGCGGTTGGCCGTTTTCTCAAAGCGTTTCGGGCGAAAAGAAGGTACTGACCAGTAGCTTTGCTTCTCGGCGGGTCGTCATCCCAGGACAGGCGGGATTCGCCCGCGAAGCCGGTTTTTGTGCACATCCGTGCAAATCCATGGCCGGACCGGGCTGTGGGCTGCCTACTGTTGAGTAACCGGGCAACCTTGGCCGACCCGCAGTACAACGGTTACTGCCGGCCCCGCAGCCCGCTGACACACGAACAAAGAGGTTTCAAATGTCGCTGCTCGCCAAAGTCCTGTCCACCGCCGCCGCTGCCGTCATGGCCGGCTCGCTGGCCGTGGCCCCCGCCCATGCGGGAGTTGTTGAGATTTCCCCGCCGGGCGCCAATGACTGGTCCTGCAAGCCGAGCGCCGAGCATCCGTATCCGGTCATCCTGGTGCCTGGCACCTTCGAGAGCATGGACAAAAACTGGTCCACCCTCTCGCCAAACCTCAAGAGCGCCGGGTACTGCGTCTTCGCCCTCAACTACGGCGAGACCAACGGCGTGTACGCCACCGCGCCGGTCGCCGATTCGGCGCAGCAGCTCGCCCCGTTCGTGGACAAAGTGCGTTCCGCCACCGGCGCCAAGCAGGTGGATCTGGTCGGCCACAGCCAGGGCGGCATGATGCCCCGCTACTACATGGGCTTCCTCGGCGGCGCCAAGAATGTCCACCACCTCGTCGGGATCGCACCCTCCAATCACGGCACCGAAGGTGTGATCGTCCCGCAGCCGGGCGCTGTCCCGGACCCCAATTACACCGGCGCGGGCTGTGCCGCCTGCGCCGACCAGCAGGCGGGGTCGGCTTTTATGCAGAAGCTCAACTCCATCGGCGATACGGTTGCGGGACCCTCCTACACCGTCATCTCCACGGTGAACGATGAAGTCGTCATTCCGTACAACAGCCAGTTCCTCAGCGGGCCGGCGCGGCAGGTCACCAACATCACCATCCAGGACAAGTGCCCCGCCGACCCGATCGAACATGACCAGACGCCGAACGACCCCGTGGTGCACCAGTTCGTCGCCCACGCACTGGGCATGGCGTCCGGGCCCGCTGATCCTGCTTATCAGCCCAACTGCGTCTAGAAGCGAGYGGCGGCGGGCCGGGGGAGTGGCGCGCTACTGCAACCCCGGCACCCCGTCCCGGATCTCAAAGGACGCCTTCGTGCTGACGGGCGCACCCGGCGTCGTGACGTAGTCCAGCACCCGGAAGCCAGCGGTCATCGCGTCCTTCGTGATGCGGGTGTTCACGTAGCCGCGGTTGTCGTTGTAGAACTTCAGGTGCGGGTTCCAGGCCATCACCGGATCCGCAGTCGACCCTGAGCCGTTGCCGGTGGACGTGATGGAGGTGCACACCAGCTCCGAGCCCACCACCGGCGACGCCGGATCCTTGTAGTCCACCTTGACGTCGTTGGCCCAGTTCCGGTGCACGCCGCCGGTGAGGACGACGGCGTTGCGCACGTTCGCGTCCACCCAGCCCCGCGTGATGCGGCGGCGCGACGCGGCGTAGCCGTCCCACCCGTCCATGGAGACGTCGTCGATCTCCGGCGCCTGGTTCCGGTCCCGCTCGGCGAAGAAGACCTGCTGGCCCAGGACGTCCCAGCGCTGCGTGGAGTTCTTGAAGCCGTCCAGCAGCCACTTCTCCTGCCCCGCTCCGGTGATGGTGCGGTCCTCGGCGAGGCGCTCAGCCACATTCTTCTTCCAGCCGTCGCCGGCGAGCTGGTCGTCGCGGTACTGCCGGGTGTCCATCATGTGGAAGTTGGCCAGCTGGCCCCACCGGATGGTGCGGTAGATCTTCATGTCGAAACCGGCCGGCACGGACGAGGGCCGCAGCGGCATGTTCTCGTAGTAGGCCTGGAACGCGGCGGCGCGGCGCTGCCGGAAGTGTTCGGTGGTGTCGTTCAGCTGCCCGGCATCCTTGTTCTCCGGGACCTCGTCCGCCCAGTTGTTGTCCACCTCGTGGTCATCCCACACCACCAGCCATGGCGCGATCGCGTGCGCGGTCTGCAGGTCGGCGTCGGCCTTGTACTGCGCGTGCCGCTGCCGGTAGCCCGCCAGGCTGGTGGTCTCCGGACCCTCGTGGTCGCGCGGGTTGCCGCCGCCGATCACGTAACTGTCCTTCTTGTACTCGTACAGGTAGTCGCCCAGGTGCAGCACTAGATCCGGCTGGTCCTGCGCCAGCCGGGCGTAGGCGGTGAAGTAGCCGTGCTCGTACTGCGCGCAGCTGGCGAACGCCATGGCCAGCGCCGCAGGCGTCTCATGCAGGGCCGGGCTGGTGAGGGCGCGGCCCACTGCGCTGAGGTGCCGGCCGGTGCGGAACCGATAGAAGTATTCGCGCCCCGGACGCAGGCCCCGCAGCTCCACGTGCACCGAGTGCGCGGTTTCGATCCGGGCCCGCTCGACGCCGCGGGCTACCACCGTGCGCATGCCCGCGTCCTCGGCCACTTCCCACGCCACCGCGACATTGCGCGAGGGCATGCCGCCCAGGCCGTCCTCGGCCACGGGGTCCACTGCCAGCCGCGTCCAGATGACAAAGCCGTCCGGCCACGGCTCGCCGGAGGCGATCCCGAGCAGGAACGGATCGGTGCGGAGGCCGGCGTCGTCCGCGGTGGAAACGGCGACGGCGGCACCCGGCCAGGCGGCGACGAGCCCGGCCCCGATGCCGGCGGAAAGAAGGGATCTGCGTGAAATGTTGTCCATGCCCTCAACCTACGGAGGCCGGTTGGACAGGTTGCGAGTGCGATGTGAATGCCTGGTTAACTGCGTGACAAGAGCTGTCGACTGCGTTCGACAGACCCGGTTTCGTGAGGCTCAGTCGCCGGGTAGCAGCTTTCTATGCCGCGACTTCTCCGGCGCCCGGCGTTGCCGGAAAAGGCCTGAGCTTTAGTGCAGTCGACAGCGGGCACGGGGGCGCCGTCTATTGGTCATGCCGGGGGCACGCAGCCTACCGGTACCAGCCCACCGCACGGTCGTAGCTGCACTCCAGTGCACCCGTTCCGGGGGCAATGCCGCCGCCAGAGGGAAAGTAGATGGCGCCGAAGTCCGCACCTTCGGCGTCGATCCGTCCCTGTCCCCAGATCTGGGCGGCTTCCAGGTCCTTTTCGGGGATGGATTCCCGGGTGCTGTGGCCGCCGCCAAGGTGAATGTCCAGCTGATACGTTCCCGGTTGGGAAGTCCCGGCGTGATGGGCCGGATCCTTCTCATCGCGCCTGCTGATGAGGACCTGGGCCGAGGCGTGGAGGATGGATGGCTCGCTGGCCAGATTGCCGTGCTCCTGCTGTTTCATCCGCAGGCCCGAGACGACGCTTTCCACGGTGTCTTCCTCCGTGACGACGTAGGCGGAACCGCTGGCGTCGGCCTCTGAGCCGCCGACGCTTTTCAGGTGCTGTCCGAATTGTTCGGAGCTGGACTGGCTGGAAGTCATGCACCCTCCTTGAGGGTTTTCGCGGCGGGTGCCGACCGTCTCACCCTAGACCCGCGGGGAGCATCCGGCCCGTGATGCGGGACTATTTCTTGGGCTGGTCCAAATCGAGGGGTTATTGGGCCACCAACCACTTGGGAAGCCTGTACGTAAGTTACAGCCCTTCCCAACCGTTGCCAGGGGGATCTCCACGTTTAACGGAGGGACTTGAGCTGCGGTTCAGTGGCTCCGTCGTCAGTTATCAGGTGCCAGGGCCGCTCTACCGGCGGCACGAAACGGGCTCAGGAACCCTCGTCGACGGGAGATGCAATGTAACGAACTGGTAACATAAGGTGAATGCGCTCTAAGTCTGGTCAATCACGAGTCACCCAGTTGGACGGCCTCAGGGGGATTGCCGCCCTGGTGGTTGTCGCCTGCCACGTCATGTCGACGCTCCCGGGAATCGGGAATGCTGTCAACGGCGACCGCGCTGCGGAACTCACCGCCGCGGAGTCATGGGCTGTCTTCTCTCCACTGCACGTCCTCTGGAACGGCACCCCGGCGGTCCACGTCTTCTTTGTGCTCTCCGGCTTCGTGCTGGTCCTGCCGTTCACCCGGCCGGGGGCGGCCAAGAGCTGGGCGCAGTACTACGCCAAGCGCTTCTTCCGCCTCTACCTGCCGGCCTGGGCGTCCCTGGCGGTGGCCGTGGCATTGATCCTGATGATTCCCCGGACGGCGTCGCCGCTGCAGAGCCCGTGGGCGGACATGTACGTGATCGACCCCAGCGTGGGCCAGGTCCTCAAGGATGGACTGCTGATGCTGAGCGCGAGCACCATCAACACCCCGCTGTGGTCCCTCAAATGGGAAGTCGCGTTTTCTCTCCTGCTGCCGGCCTACGTTTTTCTTGCCCTCCGCTGGCGGCGCCTCTGGCACGTGAAAATCGGGGCTGCCCTCCTGCTCTCCGTCGTGGGAGGGGTGCAGGACGTGGACTGGCTGACGTACCTCCCGATCTTCGCCATCGGGGCCGTCCTCGGCGCCGAACGTGAGCGGATCAGCGCGCTGACCCGGTCCTGGCCGCGCTTCGTCTGGTTCTTCGTGGCCGCCGCCGGCCTGTTCCTGGCCAACGCGGAATGGATCAGCCGCGAGCAGCCGGTTCCCGGCGTCGAGGCCGTCGTCACCGTGGGGGCCCTGCTGATCGTCCTGCTGTTCGTGTCCTGCGGCTCGGCCAAGAAGCTCGGCGACACGGCCGTGGCGCAATGGCTGGGACGCGTGTCCTTCAGCCTCTACCTGGTGCACCTTCCGATCATCCTGGCCGGCGTCACCCTGCTCCGCTCCGTCTCGCTTCCCCTCGCGCTCGCAGTCTCCGTGGCCGCCTCGTTCGGAATCGCCGAGCTGTTCTTCCGCTACGTGGAACAGCCCGCCCACCGGCTCTCGACGGCGGCTGGCCGCGCCGTGGCGCGCCGGACCCGCCGCGACGCCCCGGCGGACACCCCGCACATCCCGGCCGCAAGGAATATCCAGGCGACTCCGCCCGTCCGGGAGATGGCGGACGCGACGTCGGGTTACCGGTAGTCGGCAGCCCACGGAACCGGGCCGCAGCACAATCACTCCGGAGGATGGTAGCCGTCGGGCGTTTCACGGGCGGCGCGGTTACAGGCCGGTAGGGGCCAGCAGCTCGCGCAATAGTGTCCCGTCAAGCCCGGAAGCCTCTGGTCTTCCCCATAAATACTCGGGCAAAATGAAGACGGCGGTGCCTGCCCGCTGCGACCGTTGGTTTCTTCTCTGTCGCTCCGGGGATGCGGCGCCTCTCCACGCGTGGTGTTCGTCAAGGGTGTCCTGGTTCGGTGCGGACTGCCCTGCTTTTTTCTACGTGGCCATGGGCAAGCAACGGTGCTCTGACCCGGACGGGATTTTCTGCTCAGAAGGAGTGGGAAGGTCATGAATCCACGAACCAGAATCTTTTTTGGTGTCATCGTGCTGTTGCTGGTTGTGGGCGGGGTGTCGCTGTTTGGCTTCGACACCACAAACAAGAGCAGTACCGCGGAGTACAACCCGGAGATCAACCCTGCCGATTTCACCACCAAGATCACCAATAAATACTTCGCCCTCCCGGTCGGCAAGAAACTGACGTACGAGACCGCCGAACAGGGAAATGTCGCCGAGAGGGTCGAGATCGAAATCCTGCCCGAGACCATGACCATCGCGGGTGTGGAGACGGCGGTGTATCTGGACAAGGAATACAAGAACGGGCAGCTCGTCGAGGAAACCAGGGACTACCTGGCGCAGCACAAAAACGGTGACGTGTGGTATTTCGGTGAGGACGTGGACAACTACTCGAATGGAATCCTGTTGAGCCACTCCGGCAGCTTTCTGCATGGAAAAGACGGGGCAAAAGCCGGCATCTGGATGAAGGAAGAGCAGCGCCCCGGCGATTCCTACCGGCAGGAATTCTACGTCGGCCATGCGGAGGATATCCGGGACACCGTCACGACCGGCGAGACCGTCACCACGAAATCCGGCACATACAAGGACTGCGTCAAGGTCTACGACTGGACGCCGCTCGAAAAGAACGCGCGGGAGTACAAATACCACTGCCCCGAGGTCGGTGCGCTGGTCCTCACCGAGGACCTGACGACAGGGAGCCGGTCGGAACTCGTGAATGTCACCCAGCCTTAGACGTAGAACAGCGCACCCGCCTGCCGCCGGCCCTTCCGGCGCGCCTCCGCATCCGCGCGGCCATGCGCGGCAAGCAATCGCCCGACGTCGGCGGCTACTTTTTGGGCCGGGCCTTGGAAACCTTCGGCTCCTTGGCCGGCAGCCCGGCCACGTGCTCGAATGCTTTCTCCACCCAGGCCTTGGCGCGTGCCTGATCGCCGTCGCCCTCGGCGTTCCAGACTTCCGGCAATCCGGTGTAGCCGCCCATGGGTCGCTCGGGCGGCCCGAACGGAACGGTCCGCTCGGTGCTTTCAAGCGTCTCCTTGTCCGCCTCGGCCAGCTTCACGCCGATGGTGGGGCCGAACAGGCCGGCGAACATGTTCCCGTTCACGAAGGCCCCCAGGTTTCCGAACATCGGCTTGATGACCACCTCGGGATGGTCGGGCACCACCGAGCGGAAGTGGTCCTTGTCGGCGTCGGACGCTTTCGGCATTTCCATGAGTCTTCCTCTTATGACGGGTGGCGGGCTGGTCTTCCTGCAGGATATGCCCGCGGTCCGGCACGGTACAGACGGCCCGCCGGGCCGCCGGTGCGGACCCCGGCTGGGGCGGGCGGGCCTGCTGCGGACGGCAGGGCGGCAGGGCTGTGGTAAGCCGCCCCGCGAAACTCCTGTAGAGTTGATCCTGTTGTTGTGTTTATGCAGTTCGTAGTTCAGGCAGTACGCAAGGTTGCAAGACCTTGTTCTTCTGAAGCAGCGGTTTTGAGCACCCCACACCGGAGGACCCGAAAGTCGGGACTTTTCCTCCACCTTCACGAAGGACAAAAAATAATGGCTACTGGTACCGTCAAATGGTTTAACGCTGAAAAGGGCTTCGGCTTCATTTCCCCCGATGACTCCTCACAGGACGTCTTCGCACACTACTCTGCGATCGCTTCCTCCGGCTTCCGCTCCCTCGAAGAGAACCAGAAGGTCTCCTTCGAAACCGAGCAGGGCCCCAAGGGTCCCCAGGCCGTAAACATCCAGGCTCTCTAAGACTTAGCTTTCAGCTAACTCTTCTGAGTCCGGAACCTTACAGGTTTCGAGCAGGGTCCGCCTTTGGCGGGCCCTGCTTTTGTTTAACCCGGATGTGCTTCATCCAGGGCTCACGCGCCGGCCTGGTAGTCGAGGACCAGTGTGGCCGGGATGGGGCCGGCGAGCATTTCCGCCGTCATTCCGTGCACACTCGCCAGATGCCCACGGAACCACACGTCAAACGGATCCTCCGACGAGGCAAGCGTCTGATAAGCCTTGGCCAAGTCCTCGGCCTCGTGGAAGAGGCAGGTGAAGTCCCCCTGCGGCGTCTGCATCAGACTGGCGACCTCCCGCACCAGGCCCATGCGCGCCCGCGAGGCCTCGTGCTCCTCCCGCCGGGGGCCCTTCAGTTCCTCGACGCCCGCCTTCCACTCGTCCAGTTTCCCGGGCAGGATCGGCGCGAACCACGTAATGCATTCCATGACAGAAGTCCTTCCACACAGTAGTGAGCACGGTGGCAATCCCATCGGTACAGGAGCATGGTAATCCCGCGTACGACGGCGGGACAGGGCTTCCGGAACCGGCTTCGGACCCGCTCAACCGCGCCTAACTCACTGCCGGTCAGCTCACAGGGAGACGCTGTGCCGGCGGGCCAGGAACGCGGTCAGCGCGGGGTTGTCGATTTCCTTGGCCAGCCAAGGCACGGACTGGGCTGCTGCCTGGTCACCGAGTGCCGCCCGGTGTGACTGCGCCCGGACCACGAACTCCCGCATCCCGCTCCGGCTGGCAAGCCTGGCCAGCCGCTCCGTGAACTGGGATGCCCGCGGCGAGCCGGTGGCGATGGTGACTTCGGCCGCGACATCCAGCAGCCGGGCCGTGTACCAGAGGTACCACGGCTTGGGTTCGAGGCCCCGGTCGATCCAGTGCTCCGCGGCGGCCAGGTCACCGTGCGCCAGGAACAGCCGGGCTTCGGCACCGGCGGCCAGGGCCAGGTAGCAGTGGTCACTCGCGAGTTCGGCCATCACCCAGGCCCGGTCGATCAGGTCCGCAGCCTCCTCCAGCCGCCCGGCGGCCAGGTAGGTTTCACCGCGCACCCCGGCGACGAACGGTTCGAAAGCGGTCCAGTGTTCCGCCGCCACCCCGTCCAGCGCCCGGTCCAGGGCGGCGGCCGCCAGTTCCAGGTCCCCGCGGAGCAGATGGACGCGGCCCAGCAGCGCCTCGCTGAACGCCAGCTGCCGGCGGTTCCGGACCGTCTTCGCCAGCCTCCTGGACTCCGCGAAGTCAGCCACCGCATCCCCGTAATGCGCCGTGTCCGAGGCCAGCATGCCCTGGATCGCGAGGATCCGGGCCTGCTCCTCCGGGATTCCCTCGGACGACTGCATCGCCCGGTCCAGCCAGCCGGCCGCGCGGTCCGGCACCCCGCGCTGGACGGACAAGTAGCCCAGCTCGCGGTACGCCGCGGCGGCAGTCCGGGAGGCGCCGTCGGGCGCTTCCGCCGACAGCGCGCGGTGCAGGAAGTCGGCCACCTCGGCGCCGCGGCCGCCGGCCTGGTGGATCAGCGCCCCGGACAGCGTCACCAGCGACTCGGCCACGAGGTGCCGGTCCGCGGTGCGCTGGGCGAGGACGACGGCGAGGCGCAGCTGGTCGAGCCCCCGGTCGACGGCGCCCGCAGACAGGGAGGCGCTGCCGGCGTCGAGGTAGGACCGGACGGTGGCCACGGTGGCGTGGAGCTCGGGGTCGGCCACCGGCTCAGAGTCGGCMAGGGCGCGCCGGATTTCCGCCGGCAGCGGCAGGCCGAGCTCACGGTGGTAGAGATCTGCGCATTTGGCGACCTCCTCCCGCGCACGCCGGTGATCGCCCAGGGCAACGAGGGCTTTCACCAAGACGGCGGTGCAGTCCGCGTGGAAGGCATCCCGGCGCAGTGCCAGCGAGGCGAGTTCGACGGCGTCGGCCGGGGCGCCTTCGGCGAGAGCGGCCAGCGCCCCTTCGTACAGCAGCGACTGGACGCAGTTGTCGAGCCGGTACCGCTGGTCCGCCAGCCAGGAATCAAAGACGGCGTTGTCCGCGAAGGCGAGCCCCTCCAGCAGTTGGCCGTTAACCGTTCTCGGGTCCAGGCCGTGGCCGTCGGCCGAGCCGATCAGGTCCAGGGCATCGCAGTGCCAAGGCGGCAGGAGCGCCAGCCGGAGCGGGTCGCCGGTGATGGAGACGCCGGCCAGGGTCCGGCGCAGCTCGGACAGGTTCCAGCGCAGGGCGCCCAGCGGATCCGCGGCGTCCGGGAACAACAGCATGGCGGTCCGGGAGCGGCTGACGCCGTCCGGCTGCAGGGCAAGGTAGGCCAGCACAGCCCAGGCTTTGCGGCCTTTGGGCTGTGGGGGAGTGGTGCCCGAGGACTCGATCTTTGGCGGACCGAGGAGGCGGATCCACGTCTCGGCCATAGGAGTCATTTTACGCCGCGGGGCTCTTTGGCGTCCCGGGAAATTAAGTCGTAGGGATTCACACGGTTGCTCACACGGTGGCTGCCGACACTGGAGCCATCCAATCCGCTCAACCCCTGAGGAACCAAAAATGGAACTGTTCGTAGTCCTGCTGTTCGGCCTCGTGATCGTCGCCGGAACCGCAACGGTCCGCGCCCTACTCAAGGACGGACACGGCCACACTCCCGTGGTGCGGTCCACCGACTCGTGGAATGCCGGGAACCTGCCCAGCGAACCCTTCACGTCATCCTTGGCCTGGTACCTGCCGGGGTCGCGGGTGCAGTAGAGGTTGATTTTGACCCCCCCACACGGTGCCCGGCACGCTGCGCAACGTCGCGGCCGACGTCGTGCCTGACGTCGGCGACGTCGGCACTCAGCCGGCAGCCGCCGTCATACCTTCCGCTAACTGGCTTTGGGGATGAGGATCCACAGCGCGATGTAGACGAGCTCACCGACGCCAAAGAACCCGAAGAGCACGAATCCGAGGCGGACCAGTTTCACGGAGATGCCGAAGCGGTCAGCAAGGGCAGCGCACACGCCCGCGAGGATCTTGCGATTCCTTGGCCTCACCAGTGATCGTTCCATCCAGCCAAGGTAGCAGTGCGGGCGCTTCAGGTGAACAGAAGCCGTCCACATGCCCTGGCCCAGCCGATGAGCCCCGCTCCAGACGCAGTGCCGGGCCTAAGCCTCCATTGGCAGCGTGCGTTCCATTGTTTTCTCAACCTCGAGGTCCTACCATCCGATAACCGTGAGGACTCGCAGCCCGACGAAAGAGAGACGCGCCATGAAAAGGACAGCACTAGGAGCACTGGCACTCGCTGGGACACTCGTCGTTCAACTCGCCAGCGCCGGAGCGAGCATCGCGGCGGAGCGGCACGTCACTCCGAAACCTGTCACTCCGAAGCCCGGCGTTACGAAAACCGTGGTGAGAGGCGAGGCGCTGACCGCGGAATTTGACCAGACGGATGGTTGCATACGGACGAGGGTCAGCGTGTTCGGCAGCGCCCTAACGCTCCGCGGATCTAATGCGCCCGAGAAACTGGGCTTTGTGTCTGTCACGCAGGAAAACACATGCACACAAACAATACTGATCGACGGATCCGGGGAGACGGAAACCCTGAACCTGGTCGTTCCGAACGGGTTGGCTAAAGGGCAGCTGAAAATGTCCCTGGAATTCACGAACTATGCCGACCCCGATAACCCAGCAGTTTCGCCGCTGACGGCAGACCTGTCCTTCCGGGCCACGGCTCCAGCGTCCACTACTTTTGCCAAGTCCAAGTACATTTCCGAGGGCATCAAATTTGTATCGTCGGCAAAAACCAAGAGCCGGACCGGCGGTGCCACCGGCACGGTAACCCTGGGGGCTAAAAAGCTAGTCTCGCCGGCTTCTTCGACGTACTACGCGACGATCGCCTGGGCGGACAGCAAGGAGAAGACGAAAGTCCTCCCCGTCTAGTAGCGCCCAGCAGTTCGTACTCACCGGGCTGACCCAAGGTTCCGCGGGTGCCGGGGGTGAGTGTGTTGAGGCGAGCGTCCACGACGGCGGCCCGCAGCTCGACGTCGTAGGTGACGACGATGCGGGCTTGCAGCCGGATGACCGACGGCGGGCGGCGGGCCGATGCCCGACGCCCGCTTGCGGCCGGATGCTCACGCCGTCCGGCGGCGCCCGAGGACCGATGTAGTGCGGCGGGCCCGTGGCGGGTGACGCACGGCACAAAGGCCCGGTGGTGGGGTTTCGGCCGGCGGGAGGCTTGTTTGGTGACCGGTTTCCGCGCCGTGGCGGGGTTTTTGGGGGGTGTGGGTGGGGTGGTGGGGGTGGATTTGTGCCGGGTGCTGGGGGCGTGTATTGTTGTTCGAGTCGCCGCCGCTGATGCGGAAAGATAGCGACCGACCCCCTTCTGAACAGCCTGGAAAATGGTGCGGTTAGTTACGCGCTGATTTTGGGTGGGGATCCTGCTTGTGGAGTTGTGAGTCGCGGTAACGCTGATTTGCTTAGGCTTCCGGGTTCGGGTAAGTTAGATAAGTTGCTCCGGAGCGATCCACGGCTGAGGTTGTGGTGGTGCCGGGTGTGTCTGTTGTTTGAGAACTCAATAGTGTGCCAAGTTTGTTGATACCAATTTATTGTATTGAATTGGTTGAATTGACCAGGTTGCGCCAC